>JBBFME010000019.1:0-23066 GCA_037478695.1 Pseudothermotoga sp.
ATGCAGCGTGTTGATCAATACGTCTCTTTCTTCTAAGCGCTCGCTTTTTGCTTTCTTGACAAGAGCACTAACCTTCTCGCGGTCGACCACGACTGATTCCCCCTTCTCACGGTGATACTTTGCTTATTGCACCAAATCTACAGACTTCAATACAACTTCCGCACCTGATACAGATTTCGTTATCAATGCTATGAGGCTTTCTGACCTCACCAGAGATGGCTTTCACCGGACAAACCCTTGCGCATGCGGTACAACCAACACATTTTGTCGGATCTATTATGTACCTAATCAGCGATTTGCATTTCAAAGAAGGACAACGTTTCTCCTTTACATGTGCTTCGTATTCATGACGATAGTACTTCAGTGTACTGAGAACGGGATTTGGTGCAGTCTGCCCAAGTCCACAGAGCGATGTATCTTTTATGACATTCGCTAAAGTCTCAAGTTCTTGCAGATCTTCTTCGGTTCCTTCTCCTGTGGTGATCTTGTCGAGAATCTGGAGCATCTGTCTCGTACCTTCTCTGCAAGGAGTGCATTTACCACAAGATTCATCGACGGTGAACTCGAGGAAAAACCTGGCCACGTCCACCATACAGTCGTCTTCATCCATGACTATCATGCCACCTGATCCCATAATCGCGCCCAATTTCTGCAGAGATTCGTAATCAACAGGTGTGTCAAAGTACTCTGAAGGTATGCAACCGCCACTTGGTCCTCCTGTTTGCACAGCTTTGATCTTTTTGCCCGTTGAAGAACCTCCACCTATTTCGTAGAGAAGTTCTCTCAAGGTTATGCCCATCGGTACTTCAACAAGTCCTGTGTTGGTGATCTTTCCAGCTAATGCAAAGACCTTGGTACCAGGAGATTTTTCTGTGCCTATGCTCCTGAACCACTGAGCGCCCTTGATTATTATCGGTGGAATACAGGCAAAGGTCTCGACGTTGTTGATCACCGTAGGAAGACCCCAGACACCACTCTGTGCAGGATATGGAGGTTTCACACGTGGTTGTCCTCTTCTTCCCTCTATGGAGGCAATCAAAGCTGTCTCCTCGCCACAGACAAAGGCTCCTGCGCCTATTCTTATTTCAACGTCGAAATCAAAACCACTGTTGAGAATGTTCTTGCCGAGAAAACCATATTCTTTTGCCTGTGCGATGGCGATGTTCAATCTCTCGATTGCAAGTGGATATTCCGCTCTTACATATATGTATCCTTGGTTTGCACCTATAGCGTACCCACCGATCGTCATAGCCTCAAGAATTGTGTGAGGATCTCCTTCAAGAACTGAACGGTCCATGAAGGCTCCCGGATCACCTTCGTCGGCGTTGCAGACGATGAACTTTTTCTCGCCTTTCGATTTTCTCGTGAGTTCCCATTTTAGACCTGTTGGGAAGCCTGCTCCGCCTCTGCCGCGAAGACCGCTCTTCTTGACCTCATCAATCACTCCTTCGGGTGTCATCTCTTTCAAAACCTTCGCCAAGGCAAAATATCCATCTCGGGCGATGTACTCCTCTATGTTCGATGGGTCTATATAACCAACATTTCTGGTCGCGATCTTAACTTGTCTGGAGAAGAACGGCAGTTTCTCAACAGCCTCTGGCACGACCTCACCAGTGGGCATCTTGTAGAGGTACTCGCTCACAATTCTGCCTTTTAGAATGTGTTCCTCAACGATCTTTCTGGCAGCCTGTGGCGTAAGTTTTTGGTAAAAGACACCTTCTGGATAGACCACCATCAGAGGTCCTAAGCTACATGCACCCATACAACCAGTTTCAACCACTCTCACAACATCTTTCAATGCATACTTCTCTATCTCTGCCTCAAGTGCTTGCTTTACAGTCTCTTCACCAGCCGAGATACAAGCACCTCCAGCACACACCAAGATCGTAGTAGCTGTCAATGGCACTCAGATCACCTCTTCTTAGATTTCCCCTTTGCGAACCAGCAAATCTGTCACAACTTGGTTGGAGAGTATATGTAACTTCACTATTCTCTTTGCATTCTCGGGAGTTACATGGCCATAAACAACAGGTTCTTGGCTTTCCAATCTCACTTCAACGGTTGGCTCCACTTCGCACAAGCCCATGCATCCAGACTGCACAACCGAGATATCGTTGATGTTGTTCTCGTTTAAGGCTTCTACTATGGCTTTCAGTGTGTCCTTCGCACCTGCCGCAATCCCGCAAGTACCCATTGCCACTGTGATCTTTCCTCTTTTACCCGTGTCCCTCAGTTGAAGATCCTTGACTGCCTTTTCTTTGATCTTCATCAAATCCTCAAGTGATTTTATCTTGCTCACTTTTCCTTCACCTCCCTGTACTTCTCGATGATTCTTGGAACCATATCAGGTTTTATCCTGCCGTAGAAATCCTTCTCGCCCACTAAGACAACAGGCGCCATGCTGCAGGCTCCAAGACACCTTACTGGATGAACTGAAAACTGTCCGTCCTTCGTTGGTTCTTCTGGCTTTGTCCCAAGTTCCTCAAGAAATCTTTCGAGTACTCTGTCTCCACCCTTCACATAGCAAGCCGTGCCCAAACAGACTTTGATCTGGACCTTGCCTTTTGGTTTCGTGGAGAAGAAGTTGTAGAAGGTCACAACACCATAGACCTGAGAAACCGGGATCTTCAAGGCATCTGCGATGTGTTGTTGTACCTCGGTTGAAAGGTAACCAAATAGCTCCTGAGCCTTTTGTAACACAGAGATCAGTTTGTCTGGCTTTGCACCAATTGAATCGATGTAGTCATCCAATTCTTTGAACAAACGCTCACCTGTAGTGCAGAGATCTGGCAACTGTTCCACCTCCTGTTAATAAATTCACAAGCTCAGCTCGATTATACCATTTTCATCGCAAAAACTACCAGTGATGATAAAGTAAGATTAGGAGGAGATGCAGATGACGATGCTCATAAGAGTAGACCCGCTCAAACCAAATGAAGAGATTCTTCGCAAGGCTGCTGAGATGATAAAAGAAGGCGGTGTTGTTGCCTTCCCAACAGAGACCGTCTATGGCCTTGGCGCTGACTGTTTCAACACCACTGCCGTTTTGAAGATCTTCGAGATAAAGAAAAGGCCTGCTGATAACCCGTTGATCGTTCATATTCACGATAAGAATCAGCTCGCACTGTTAGTTGATCAAAGTTATGAAAGGGCTTCTGCGATTATCGATGTCTTTTGGCCTGGACCAGTGACGATCATATTCAGGAAAAAGCCAGCCGTGCCAAAGGAGGTAACTGGTGGGCTTGAAACGGTAGCCGTCAGAATGCCAAGTCATCCGGTGGCATTTAAGTTTCTACAACTCTGTGGTACACCAATTGCGGCACCGAGTGCTAATCTATCAGGCAAGCCAAGTCCTACGAGAGCAGAGCATGTCATCGACGATCTCTATGGAACAGTCGATGCGATAATAGACGGTGGAGAAACTCCATTCGGCATCGAATCGACTATAATAGATTTTTCAAGAGAAAAACCTGTCTTGCTGAGACCCGGTCCAGCCACTGTTGAAGAGATTCAACGTGTTGTGTCAGATTTGCAGATACCGGAGTTTCTTTTGAAAAAGACCGATGAACCAGTTAGGCCGCTGTCACCAGGAATGAGTTACAGACACTATGCACCCGAAAAGCCAGTGATTCTCGTCGCCAACGAGGAAAGGCTTGACGAAGTTCTCTCAAAGTATCCCGATGCACCCGTTGTATGCCCGCAAGAAATGCTATCGAGATTCTACGGTAGGAAAACTATAGTTCTTGGAACGCTGAAAGAACCATTTACAATCGCTCAGCAGTTGTTCAGTGTACTTCGTCAAATAGATTCGTTGACTGCAGATGTGGCAATAGTGATTGGTTTTGAGCCCAGGGGAATACTTTTCTCAGTTATGAACCGCTTGAGAAGAGCCGCCACTGAGATTGTCGAATAGTTGTAACTCAGAAGTGTGTGGTTTTTTAAAGATTTGTGGTGACAAAATCAATTGCCAGTGCGTAAAATTACATTGTAAGACCATTCGAGGGAGGTGAGTTGCCTTGGAAAGTACCAGTAGTTCGCTTAATCTTCCACCATAAACCTTCAAGGAGGTGAAGCGATGAAGGTAAGAGTTCAGGTTGACATCAAGAGGTTTATCGAAAATGGAGATTTCAGAACCCTCAAAACGATTTTGACTCAGCAGGAACCAGCCGAAATCTTAGAGATGATCGAAGAACTCCCACCAGATGAAAAAATCATAGTTTTTCGTTTGCTTCCTAAGGATCAAGCAGCGTTGGTCTTCAGCGAACTCGAAACAGACGACCAGATGGCTTTGATTGAATTGTTTAAGGAAGAACGACTCAGAGAAATAATATCTTCTATGGACCCAGATGACAGGGCGGAACTGCTCGAGGAAATGCCAGCCAATGTTGTCAACAAGCTCCTGTCTTACCTGACACCAGATGAGAGAAAGATAACTTTGTCTTTGCTCAACTATCCTGAGAACTCTGCGGGCAGACTTACCACACCTAAATGTTTGGAACTCTATGCAACAATGACTGTCAGTGAAGCGCTCGAGAAGATCAGGAAGGAGGGTAAGGACAAAGAAACGGTTCATCTGATGCCCGTGATAGAAAAATCCAGAAAACTACTTGGCACCGTTGAATTGCAAGATTTGATCTTCGCAGATCCTAATTCTTTTGTGGAACAAATCATGAATTCAGAACCGATATTCGTCTACGCAACGACAGATCAAGAAGAAGTGGCTCAGATAATGAGAAAATATGACCTTTTTGTAGTGCCAGTCGTAGACAGCGAACAACGCCTGATAGGAATTATAACGATAGACGACGTTGTAGATGTCATAGACGAAGAAGCCACAGAAGACATTCAGAAAATGAGCTCAATGGTCACAACTGAAGAACCATACCTTCATGTGAGTGGCTGGAAATTGATATTCAGACGGTTGCCTTGGCTTGTGGCTCTGCTATTGTTAGAATCTATCAACGGCAATGTGATAGCGAAATTCGAACATTTCCTTGCTTCACTGCCAATAGTTGCCGCATTCATGCCCACGATGATGGACACCGGCGGCAATATAGGATCACAGATATCGGCACTTATCATCAGAGGTATGGCGCTCGGCGAGATAAGATCAAAAGATTGGTGGAAAATCATTTTGCGCGAAATTCTCATCGGTTCTGTTCTCGCGGCCATATTGGGTGTCACTTTGTTCTTCAGATCGATGATGATAAGTCCTTCCTTGAGAGTTGCTTTTTCTGTTTCTTTAGCTCTCGCCGTCGTTGTGATCTTTGCCAACACAGTAGGTGCCATTTTGCCATTCTTAGCACGTTTGATACACATAGACCCTGCCATAATGGCCGGTCCATTGTTGACCACAATAGTCGATGTCTCGGGGATAGTAATGTATTTCTTGGTCGTTCATTCAATACTCAAATGATTTTGACTTTTCTCGTTCAAGGGCGTATAATCTTTTAAGCCCGTAATGGGTTATTTCGTTTTACGAGGAGGAGTTGTGTCATGAAAGGTACTGTCAAGTGGTTTGACCCCAAAAAGGGGTATGGTTTCATCACAAAGAAGGAGGGTGGCGACGTCTTTGTCCACTGGTCCGCACTGGAAATGGACGGTTTCAAGACCCTCAAGGAAGGTCAGGAAGTTGAATTCGAAATTCAAGATGGACCCAAAGGTCCCCAAGCAGCTCATGTGAAAGTTGTTCAGTAACAGCACAAACCTGACCATAATTAAAGCCCCGCAAGATGCGGGGCTTTTTGCTTTGATATGTGTTTAGAATTTTATGCTGAGATTTCCTCCAACAGGAATTGCTGTACAGTTATTGGTTCCATAGGTCCTCATCTCTATACCGGCACCAAATCCAAGCGAGAAGTTAGAAACATCGAAGGTGTACGCAACCCCGATTCCCACTACATAGCCCAAGCTTGTGAAGTTTGTAAAGCCAGGTATCGAAAGCCCTCCGTAACCTTTGATTGTGACGGCTGAGAAATCATCGATCGGCAGATTGTATTTCGCCGCAACCAAAAGATCGAGTGTGTACTGAGTATCAACACCAAGGAAAGTCTCAATGATACTGGTTGCATCCAACCCAAACCACGCAAGACCTATACCCCCGCCGATTTCGACACCTTCAGACACCTCATAGGTCACCAAGGCTCCAAAAGACACATAAGCAGTTGGAGATGCTGTTGTTGGTGTAGCGGTCAATACGAAGTTGTAAGAACCAAAGACGTCAAGGTTTACCTGTGAAAACGCAACTACCGAAAGAACGAGTACCAATAAAACCACTAACTTTTTCATCTGTATTCCTCCTTTCAAATATAAAGATCCCGCAAAATAGTATATCACAACTTCTCGCGGTTGTCGTAATGTTTTCTCATCTTTTCATTCTCTGGTAAGGACAGTATTTCCTCAAGAACAGCAACGGCCTGTTCATAGGATTTGGTTCTGGGATCCCTGATGAGCATTTCTACGAGCGCATCTTTGTCACCGTTGATTATCGCATGCAGCGCCCATTCCATTCTGAGCATTCTGGGAATCAAGTACATCTTTATCACCTTTTCACTCAATGGTGGATCTATTTTTTCGACATGCCAACCATTTCGATCTACGATAGCTGGTACCTCTACAACAACGTTATTCGGAATCTGCGGTATAGAACCTTCGTTTGGAACGTTTATGACAAAGCGTTGTGCGTTGTTGTTGACGATTGCATCGATGAAGGGGATGTGTTGTTCACCACTCAATGCAGTGGGTGACGAGAATACCTTGATCTCTTGCTTGATCTCCTCTGGTACAGAGCCCTTTGGCAAGAACTTCAAATAGGATTCCAAAGCAAGGAGTTTAATCGATTTGTTATTCGACAGGTAGTTGATCGCGTCTGTAATGGTTTTGAGTCTTTCTTGATACCACTGCCAGCCTATTTCGGAGTCTGCACCACCCCAAGGTTCACCATACCATTTTTTCTTTGTCTCGAGGTTGTAGTTGTACTTCCAAGAACCATTTCTTGGAGTATCACCTATGGGTAACTGACCGTAGAATTTGTACATGTCGATCGATGCAGGACTCAGTTGTAAGTCAAACGGAGTCTTTGGCTTCCACGATGCTGACTTTTCTTTGATCCATTTTTCGAGTAATTCATAGCCATTCTTGCCTTCATAAGTGAATCTGTTCAGCCATATCGCGTGGTTGAAACCTGCGACTTGCCAGTCTACCTTCTTCATGTCCAAATCAAGTGCTTCTGCCATTTCGTGAACACCATAATGACCATGGCAGAAACCCACGACCTTGATCTTCGAACAGCGTCTTATCAAATTTGTACCCTCGAAGACTGGATTTGCCGTCTGCAAAAGCCATGCATTTGGACAAAGCTTTTCCATCTTTCTCGCCACATCGACGAAGAATTTCAACTGGTTGAAGTTGCTGATCGTGTAATAATCTGAAACCATGTTGAATTCCTGAGTGTCTATACCTCGGTAATAGCCGTGTTTTTCGCCTATGGCTCGTGCCCTTTCAAGGTATGAATGTCCTCCCACCATTGCGGTGTTTATGACGAAATCGGCATCCCTCAAAGAATCTTCAAGCTGCGTAGTTTTTTCAAATCTCAGATCGCCCCCCAATTCCTTGACATACCTTACTGCAAGGTCGTGAACACCATCGAGCCTTGTTTGATCGATGTCCATCAGTGAAACTAAACTGCCTGCTAGGCCCTTTGTCTTGCACAGATCATTCACCAATCTCATTGAAAATACCGCGCTACCCGCACCTATGATGCTGATCTTCACGGGCGCCATCTTCTACCTCCTCTCAAACTCCCAGATAAGCCTTCCTCAACTGTTCACTGTTGACAAGTTGTTCAACACTACCTTCAGCGACTATCACACCGTTTTGCATCACACAAACGCGATCTGCAACCTGAAGTGATTTCTTCGTGTTCTGCTCTGACAACAATATTGTAAGCCCTCTTTCTTTGAGTTTGTCAATGACTTTGAAAATCTCGTTCACCAACAACGGCATTAATCCAAGAGAAACTTCATCGAGCAGAAGTAGCTTCACTGGACTCACCAATGCCCTGGCGATCGCGAGCATCTGCTTTTCTCCACCACTCAGAGTCTTTGCGAGTTGTTTTCTGCGCTCAGCCAATCTTGGGAATATCTCGAAGACTTCCCTGACTTTGTTCTTGAAAGTACTTTTGTCAGACAGAGTGCCACCTATCTCCAAGTTCTCCATGACCGTCATATCTCCAAAGGGACGAGCAGTTTCTGGAACCATTGAGATACCAAGCTTTGCCCTTTCCCAGCTGTTCATTTGTGTGATCTTCTTGCCCTGGAAAACTATCTCACCCTCAGATACTTTGACAAAACCCATAATGGCATTCAGTGTAGAGCTCTTCCCTGCACCATTTGCTCCAATTAGCGCAAGCAATTCTCCTTCGTTCAACGTGAAAGATACACCATTCACTGCAGTGATCTTTCCATACCTTACTACGATATTTCTGACCTCAAGCACTTTCTTCACTCCCCAAATAGGCTTCCATGACCTTGGGATCTCTCATGACTTCTTGTGGAGTTCCTTCAGATATCTTTACACCGTAATCGAGAACGGCTATTCTGTGTGCAACTTCGTTGGTGAAATGCATATCGTGTTCTACAAAAAGTACAGTGACACCTTGGGAGTTTATCTTTTTTACCAACTTTACGATCTCTTGAGTTTCAAGGTCATTCAACCCCGAAACAGGTTCATCGAGCAAGATCAATTTTGGTTTTGTGGCTAAAGCACGAGCGATCTCAACCTTTCTCTGAATACCCAAGGGCAATGTCCCAGCAGGCGAATACAGGTATTCTTGCAGTTCACAACTCTCGGCGATCTTCAGTGCATCCTTTACATATCGCGGGTTGTAAGGCTTTTCAAAAAAAGAAGCAAGCTGGTGATATATCTCGCAACCAAAACCAGCCAAGATATTCTCTAAGACGGTCATACCCAAGAAAGTCTTTACAATCTGAAAGGTTCTTGCTACTCCTAATTGCGAGATCTTACTGGGACGAAGAACTGTCAGATCGACTCCGTTGAAAACTACCCTTCCAGAATCAGGCTTCAGAAAGCCGTTGATTATGTTGAAAAGCGTGGTCTTGCCGGCTCCATTTGGACCAATTATCGCTCTGATCTCTTCACTTTCTACTTGGAAACTGACATCCTTAAGAGCCTGCAATCCGCCGAATCTTTTCGATATACCTTCTACTGAAAGTATTGCCACCACCAACACCTCTCAAGAGCCCCATTATCCCATTTGGCATGAAAAGCATGGTGAAGACGATGATCATACCATAGACAAACATTCTGTAATCTTGGATGAAACGCAAGAGTTCTGGCAAGATGGTAACGAGCACAGCACCGATGATAGGACCTGTTATAGTGCCAAGTCCACCTATCACAACCATCGTGATTATGCTTATCGACACAGGAAAAGAGAAGTTGTCTGGGAAAATGACGGTCATGTAGTGAGCCCAAAGATTTCCTGCAAGTCCAGCCAAGGCACCTGCAATTGTGAAGGCATAGATCTTGTACCTCGGGCTGCTAACTCCTATAGACTCTGCTGCATCTTCGTTCTCCCTCAGGGCGTCAAAACCCATCTTCACATACCTTTTGGAAAGAACAACCACAAAAAGAACAACCACAACAGCCCAGATCAAGGCATACAGGGCATAGGCTCTTGTACCAAAGGTGTGTCCAAAAAGCTTCGGCCGAGGTATGGAGATGATGCCGTAGGGACCACCAAAGAAAGGTACGTAATTGAAGACGGAAACCACAACAAAATTCATTCCAATCGTTGCAAGAACCAAGAAATCTTCCCTAACTCTCAAGGATGGTAAACCGAGCAACGAGCCGATCAAACCTCCAATGACTATGGACAAGATCAAAGCCCACCAATAATCAACGCCAAATTTTACCGTCAAGATCGCAGATGTGTATGCTCCTATACCAAAAAATGCGGCGTGACCCAATGACACCTGTCCTGCAAAACCAATCAAAAGATTCAAGCTCGTAGCCAATATGACATTCACCGATACAAAAACAGTTATTGTCAAGAGATAGTCTAAACTCATCTCTGCACCTTCCCGAATAGACCTTCAGGTCTGAACATCAGCAAAACTATCATAGCCAGAAACGCAATCGCATCTCTGGGCAAGAGAAATCCGAAATAATACACGATGAAGGTCTCGATGATACCCAAAAGATAACCGGCTATCACAGCACCTCTGATACTTCCAAAACCACCAAGTACAACAACCACAAAAGCCTTGTAGGACGGTATACTACCCATTGTCGGATAGACGGTGTTTTCGTACAGACCAACCAAGATTCCTCCAAGTGCGGCCAAAAGAGATCCGAAAAAGAAGCCAAAGAAGATCGTTCTATCTGTGTTGATGCCAAAGGCACCAGCAAGCTGTATATCATTCGCACAAGCTCTCAACCACTTTCCAAACTTCGTCTGGTTGACCACGATGTAGACAGATGTCAAGGCTATCACGGTTACGAGAATTACCAAAAGACCTCTTGAACTAAGATAGAGTGATGAACTCATCACATCAGGCAATGGTACGTAGACGTCTATCGGTCTCTTGTAAGGTCCCCACAAAAGGCGATAGAGATCTTCCATAGCGGCGAACAAACCAATACTCATCACCAATGGAACGATTCTTCCTCTACTGAGAACCTTCTTGTACAATCCTTCGTAAACAAGAGACCCGATCAAACCAGAAAAGAGCAATGAAAGGAGAATCGATAGTGGAAAGGAAAGGCCTCTTTCGTAAAGAAATAAGGCAAAGAGAGCCCCAAAGGCATAGATACCGGCATGTGCTATGTGCAATATCTTCAAAACACCATAGACCAACGTCAAACCAATCGCGATCAACACATAACTGCTTCCAAGGACCGCTGCGTTCACCAAGTTCTGCAACAACAAAAGTGATCACCCTCTTCTAAACATGAGGGGGCAAAAGCCCCCCTTGAGTTAAGGCGTGACTACCTCAGGATCACTTATTTCCCAGAACCAGTGAAACCTGTTGCCAAGGTAGATCTGACAAGTAATCGTCCTCACAGCCTCTCTGGCAGCGGTGAAACCACGAAATCCAGTAACGGAACTCTCGAAGGTCTTTATGATGCTAAGTGCATCTCTGATCTTCTGTGGGTCATAAGCACCGGCAATCTGTACGGCTTTGGCAGCAACCATCACCGCATCGAAGGCAGATGCAGCCACCATGTCGGCGTCCAAGTTGTACCTCGCAGCGTATTCTTTTATGAACCACTGAGTAATCTCACTTTTGCTATCTCTGTCAAGATCGGTGGTTATGACAACACCGTTGGCGGCTTTCTGTTCTGCAAGCTTAGCGAATTGAGGTGAATCGTAACCTTCTTGACCAATGATCGGTATGAAAATACCCAACTGTCTTGCTTGAGAAACAAGTCGTGCGGCTTCTGCAAAATAACCTGTTGCGTAGATGACATCAGGTAGATTCGCCTTTATTTTCAACAGAATCGGCTTAAAATCAGTCTCTCCAAGAGGATATTTCTGTTCGAAGGTTATTTCAGCACCAAGTCTTAGAGCTTCGTCTTTGAAGCCTTTGGTCAAGGAAACACCAAAATCGTTATCGACGGTGAGAATTGCGACCTTCTTGGCTCCAAGTTTTTGTACCGCAAGATGTGCACCTGCTTTGCCTTGAACTGTGGCGAGTGTACCAACTCTGAAGATGTACTCACCTGTCGCAACGATATCTGGATGAACTGCATAAGCAGAGATCATTGGCACCTTCAACTGTTGGTAGATTCCTGCCGCTGCTTTTGTCGGTCCACTGTAAGATCCGCTGACAACTACCGCCACTTGATCCTTTTGAACGAGTTTGTAAGCGATGTTCACAGCTTGGTCAGCCTTGAAGTTGTCGTCATAGTAAACCAGTTCAACCTTGTCTCCCAAAACACCACCGTGTGAGTTCACATACTCTGCGGCGAGCATGGCTCCGTGTAATGCGCTCTCTCCGTCGGCTGCAGCAGGTCCGGTGAGAGGCACGAAAAGCCCAATCTTCACTCCTGCAAAGCAGATCGCCGCGAAGAGCACCGCCACAAGTACTACTGTTTTTCTCATCTTCGATCCCCCCAACAAATGCTCGCAAAGCGCGAGCAGAATTGACTTGTTTATTATTTTACCATATTCAACCGAACTAAACAAAAGCCTCATTTGTGATAAATTCCACAGTAAGAAAGAATGAAGTGAAGCAAAGGCTCTGATAGAAACTCTTCTTTTCTGTTTTCACAAAATTCTATTGATTTCAGAACGTGGCAGAATATCCTTGGAGGCATGGCCTGATGTGGGTAAAGGACGAGAAGATGGTACGTTCACTGAAGATCTCTTCGATGGTCACTTGGGCAATGGTAGTATTTTTCTTGTTGGTCCTTTCGACTGTAGGTGTTGAATATTATTTCGTGATAATGGCTTGCACAGTTGAAGCTTTCGTGGCGGTGTTGATAACAGCTCAGTACAAGAATTACTCGCAGGGAATATTTCTGAGTGACTTTGAAATCGTATTGCCAGGAGTGAGACAGCACAAGATCAACTCACAGGACCTCGAAAGGGTGATCGTTCAGAATTTCTCTGGCAGATCTGATATGAGATACGCCTTGAAGTTCAAGCTCAGAAACAGACGATCTTACACCGTGGGCTTTTCCTCAACAGATTCGCGTCGTGAAGTAGTTGAGTTGCTCTCAGAATTCTGCCCACACGTAGAAATAGTTGACAAGACTAAGAAGATCCGATGATAGAATGATTTTGCAGTCAATTCACGTGATACCTTTATAGTTGAGTGATAGAATTTTCTTGTTGTCTGAGGTGGTTATGTGAAAAAGGCTTCGATGAGTGGGGGTATTTTGAGATCAGTTCTTGCTTTTCTTGTGACTGGAATTATTTTGAAAATCTTCTTTGAAGAGACTCAGCCGCAGTTGTTTCAAACTATCATCGCATTGATTGAATTTTTGAGCAGTTTTGCACTGATGTATTTTGTATTTGGATTTGGACATAACGTATTGAAGGCTGGCATCTCTATGTTCGCGTACGCCAAATACTTGCATTTGTTAGGACATTTCTTCACCATTACAACCATAAATACCGTAGTGATGGTTGTCGAGACAACCTCTATTCTGTTGATAACCATGGGATTCTTATGGCTTTTCAAAGACACTCTTGGCGGTGAGCTGTGGCGGCTTGTTTTTTCGGATTCGCTGACTGGGTTGCTGAACAGAGCAGCTTTCTTGAACAGTTCGCGAAAGATTTTGAGAAATCTTGCCAAAGATCAAAGAACTGCTGCTTTGATCTACGTCGATTTAGATAGGTTCAAGAGTGTGAACGACCTTCACGGTCATCACGTTGGAGATCACATGCTCGAGATTCTCAGTAAGAGAATGAAGAATTGCGTGCGAGAAGGTGATCTTGTAGGCCGACTTGGTGGAGATGAATTTGTTATTCTACTCGCGGGAGCTAATGAAAGAGTTGCTCAAGAGGTTGCAAGAAGAATCGTTGATTCGATCTGCCGACCCGTGTCTTTTGGTGGCTTAGCCTTGTGCGTGGGTGTGAGCGTCGGGATAGCGATGTTCCCGAAAGACGGCGCATCTATAGATGATTTAGTGAAAAAGGCTGATAAAGCCATGTACAAAGCAAAAGAGAAAAACTTGGGATATGTCTTTGTTGATCAAATAAACCAAGTAGATTGAGGTGATGAGATGTACGATCTCTACAGGGCATTGATAGTCGAGTACGGTTTGAAGATGCTCAAATCAAATCAAGTGAGTGGAAGTTCTGGAAATCTGAGCGTGAAGATCTCTGAGAACCTGATCGCCATAAGTCCGAGCGGCATCCCCTATGATGAACTTTTGCCAGAACAAGTGCCTGTTATCGATCTCAACGGCAAAGTTATTGATGGTTCTTACAAACCTTCAATAGAACACAAACTACACGCAGAGATCTACAAGAACTTCCCAGAGGTTGGTGCAGTAATTCACACACATTCGATCTATGCATCGGTTCTCTCAACACTACAAATCTCGTTACCGGCAATCACGGAGACTGTGCTGATGATCTCAGAAGAGATACCCATTGCGTCGTATGCAAACGCCGGTACCTTTGAGCTGGCAAGAAACGTCGTTGAGGCTATGAAAAAGAGCAGAGCTGTCTTGATGGCAAATCATGGACTCGTCTGTGCTGCAAAAACCATGAAGGAAGCTTTTTCTATGTGTGAGAACGTTGAAAGAAATGCCCAGGTCTATGTACTGGCCTTATCAACTGGAAAAATGGTTCACACAATAGATGAGGCTCACGCTAAGGAAGCTATGGAATTTCTGAGAAAAAATTATGGTCAAACCACTTAGGGTATTTCTATTTTTTTCGTGGCAAAGCAAGCAATATACCTACAGAGATTAGAATGATTCCAAGTACTATGCGAAGATAAGTCGCTTTGTAGAAACTCACTTGAAAGAGCAGAACTGCAACTGCAAAGATGATGATAGACGAAATCAGCATTCCTTTTCTTTTGGAAAAAACATATCCTTGCAACAAACCAACGCCGGGTGCAACGACAAAAATGGGCCAAAGCCGAGTCAGAATGGAGAAACCAAAGATACAACACAGCAAGAACAACATCCCAATGGTTGTGAGAATACCACCTGCTATGAAATTACCTGTTGACTTACCGAAAAAACCGAATTCAAACACAAGTCCAAGAACCAACAAAGTGATCGTCCAGAAATAGTTTCCACTGAGATTGAATATCATCAAAAATCCGAGTAACACAAAAAGTATTCCAACAAGAATTCCCATTCTTTTACCCATCATCTTCCCCCCTCTGGTTGAGCTCCCTTTGAAGTTGCAATGCTCTGAGATAAGTCTCGTGAATCGTTTTCATCAGAGCGCCTCGAACACCTTCTCTTTCCATCCTGTACACACCTTCAATCGTTGTTCCTGCTGGAGAGGTGACCACGTGTCTGAACTCACCAGGATGATCACCTAATTTAAGCAACAGTTCAGAGGAACCTCTCAGTGTTTCGAGCACCATTAAACGAGATCTTTCGTATGACAACCCCATACGGATCCCAGCGTCTATCAAAGCTTCAATTATGACGAAAATAAAGGCTGGAGCACTGCCGCTGAGCGCAGTGACTGCGGCTAAATGTTTTTCTTCAACTTCTACGATCGTACCCAAAGACGACAAGAGCGTGCAGCATTTCTCCCAATCATCTTTATCGACTTGTGAGGAACGGCTGACACCCACTACACCTCTGCCGATCATCGCCGGAACATTTGGCATGATCCTTATCACTTTCCGGCAGTTTGTTCTCTGAACGATTCTCTCTATCGGCACAGCAGTCATGGTACTCACAATGATAGTGCTCGTGAGTGTATCGAGTTGTGAAAACATCTCTTCGCTGTCTTGAGGTTTTACGCATAGAAATACAACATCACAAGAACGAGAAATTTCAGCAGGTGTTGCTGTTCTGTAACCCTTTTCCACAAAAGGTATCAATTTATGTTGAGATCTGTTTGCCAGAAGTATTTCCTCGGGCTTCAGCAGACCGGATTCAACCAATCTCTTTGCAATGATAGAACCTATGTTACCGACGCCTATAATCCCTATCATCTGTCTTTCCCCTTTCTTCAAAACACGGTCTCATGACGAGAGATACTTTGAGAAATAGAGCAAAAGAAAGAATCCCAACCTTTTTCGATGATCATAGCACATTGTACTCGTATTTTCAACTTGATCTCTTGACGCGGTTATCGTATCATAAAGAAAAGACATTTCATAAAGTGAAATACACTATCCTTAGAATGGGAGGGATTCAGATGAAGAGAGTGTTGACACTCTCGCTGGTGGCTTTATTACTGGTCTTTGTTTTCGCGGAGTGGAAACCCACCAAGTCGATCACTGTGATCGTTCCTTGGGCTGCAGGCGGCTCGACCGACCAAGTCACAAGAATGATCACAGCCCAAATGGAACCGTTTCTCGGTCGCAAATTTGTGATCGTGAACACTCCGGGTGGAGCAGGTTCAATCGGTACAGTTAACACATGGAATGCTCCACACGATGGTTATACCTGGACCGCCAACGCCATTTTGGACCTAACAAAGTATGCGTTGCTCGAAGAGACGATTCCATTCACCCACAGAGATTGGAGGTATTTGCTTTGTATCTATGCACCAAATGTTGTGGTTGTGAACCCAAACACTCCGTACAAGACTATAGACGAGTTGGTTCAAGCGATGAAAGCCAATCCTGAGATTCCAATTGGTTCAGCTGGTACTGGTAGTGGTGGACACGTTGCAGCGGAAATTTTTGCCGAATACTTTGGTTTGAAGTACAAACACACTCCGTACGCTGGTGGAAATCCTGCAACCGTTGCAGTTGTCTCCGGTGAGGTTGTTGGAAATATGCAGTTCTCAATGGAGGTCGCAGACATGCTCAGAGCGGGCAAGTTGAGAGCTCTGTGCACTCTCAGTGCTCAACCGCTCACTATCTCCGGCTATGGAACTATACCTTCCATTCGCCAGTGGTATCCAGACTTTCCAGATGTTGGTGCATATTTTGGCTTGATAATCCCGAAGGATGTTCCACAAGAAGTTTTTGAAACCGTTGAAGCCGTCTTCGAAAAAGCAGCAACCAGCCAAGCGATGAAAGATTGGGCAGACAAACAGGGCTTGGTTTCTGTTTGCATATACGGACAAGAGGCTAGTGACATAGTAGAACAAGTCGCAAGGCGAGTAACATGGCTCCTGTACGACAGAGGTATTTTGAAGATATCACCTGAGAAGTACAATATACCAAGAATTGGACAGTAAGCCTATGGCGCCCCTTGTGGGCGCCTTTTAGGAGGTTTATGCTGTGAAAGACAGAATAACAGCCTTGGTCTTCATTGGTTTGGCTTTGTTCTTTCTAATCGGTGCATTTCTCATGCCTACTAAAACAGAATACGGAAGTTATGGTGCTCCAGGAATTGTGCCGATAGTTTTCTCAACGATTGTGATAGTTCTAAATCTCGTCATGTTCCTACGGAAAAGGAAAAACGATATCGATAAGAAACCTGATCAAGACAAAAAGATCGCTGTTGCCGAGAACAAGAGATTGATAATCTCCGTCATAGTCTGTCTTAGTTATGTTCTTTTACTTGGTCGTGTCAACTTCATAGTTTTGAGCAGCATATTCGTGGCTACTCTTTCTCTGATTTTCTACCGAAAAAAACCCATTCTTGTAATCATCGCTTCGGTACTGGTAATCTATGGCATTTACTACATCTTCGACAAACTCTTCCTCTTACCTCTACCTTGAAGGAGTGTTTTTCTATGAACGTGCTTGCAAGTTATCTTCAGTATACTGTGCAGATACTCACTGATCCTTTACTCTTGTTCAACATGATCTGGGCAACATTGCTTGGTATTCTCGTCGGTGTCCTACCGGGGTTAACCGCAACTCTTGGAGTTGCAATTCTGACGACGTTAACCTTTGGTTTTCCAGCAAAAACTGCAATAGCAATGTTGATAGGTGTCTACATCGGTGCGATCTACGGAGGTAGTAGAACGGCAATTGTTTTGAACATACCTGGCACACCTGCAAATGCCGCAACCACCGTTGATGGATTTCCTCTTGCCCGTTCTGGTAATGCAGGTTTTGCTTTGAATGTTGCAACGATAATGTCTGGAATTGGCTCGATCATAGGCGCCATATTCATAGTGGCATTAGCACCGCTGCTGGGAAAACTTGCACTTCAATTTGGTTCTTGGGAGTTCGCCGTTCTGGCTATCTTTGGCACTGTCATCGCAGGAAGCTTGACGGCACCGAAAGATCCGTTGAAAGGTTGGATATCTGGATTTCTCGGATTGATGATCTCACTGATTGGTTTGGACGAGATCACTTCATATCCTCGCTACACCTTTGGAAATATCCAGCTTTACGGAGGAATCGCCTTATTGCCTGTTCTCGTAGGGGTGTACGGTATACCTGAGATACTCACAAGTTTGAAGAGAGTCACCAAACCAGAGGTGGCTTTAGATTTCTCAAAGACTGCGGGTGGTCTCTCTTATTGGAAAACAATTGTTAAGAACTGGGTTAACATAATCAGATCTGGTATCGTTGGTGTCTTCATAGGTGTCATTCCTGGTGTGGGTGAAGACGTCGCTTCATGGGTTTCGTACGATCTTGCAAAGCGTTCGAGTAAAGAACCTGAAAGATTTGGTAATGGCTCTATAGAAGGGCTTTCAGCAGCAGAAACTGGGAATAATGCATGTGTTGCTGGTGCTATCATACCAGTGCTCACGCTCGCAGTGCCCGGTAGCGCACCTGCAGCAGTGTTGTTGGCAGCTCTGTGGATACACGGTGTGAGAGCTGGCCCACTGTTGCCTATCGAACATCCTGAGATGATTGGTAACGTAGCGGCTATGTTCACGATAGCAACTGTGATCATGGTGATCTTTGGATTAGTCATAACAAGACTGTTTCTGAAGATTCTCCTTGTACCCACAGAGATTCTGATGCCCATCATCTTCGTCCTGTGCGTTGTTGGAACCTATGTCTTGAACGGACGCATGTTCGATGTGTGGATAATGCTGCTCTTTGGTTTGCTCGGTTATTTCATGAGGCTGAACGATTTTCCTGCAGCTCCGTTCGTGCTCGGTTTCATACTTGGACCAATGGCTGACACGAACATGAGACGCGCTCTGATGCTTTCAAAAGGTAGTCTACTTCCCTTTGTCACACGTCCGATTTCATTGGTGCTGTTGATCACGATGGTTCTCGTGATGGTTTCAAAGTACATACCTAAGAAGCGAGGTGTGAAGAGTGAATAAGATAAAGGTTGGAATCGTCGGTGCTGGTTTTGTCTCCCACATACATGTGAATGCTTACAGAGAAAACAAAGAGTTCTTCGACATCGTTGGAATATGCGCTTCTCACATGGAAAATGCCGAGAAAGTAGCAAGACAATATGGTATTCCAAGGGTTTTCAAAGACTACGAACAACTCGTCAGGAGTGACTTGATAGATGCTGTAGATGTCTGTGTACCAACGAATGTACACGAACAGGTTATCTTAGCTGCTATTGAAAACGACAAGAACATCATATGCGAAAAGCCACTTACGGGATATTTCGGTGAAGATATGCCACATATTGAAGAGGTCGGAGGAATAGACAAAAGCCACATGTACCAAAAGGTTCTTGAAAAAATTAAGCACATTGAAGATGCATTGCGATCCAGCAAATCAAAGTTCATGTACGCAGAAAACTTTGTATATGCACCGGCGATTGGCAAAGCAAAGAGGCTCATTTCAGTATCAAAGGCACCGATACTTGAACTGAGGGCTGAAGAAAGCCATTCTGGTTCTCATGCCGCTTATTCAAGAAGATGGAAGACCGCTGGTGGTGGAAGTTTGCTGAGAATGGGATCACATCCCGTTGGCGCGGTTTTACACCTGAAACACTTCGAAGGTAGGCAAAGAACTGGCGAACCAATCCACGCGAAGTCGGTCTTTGCGGAGGTTGGAAAACTCACCAAGATGAAGAGCATCAGAGAGTTTGAAAGACCTTATATGGTCACCGATTGGTTTGATGTAGAAGACTGGGCTTGTGTGGTCATAAATTTTGAGGATGACTCAAAGGCTGTTGTTATGTCAAACGACATCAGCCTCGGTGGTGTTAAGAACTTTGTGCAAATCAATGCAGCAAATGGGATGATATACTGCAATATCACACCCAACAACATGATGGTAGCTTATACGCCTTCTGCGCAAACTTGGGGCGATGAGTACATAGCAGAAAAGATCGAGACAAAAGCTGGCTGGACCTTCCCATCGCCAGACGAAGATTGGGTAAGAGGTTATCCACAAGAGATGAGAGACTTCGCCTTAGCCATGTTAGGAGAAAAGCAGCCAGAATCAGATTTTGAACTCGCCAAAGAGACTACAAAAGTCATCTACGCTGCCTATCTTTCGGCTGAAAAAGGTATCAGAGTTGATCTTTGAAAACGGAGGTTTGTCAAATGGATCTGTCTTGTGAATACGTGGGACTGAAACTGAAAAACCCTATCGTAGTTGCCTCATCTGGTCTTGCCGAGAACTTGAAAAACATGAAGAAGGCCGAAGAACATGGAGCGGCATGTGTGGTTGTGAAGTCTTTCTTTGAAGAAGAAGTTTGCCGCCTTTCACCAACCCCAAGGTTTGAGATCATCGAAAGAAAGATGGGAAAACTGAGATCTCAGACCTTTTATTCCTTTGAACAAGCCAGTCCCTACGATGGCAAGAGTTATTTCGAAGAGATCAGAAAGGCTGTCAACACACTTTCAATACCAGTGATACCGAGCATAAACTGCATCACGGACAAAGGTTGGAAGAAGTATTCACAGATGGCAGAAGAAGTTGGTGCACCGGCTATCGAACTGAATGTTTCATGCCCCCATGGATCGATATCTTTTAGAGGTGGAGATGTTGAAGAAAAGATCTTGAAGGTTGCTCACATCGTGCGCAATACAATCAGAATTCCCATAATTGTTAAACTTCCTATGCAGTTGTCTTCTCCTCTTTCGATGGCAAAGATGCTCGAAAGAATTGGCGTAAATGGTGTTGTGATGTTCAACAGATTGACAGGCCTTGACATTGACCTTGAAAATGAAAAACCGATTATGCACGGCGGATATGCTGGTCACGGAGGTCCATGGGCGTTCAACTACGTGCTGAGATGGATTGCCAACAGTAGTCCCCACCTGTCTTTGTCGATAGCAGCATCAGGAGGTGTGGGAAGTGGTGAAGATGTCATCAAGTATATTTATGCTGGTGCAGATGTGGTTGAGGTGTGCAGTCTGATATATCTTTTAGGTTATGAAGCAATAGATCTCTTGCTTGAACAAATAGGGCAATTCATGAAAAAGAAGTCCTACAACGACCTTTCACAGTTCAGAGGTAAGGTGAGTGGTAAAGCGATCTTGGGTAATGAAGAGATCGATAGAAGGCATCTCTTGAAGGCTGTGATTGATCCACAGTTGTGTACTTCTTGTGGTATTTGTCAGAAAGTTTGCATCTACGATGCACCTGTAAAGAGAGAAAAAGCTTATTTCATAACAGATCTCTGTGACGGTTGTGGATTGTGTGTAAAGCTTTGTCCAACGAAGGCCATTGGTATGACGCGTTGGGAGGAGAAAGAATGAGAAAGCTCGTTGCAGATGTCGTAGTCATCGGTGGTGGTGGAGCTGGCATGAGGGCAGCCCTTTCTGCTAAAGAAACAGCACCTGAATTAGAGGTCTTGTTGATCAGTAAGAAACCTTTGGGCAAGGGTGGAACAACTGCTCTGGCATGCTCTGATAGAATGGCTTTTCACGCAACTTTGCCTTACACTCTGCCGATTCACGACAACTTCAAAGAACATGCCATGGACATATACAAGATCGGTGGAGAGGTCTCCGATTATGACTTGGCTGAGATTCTTGCCAAGGGAAGCGCAGATGCCGTTGAATATCTGTTGAAGATAGGTGTTCCATTTGCGAAGACAGCCGACGGCAAGATCGATCAATTTCTGACCGATGGATCTGTCTACCCACGCGCATGTTACGTAGGACCAGAGACTGCGATAGAAATCGCAAAGGCTTTGCAAAAAGAAGTGATTCAGTCAAAGGTGAAAGTTGTTGAAAACCTGATGGTCTATGATTTGCTCGTCAGAGAGAATTGTGTGGTCGCAGCAAAGGCAATCGACCTTCAGACAGATGAATTATTCTTCATTCAGGGAAAGACCTTTGTCTTGGCGACAGGTGGTGCTGGAGCACTTTATCGACAGAATGTCTTTCCCAATGAAATGACAGGAGATGGTTATGCCGCTGCACTCAGAGCAGGAGCAGAGCTTGTCAACATGGAGTTCATGCAGATTGGTATCTGTCATCCACATCTGCTTTTTGCAAGTTCAGGAAGCATGTTCAGGGCGTTACCAAGAATTGTGGATGAGTCACAAAGAGAGTTTGTAGCAGACTATCTCAACGAATCAGACAGAGCTGAACTGACGACCCTTGAATTCAAAAAGGGTGCTCACTGGCCAGTTTCCTATGAATCTCCAACGAAGGTGATAGACCTTGCCGTCTATGCCCACACTCTGAAAGGACATAAGGTGTATCTGGATTTCACGAAAAACCCAAGTTATTTTTCAGCAGAGAAGATCCCGCAGGAGATTCTTAAATGGAGTGAAAAGGTTTCAAGTGAATTGTTCACAAGCACCACGCCATATGAAAGATTGTTGAAGATCAACCCAGCGATCGTTGACTGGCTGAAAAAGAAGCACATAGATCTCTCAAAAGAGCCAATTCAAGTGCAGAACGCTCTGCAACATTTTCAAGGCGGTATCAAGATCGACAAGAATGCGAGAACATCGCTTAAAGGTTTATACGCGGCCGGAGAATGCGCTGGAGGTCAGCATGGTGCCAACAGGCCCGGTGGAAATTCTCTGCTCGACACTCAGGTCTTTGGAAAGATTGCAGGACAAAACGCTGCCATGGAAGCAAGGCAGATTTCTTTAGCTGAGATCAATCTAAGCGCAGAGGAACAACCGTCTGCAAAAGGTGAGATACCATCCACAAGGGCACGAAAGATGATCGTAGATCTCCTCTCGCAGTCCACCTTTTTGGTCAGGCAAGAAGAGCAAATCGTAAAGGCTCTGAGTGATCTTGAAATGATCGAGAGAGAAGGTCTATGCAAAGATGAAAACGGCTTAGCTCACTTGATGGAAACGAAGAATATGCTCCTGTTGGCAAAGGTGATTTTGACGTCGATCTTGTTGAGGGACGAAAGCAGAGGGCCTCACCTAAGATTTTCGCATTTCGATCCACCGGTCATGAGTTTCTTACCGAGAAAAGATGACTGGAACAGGTATATAGTTTTCTGGATTGATGAACATCAGAGATTACGATATGAGATAAGAATTCCAGTCAGACCAAGAGGTGATTGAGTCAACCACCCACGACTGAAGTCGAGAGCTTGTGAAAGCTCTGGTTGACTACCCTCAGCTAAGGCCGAAAG
>JBBFME010000020.1:0-22742 GCA_037478695.1 Pseudothermotoga sp.
ACTCCGGCACATACCCTGGTATCTCAAAGGCATCTTTGACACCGTGATCGTATGCCAACCTGCGAATGTTGTTGCCGTACTCGAAAACCTTGGCACCTTGTCTTTTCATCTCCAAAATCGCATTTATGTGTTCTTTCACAGAAGAATAGACTCTTTCGAGGTACTCTTGTGGATCTCTCTTCCTCAACTCTGCTGCTTCTTCGACGGTCAGACCTTTGGGTATATAACCATTCAGCGGATCGTGCGCAGCCGTCTGGTCTGTGACGACATCTGGTATCATCCCCATTTTAACTAATTTCGGATGTATCTCAGCTGCGTTGCCAAGCAGGGCAACAGAAAGAGGTTTCTTGCTTTTTATAGCTTCATCAACCATTTTTAGCGCCTTATCCAGATTGTCTGTCCAAGTGTCGAGATAGCCTTTGTCTAATCTTCGTTCAATCATTCTTTTGTCAATCTCGACCGCAAGAATGACACCGTCGTTCATCGTGACGGCGAGTGGTTGAGCGCCACCCATTTCACCGAGTCCAGCAGTTAACACCCATTTCCCTGCGAGAGTACCACCGAAATATTTCTTTGCCACCGCGTAAAAGGTCTCATAGGTACCCTGGAGTATTCCCTGAGTACCTATGTAGATCCAGCTACCAGCAGTCATTTGGCCAAACATTATCAAGCCCCGTTGTTCAAGCTCTCTGAAATATTCCCATGTCGCCCATTTCGGCACTAATAGAGAATTCGCTATCAAGACGCGAGGTGCCCACTCATGAGTCTTGAAAACTGCAACTGGTTTACCACTTTGCACCAAAAGAGTTTCGTTGTTTTCCAGTACTTTCAACGTTTCAACTATTTTGTCAAAACACTCCCAGTTTCTGGCAGCCTTTCCGGTTCCTCCATAAACGATGAGGTTAGCAGGATCCCTTGCGACCTCTGGATCGAGGTTGTTCATCAACATCCTCATAGCCGCCTCGGTCTGCCAGCTCTTACATGAGAGTGTTGTCCCTCTTGGGGCTCTGATTGTTCTCATATTTCTTAACCTCCTTTCATTTGTCTCAAAAATTATTGTATCATTTTCACAGAATCTGTCTGCTACAGGGGGAGAAAGATGAAAATAGCGATCGTTGATGCAAAGAAATTGGAAGAGAAATTAATTCAGCAGTTACAGAAGGCAAATACTGTGATCAACGACTATGTAAAAACCCAGATTCAGTTCTACGAAGGCCCTTTTTCTGATGTTTTGAAAAGAAACATAATGGTGGCTGAAGAAACAGGACTTCCCCTTTGTCAAGATACTGGTATGGTAGAATTCTTTGTCTTCATGGGTTACAACATCGTTTTCACAGAGCCGCTCGAAGAAACATTGAACAACGCGGTGAAAAAGGTTTATTCCAGCAACCCGTTCAGATTTTCTGTTGTGAGAGACCCAGTCTACGAGAGAAAAAATACCTTTGACAACACTCCAGCGGTTGTTCACATCTTTCAGACTCAAAGAGAGGATGTAGAAGTACGTTTTCTGGTTAAAGGCGGAGGTAGCGAGAATCTGACTAAACTGTTTATGGCAAGTCCTTCGGCTGATCTTCAGGAGATAACCGAGTTGATTGTAAACCATATAAAAGAACACGGGGCAAAAGGATGTCCACCATTGAAGGTTGGAATTGGTATCGGTGGTAGTGCAGACAAAGCAGTGGTTCTGTCTAAACTGGCTTTGACGAGATCTTTCGACGAACCGAATGCAGATTCGCGTTATGCACAATTGGAGAAGGAGATACACCGGAGATTGAACGAGTTGAAGATAGGCTTTCAAGGTCTCTTCGTTGGTCCAACAGTGTACTCAGTGCATGTGGAATATGCACCAACACATATAGCCAACTTACCCATTGCTGTTTCTGTTGATTGCTACTTGTGCCGGAAAGGAGTTGTTCGAATTGAACCTGACGCAACTCAAGATATTTGAAAGGATAGATTACAGCGGAGAGTTTTTGATAATGAGAGATGCCGCACAGAAGAGAATGGAGACTCTGTTGAAAAAGGGTGAAAGCTTGCCGTTCAGCTTAGCAGGGAAAATAGTGTTCTACGCAGGTCCAACAAAATCTTCAAACAACAGAGTTGCGATAGGACCTACGACCAGTGAGAGGATGGACAGATATCTAAGGATGCTCTTTGAACTCGGTGTCATGGCTACCGTTGGGAAGGGCAAAAGAACTGAAATGGCAAGAAACTTGTGTCGCCAGTACAAGAGATTGTATTTTGTTGCACCGAGTGGTGCGGCGGCCGCACTCTCTGAACATGTGAAGAACTTGGAAATTGTTGCCTTCGAAGATCTTGGCCCTGAAGCAGTTTATAGAACACAAGTTGAGAACTTTCCACTGATAGTTGCCATAGATTGTGATGGCAACGACATATTTTCAATGGGCTCAAATAAGTTTTGAAGTATTTTCATTTCACGTAAAATCGTCTTTATTTCTGAGTATAATCTGAGTAGGGATATTTTGAGAACATCTTTCAGGAGGGCTGATTATGAGCTTGCTTGGGATTCTTGTAGGTGCTTGTGGTCTTGTCTTTTACTTGATGGAGCTTCCCTATTGGAGGATTGTTGTTCCAATCTCGATGATTATTATGATATTGGCATTTTTCCTGAAGATCTTTCGAGTGGAAGAAACTGTCAAATCTGTTCAGACAGAAGATAGAGAGACAGTCAATCTTTTTAGAGAGCTGTTTGTCTCATCAGAAGGACTTCGTGGTGATGCACGGAATTTAACAGACATCTCAAAACGAGTGAATGAAGTTTCTGAGTTGACAGCAGAAAAAGCTAAAAGGATCTCCGAATTAGTTCAATCTTTGACGGCAGCCTTAGAAGAAACTTCCTCTGGGACTACCGAAATAGCCAACTTCGCGCGAGTGATAGGAGACAACTCTGGAAAAATGCGTCGGAGCTTCGAAGGAATCGAACAAGACGTTTCAAAACTGAGGGGGAATTTAGAAGAATTGTCTAAGGAGAATCTTCTCGCTAAGGATAGGTTGAACGACTTAGTGAAGACCATGGACCAGCTGCGGAAAGTTTCAGATGGCATAAAGCAAATGGTTCAAGCAATACAGCAGATAGCAGAACAGACAAATCTTCTTGCGCTGAATGCGGCAATTGAGGCAGCACGCGCCGGGGAACATGGCAGAGGCTTTGCCGTCGTCGCTGATGAAGTCCGAAAGCTTGCCGAGCAGTCACGACAATCGGCAGAACAGATATCAGTTCAAGTATCGAGCATAGAGAGTACGATCAGAGAATCAATAGAAAAGGGCAGTGCCGTTGCCGAGTCTGTTGAAAAGACGGTCAAGACTAACGAACAGTTTTCAAGTAGTCTTCTTTCTTTGAGGGAGACTGTTAACAACTTCAAGAAGATTCTTGATGATATCATTTCTTCTATAGAATCTCAAATACAATCAACTCAGGAGATTGAATCTGCGGTGAATGCCAACGCAAACAGTGCAACAGATATTTTGAACTTTGTGGATGAAACCAATAAAACCGTTCAGGACCTCCATGGTCTATCACAGGATCTTTTCAAAAATGGTGAGATTCTCTCCATAAAGTCCTTGAAGTTGAGGAGCTTGACAGGTGCGAGAAAATGGTTACTTGATCAGTTGCACGATTTGGCAAAGCTGATTCAGATTCCTGAGTGCCAGAGGTTGGACTGGGCGGGTTTTGAACCACATGCAAAAGAATTTTTGAAAACAAAAGGTGATGTTTATGAAGCCATATTCATAGCAGATGCTTCGGGAAACTTCATCACAACCACCGGTGCAAAAGGCACGATTTCTGACAGGGCGTACTTCAGGTATCTGAAAGAGAACAACGTCGAATGGACGATCTCTGATCCTCTTCAATCACGAGCAACTGGCAACATGGTTCTCACCGTGGCTTTTGCGTTGAGAGAAGGTTCGGTTTTCAAAGGAGTCGCAGGTGCGAACCTCATCTTGAGCAGGCTCGAACAGCAAGTACAAAGAGATAAAGTATGAAAGCGTCCCCTTAGGCGCAGAAATGGCATCTGCAAAAATGCCCTGGTGACACCTCAACAAAGGCTGGTTCCTGTTCTTGGCAGATCTTCTGTGCCTTTGGGCATCTGGTGTGAAAGACACAGCCACTCGGTGGTTTTGTGGGATTTGGTATCTCGCCACGAGGTACTGATCTGATCTTTCTTCCAGCTCCAACCATTGGTACGCAATCAAGGAGTGCGAGTGTATAGGGATGAGAGGCCCTTTGAAAGATGTCATCCTTTGTGCCCATTTCCATTACCTTGCCAAGGTACATAACTGCCACGTGCGTTGCCATGTAGTCAACAACGGCCAAATTGTGCGTGATGAAGAGATATGTCAATGAAAATTTTTCTCTGAGATCTCTCAAAAGGGCGAGTGCCCTTGCTTGTACCGAGACATCGAGAGCTGAGGTAGGTTCATCTAAAACTACAAACTTGGGCTTGAGGATCAATGCACGAGCTATGGCTATTCTCTGTCTCTGGCCTCCTGAAAACTCATGTGGATACCTGAACATGTGCTCTTCTCGAAGGCCAACCAACTCCAGAATCTCCTTTATGCGTGTGTAGATCTCGTCTGCTTTCATCTTGAGGTGTATCTTCAAACCTTCTCCAACTATCTCTTTTACGAGTTTTCGAGGATGCAACGAATTGTATGGATCTTGTTGAACTATCTGCATCTGTCTGCGGTACTCGAGCATTTCCTTACTACTCAGTTTTGTTATGTCTTTCCCGTCATAGATCAGCTTACCGGAAGTTGGTTCGATCAACTTCAGAATAGTTCTGCCAAGCGTACTCTTACCAGAACCAGACTCCCCAACAACTGCAAAGATTGAACCTTTCTGAATTTGGAGACTAACATCATCAACGGCTTTAACATAAACAGGTTTGGCAAACAGTGACTTTCTTATCTCGAAATACTTTTTGAGATTCTTGACATCAACGAGCACTTCCACGATCGATCCCCCTAATGATACAGATGACAGGCAACGTAATGATTCGGTTTTACCTGCAACAAAGGTGGCAACTCCGTGTAACACCTATCGAAGACTTCTTTGCACCTGGGGTGAAAACGACATCCCGATGGTGGGTCAACCAAATCTGGGACGACACCTGGAATGCCGAGTAATTCTCTGCTCTTTCCTACAACTGGTATAGAGTTGATCAAACCCTTAGTGTATGGATGAAGTGGCTGACCGAAGATCTCCTCGCTCGTTGCAACTTCCACAACATTACCTGCATACATAACAGCAACTCTGTCGCAGAATTCGGAGGCTATTCCCAAATCGTGTGTGATGAGTACCACCGCACTTTGACTGACTGTAACCAATTTGTCGAGCAATTCAAGTATTTGCGCTTGAATGGTCACATCGAGAGCCGAAGTCGGCTCGTCTGCTATCAACAGCTTAGGCTTTACAGCCAAAGCCATCGCGATCATTACTCTTTGAGCCATCCCACCGCTCAGCTCATGAGCGTACAGATCGATTGTTCTCTGCCAGTCCAAACCAACCATCTCAAGGGCTTCACGAACCTGCGCATAAGCATCTTTGATGGTTATGCCTTGGCTGTGTGCAATCGCTTCAGCTACTTGAAAACCCACTTTGAAAACAGGATTCAACGCCGCAATTGGCTCTTGAAAGATCATCGAGATGTGTTTTCCCCTAATTTTATCCATCTCTTCTTCACTTAGCTTCAGAAGATCTCTATCGTTGAACCATATTGAGCCGTCTATGATTTCTCCTGGCTGTTCTATGAGCCTCATAACGGAAAGTGCTGTAACAGACTTGCCGCAACCTGTTTCACCAACTACTCCAAGCCGTTCTTCTTCATTCAGCCAAAGCTCAACACCGTTCAAAGCCTTTATGGTTCCGCGGTATGTGTGAAAGATCACACGAAGTTTGCTTATATCGAGAAGTGATCCTCGTTTCATAGTTTACCTCCTGAGTCTTGGATCAAGAATGTCTCTGATACCATCTCCGAGGAGATTAAAACCAAGGACAACTACTGCTATGAACAATCCGGGAAAGGTAGAAATCCACCACTGTTGAACCAAATAGCTTCTGCCATCGCTGACAATTGCGCCCCATTCCGGTGTGGGAGGCTGGGCACCAAGTCCGAGAAAACCAAGACCTGCCGCTGTCAAAATGATAGTACCCATCCTCAGCGTCAACTGGACCAGCACCGGTGACAGACACATCGGCAGTACGTGCAGAAACAGTATACGAAAGTTGCTCGCTCCGACTGCCCTTATGGCTTCTATATACGGTTGAGACTTCACTTTCATTGCCTCTGCGCGTGCTAATCTGGCTATCACAGTCCACTCAACCAGTGAAATGGCCAAAATAGCGTTGGTCAAGCCTCTGCCGAGCATCGCAGAAAGAGCCATTGCGAGAATCAGTCTTGGAAAGGCAAGAAAGATATCGGTGATGCGCATCAAAATCTCGTCGATCAAGCCTCCGAAATACCCTGCAGTTATGCCCACAGCAATGCCTATTGCGCCGCTTATAACGGTTACGAGGAATATTATCCACACCTCTATTCTGGCACCGTAGATCACCCTGCTTAGAATGTCTCTACCGAATTGATCTGTTCCGAAGAGATGTTCTCTACTTGGTGGTCTCAATCGTTCGGGCAAATTAGTCTTGATGGGATCATAGGGTGATAACAAAGGGGCAAAGATTGCCAACAATATGAATCCCAAGACAATAAAGGTTCCGACCATTGCAAGCTTCGTTCTTTTCCACAAATAGAAAGTGTGTTTCCAATCTTCTATGATCGGTTTCCAACGTGAGACAGTACTTTCTGATCTGTCGACCAAAAGACTCACCCCTAAGCGCGCATTCTCGGGTCTAATGCAGCATAGATGATATCAACAACGAGATTGACAACAGAATAAACAACTGCCACGAACAGAGTTCCACCCATGATCGCCGGATAGTCGAGCAAGAGCAGTGAGTTGACTATATACCTGCCAAGCCCAGGCCAGCCAAAGATTGTCTCTGTCAAAACCGCTCCTTCGAGCAAGCCACCAAAGGTCAAACCGATTATCGTGATAACAGGTATCAACGCATTTCTGAGCGCATGACGGTATATTATGAGTCGTTTGCCAATACCCTTTGCCTTCGCAGTTCTTATATAATCTTGCCTTAGAACATCCAACATGCTCGAACGAGTTATTCTGGCTATGGATGCGGCAGCCGAATAACCGAGAACTATCGAGGGTAAGATCAAATGAGCCAAGGCATCTTTGAAGGCTTCGAAATTGAGTGACAGGAGAGAATCGATCAAGTATAAACCTGTGTACTTGGTGGGCACAGTTGTGAAAAGCCCCAGTCTACCAGTTCCTGGAAGCCATCCAAGACGAAAGTAGAAGAGTAATAACAACAGCAGACCAGTCCAAAAAACCGGCATGGAAACACCGAGTATCGAGAAAACCCTGGCAAAGTGATCTATGAATTTGTTTCTATAGACAGCAGAGAGAATGCCGAGAAACATACCTATCACGACTGCTAAGAGAGTTGCGCAAATGGAGAGTTCCAAAGTGGCAGGAAAGAAGTTTGCGATATCTACTGCAACTGGTCTGTTGCTTTTCAAAGAAATCCCCAAATTTCCTCTCAGAAGTCCAAAGATGTAGTCGCCAAACTGTTGAATCAGAGGTTTATCGAGCCCAAGACGCCTTTTCATATCTTCAACGAGATCTATAGGTGCATTCCCTCCAAGTATCGCTCCAACTGGATCGGCTGGTATGACCTTTGCGATGATGAAAACTAAGACAGAGACACCAAAGAGAACCAACAACATCAACAGGAGCCTTCGAATTATAAAAGAACCAAGCTTCATCTATGAACACATCCTCCTCGATTGTCAAATGAATAAGAGGGTGGTCAGTTTCATCAACCACCCTCCTATCTAAGAATTACTTCTTGGAGATCTTTGTGAAATCGAAGACCAATGTGTAACCCTCAACAGCTCTTTCAAAACCAACTACATCGTTGCTAACAGCCCAGAAACCAACTGGTTGATAGAGCATGGCGAATGCGCTTCTCGTTATCCAGTACTCCTGCAGTTCTTTGTACATTTGTGCACGTTTTTGATCGTTTTGTTCAACGCCGGCCTTCTCGGCAATATCAGCTGCGTAATCATCATACCACATGTTCCTCCAAGCGAGTTGCTTCACTCTGTAATTTGCAAATGGTTTAGCGAGTGCATCTGGGTCAGGATAGTCAATACCCCAACCTGCTATGATCATTTGATGACCTTGCTGGCGATACTTCGCATACATCTCAGATGAAGGCATCTGCACAATGCTTGCCTTGATACCGATGTCGGCAAGGTTTGCTTGAACGACTATTGCCTCGTTCCTTCTTATCTCTGTCGTACTGGTTATGATCTCAACTTCAAAGCCATTTGGATAACCTGCTTCTGCCAGCAACTTCTTTGCCTTTTCAACATCGCGCTTGAATGGGTTGAGTTCGATGTATCCAAAGTATCCTATGGGCATAAAGTTCTGGTTCAAAATAGCGAAGCCTCTCATAACAGAATTGATTATCGCATCGTAGTCTATCGCATACTTTATCGCAAGTCTGACCTTTTCGTCTTTGAAAGGTCCCCAACCTGCGTTCATTGCAACGTACTCATTTGATTGCTCCGGTGTTGTTACCAGTCTTATGTTTCCACCTTTTGTCTCTCTGAGTTGAGCCGCTTGTTCTGTCGTTATATTCCAGGCTATATCAACATCGCCTTTTTGGACGAGCAAGAATTGCGTTGTTTCCTCTGGAACATCTTTGATTATGACTCTCTTCAGAGGTGGTTCACCAGCCCAATACTTGGGGTTGGATTGAAGTATAACCTGCTCTTTGCGTTTCCATTCGACAATTATGAAAGGTCCTGCTCCTGCAGATTTGTCTGTTAGGTATGCTTCGCCCAAATCGTTGTTGACCTGGTTTGCCATTACGACTTTCTTGTTGACGATTCCACCCCATGGGGGTGCAATGATGGAGAGAACTATGTTCTTTGCCAAGGGCTTTGTCTTGAGAACAACTGTGCTCGCATCTTTAGCGAAGATCGTTTCATTCATGTTTTCCTTCGTCAAACCAAGTTCGTTGAAAAGCCATGCCGGTGATTTGTTAATGGCGAGCACCCTCTGGAATGAGAAAACCACGTCTTCTGCGGTGAGTGGATCACCGTTGGCGAAGACTAAGCCTTTTCTCAGATGGAAGGTCCAAGTGGTGCCATCCTCAGAGACTTCCCAGCTTTCTGCCAAGTCTGGAACGGGAGTTAGAACGCCGTTGACTGGTTCAATCTTCGTCAAGCCGGCATAGGCAGAGGTGACTACTGCGGCTGCGAAGGTCTCATAACAAACCGCCGGATCGAGAGTTATGAAAATCTCAGTGTTTGCGGCAATCACAAGTGTGTCTTTTGGAGTTTTCGCAAACCCTACGGCTGCAATTAATGCAAGAACTACTAAAAACACTTTCTTCCACATACTTCTTCCCCCCTACAATAGGTTTAATGAAACTATATCACAAACCATTCGCCTTTGCAAGTATCAGTTACAGAAATAGTTGTTCTTCTTTTTCTGTTGAATGGTTATTACACGCGTTTAACTATGAGTTGAGGCTACAAAGAAGAAATTAAGAGGAATAATCGGAAAACATTTTCTCTCAACAAGATGAGTTTTATGGGAGTGCAATGAAAGATGCCCCGTAAGGGGCATCTTTTAGATCTTTTCAAAAGCCAATTTCACAGGGGTTGGATTGGCGATGTTGTCAGAAACAGGACATCTTTGCTCTACAGTCTTCAGCCACTTTTCGAGAGTCTTCTGATCTGCGGTGCTCTTGACTTTCATGGAAACACGTATCTCTTTGTAACCGGCTCTTTCAGTAGTTTCTTTACCCTGGAACTTCGCAGGGTTAAGAGTTCCTTCTATGTCTATTGTGAGTTCGTCAAGCTTTATGCCCATCTCGCGTGCAACTAAGTTGCCGACCACGTTCAAACAACCTGCCAAAGCAGCCAAGAGGTACTCAACTGGATTTGCTCCCTTGTCTTCACCACCGAGTTGAGGTGGTTCATCGACGTACATAGTGAAATTCCTTGCCTTAACCATGACCCTTGTTGGGCTTTCAGACCTTGCGTTCACCGAGAACTTTATGTCCATCACATTCACCTCCAAGATGATAATAACCTTTGTTTATTCCGATAAGTTTACTCCAAGTTTGCGATCTTCCAATTCTTGTCTGATCAATTCGCCCAATTCTGACGGAATATCGTTGATCGGTATGGTCTTAACTATTTGCCCATTTCTGAATAGAACAGCCCCATTCTTCGTACCTGCAATCCCTATATCTGCATGTTTCCCTTCACCTATTCCGTTGACTACACATCCCATCACAGCCACAACCAGATCTGTCTTTTCAACGATCGGTTCAATCTCTCTTGCTACTCTTTCCACATCTATTTCGCTCCTCGCGCAAGTAGGACAGGCAATAACTTGCCCACCCTTTCTCAAGTGTAGGGAAACCAGAATCTTGCGTGCTATGTAAACTTCCCTTACTGGATCTCCTGCCGTTGAGACTCTGATGGTATCACCTATATCACGTAACAAGAGATGGCCAATACCAATGGAAGATTTGACGATCGAAGTCTCATAGGTTCCAGCTTCAGTTATACCGAGATGAATCGGATAACTCACCTTCTGGGCAATGTATTCATTTGCTTTGATTGTCTCGAGAACATCGCTGCTCTTGACAGAGACAACGATCTCATAGAAACCGCAATCTTCGAGTATACGAACTTCTCTTAGAGCAGATTCAGCCAACGCCGTTGCGTGGTCATATTTGGACTCGAACTCCTTTTTGAGCGAGCCAACATTCGATCCAACCCTTATCGGTATCTGATAGTCTTTTGCCACCTTAGCGAGTTCTTCTACTTTCCAACTCTCTCCTATGTTGCCAGGATTTATTCTGATCTTGTCTGCGCCCATTTTGATCGATTCAATCGCCAGTCTATAATCGAAGTGTATATCGGCGACCAAAGGTATATCGATCTGCTTCTTTATTTCTTTGATCGCCTTCGCGCTCTCGAAATCTGGAACGGCCACTCTGACTATTTCACAGCCAGCTTCTTGGAGTCTCTTGATCTGATCAACAGTTGCAGCGATGTCGCTCGTCTTGGTGTTTGTCATTGACTGAATAGTTATCGGATGACCACCGCCGATGAAGAGATTGCCAATTCTGATAGCTTTACTCATCTTGCAATCAACCTTCCAATATCAGAAAAGGTCACAAAAATCATGAACACAACGAGAATCACAAACCCAACCAGATGTATCAAACCTTCTACCTTAGGGTCAATCCTTCTTCTGAGCACTATTTCCAAGAAGGAAAACACTATTCTACCACCGTCAAGGGCGGGCAGTGGTAACAGATTGAACAGTCCTATGCTCATTGTGATAAAGGCGACCAGCGTCAAAACTTGTTCGAGTCCAACCTTTGCCGCTTCGCCGACAAGTCCCACCAAACCCAAGGGGCCCACAACTCCACCTTGATCAGTGGCTTTGAAGATGCCAAAAAGTGATTTGTACATCATGAAAAGCAGATTGTTGCATCTGTCGACAGCCACAAGGATCATTTCGCCGAGATTACTGAACTTGAGATTCTGTGATCTCGGTTCGAAAATACCTGCGCCCTCCAAAATCTCTCTGAGGAGAACACTGCTCACAGAAAGAGAGATCTTCTGGCTTTCTCTTTCTACTTCGGCGACTATTTGTTCGCCAAAGCCAGTATGTGACCAGACAACCTTTTCACCAGAAATTTCAATGTAGATGCCACCCTCGCCAGCCAATATCAGTTGATACACTCTCGATAGATCAACGTTGTTCTGAATCTGTAATCCATCAACCGATATCAGACGATCGCCTTTCAAAAATGGACCGATGTCCTTTCTAAAAACTGTTGAAACACTTGCAAAGTAAAACCCCAAGGCGTACCTCGGAGGATCGTACTGGTATTGTTTTAGAAGGCCTTTCAAAGAGACAGAATCAAAATCGATTGAAATGTATTGATTGAGCATAGAGCTGAGAAAAGTGGGGTCAAAAGGTTTACCAGAAACTTCTTTCACTGATTCACCTACTTCACCAGAGACGTCTCTGAGCATCAAAAAGTGGCTTCCTTTGAAGATCTGGGGTGTGGCAAGCAGGTTTAATTTTTTGCCATCTCGCAAAACCACCAATTTCACTGGTTTGCCCTCTCTAATGATCTGGCTGACGGTATAGGTATCATAGACACGCTTACCGTTGATTGAAAGTATGATATCATCAGCAGCCAAACCAGCCTCAAAGGCTGGTGAGTTTTTCTCAACAAACGCAACGGAGACCGCCGGGACACCCCAAGCGGAGACTATTACCACAAAAAGCAGGTATCCGGCGAGAATGGAGAAGAGGGGACCTGCGAAAAAGATCAACAGTCTTTGCCAGGCCGGTTTGGTATAGAGACCGATCAAACCTTCTTTTTGCTCTTCGGTAGGGTCCTCTCCTGCCAATTTGACATAACCACCAATTGGAATCAAATTCACACGAAAAGAGGTTTTCTTACCCTTCCTTTCATACAACCTCGGTCCAAAACCAAGTGCGAATTCCAAAACATCGACACCAAAAAGTCTTGCAAAGACAAAATGACCGAGTTCATGCACAAAGATTATTCCTATGAGTATTAGTAAGAAATACACTACAGACATTCGATCACCTCTAATGTCATCTTTCTCGCACATTCGTCTATATCTATGAGATCTTTGAGATCTCTTGCCTGTCCGTCGATCCGATCTACAACCCTTTCGATCACCTTGGGTATATCTGTGAAGCTTATTTTTTCTTTCAAAAACCATTCGACGGCGATTTCATCTGCGGCGTTGTATGCAGTTCGCTTCGCATAATTCTTCCATATCTCGTAGGCGATATGGAATGCTGGGTATCTCTTCTGATCAACTTCGTAGAAGGATAGACCAATTTTGGATAGATCGGGCCATTCGAGTTTCGCATATTCTCTCCCTGGATAGGTCAACGCATAGGCTATCGGTACCCTCATATCGGCAAAACCCAAGTGCATCTTCACCGTTCCGTCTTTCAAGAAGACGGCGGCGTGTACGATACCTTCTTTGTGTATGAGTACTTGGATCTTAGAGACTTCTATACCAAACAACTCATAAGCTTCGAGTACCTCGAAGCCTTTGTTGACCATCGTGGCAGAGTCAACGGTAATCCGTTTTCCCATCTGCCAGACTGGATGTTTCAGAACATCCTCAGGCTTTGCTTTTTCTAACATTTCGAGCTTCCAATCCCTCAAAGCTCCTCCAGAAGAAGTTAGAAGAACCTTTTGGACACTTTCTTCGTACAACTGCATCAGAGCACTGTGCTCACTATCAATGGGTAACAACTGCGTTGATCTCTCTGCCAATGCCTTTCTCACAAGCCAGCCACCACAGACAAGTGCCTCTTTGCTGGCCAAGAGAACTCTGCTCGAAAGATCTATCGCTTTCAAAGTCAGAGGTAGGCTGACAAACCCTGGAACTGCCACGATCGTCATCTGTGGCTTGAGCTTTTCGAGCTCCTCAAAGATCTCTTCATAGTTATCTTGCATTTTCAGAAGTCTTCTTATGTTGAAATTGCTGGACAGTTGGTTAGCCATCTTTTCGTTAGAACGATAAGTACCAGCGAGGATCTCATAACCGCCTATTCTGTTGATCACTTCTACTGCTTGAACTCCAATGGAACCTGTTATTCCGAGTATCACGACGGTTGTCTTTTCCATCTGAAATAAACCACCGATCCTTTCTCGACCGTTATCCTTACTCTACTGGCTACGGCAATGTTACTGACACCGAAAGGTTCATGACAAGGCATCGATTTGCCGTAAAGAGGATACTTGAAACCTTCCAAGGTCACTCCAGATGCATCGCCACAGATTGGTAGGATTGACCATTTTTCACCTTCGACTGCGTCCAGTTCAACATGGTCTGTGATCACACCCATCTCAAGATTGTCGTCTTTGGCAAATATCTTCGTACCACGGTATCTGCACATTAAATAGATTAGAGCGAGTATCATATCCAAACGTTCTCCTTGCCAACCGCGTATTATTATCTCATCTGCGCCGAGCTGCAGAACCTTTTCGATGGCAAGTTGCGCATCGATTTCATCTTTGTCCTCCGGATACAGATACACTTCACAACCTTGTTTCAACAGTTCTTCAATGACATTTCTTTCAACGGAATCTGCATCTCCAACAAAAATTCTTGGTGCGATCTTTCTGCTGAGCAGATACTTTGCCCCGCCATCAACGGCTACGACGATATCATTTTCCGTCAAATTACCGACTTGTTGCCCTGTGTAATCACCGTTCAGAAAGACGATTGCCCTCAGTTCAACCATTCCCTTTTGAAAGTTTGTAGAGCATCTGCTTGTACTTGTTAACCGTTCGCCTGCTAATGTATATGCCCATTGGTCTCAATCTTTCAACGATCTCTCTGTCCGTTAACCTGCAATTCTCATTGAGGATCTTGGAAAGCTCTTTCAGCAGATAGTCTTTCTCTACATTTCGTCCGAAGAAAGACCTCATCTGAAAGATACCTATAGGTGTTTTCACATACTTTCCACTGATCACTCTGGAGACAGTTGAAACACTCACATTCGAAGATTTGGCAGCTTGACTCATCGTGATCTTCTGAGGATAACCGATCTTCTTTGACAGGAAGAGTGTGTTTTCTCTTACGAGTAGTTGACTGAGGGTCAAGAGCAGTTGCCTTCTGTAAGTGATCGCTTCGTTCAAGAAGATGAAGATTTTCAACTCCAATTTCGTGAAATGACGAGGCTGCCTCAGGTATATCTCTTTTACCGAGACACTCAGATCTTCGTTCACTATTACATCCGGTTCAATGTAATGAGATTTTACTCCAAAGCCAACAACCTTGCCTTCGAGTATTCCGTCTGGACCAACTTCTCTTATGGCGTCGATAGCCCTTCTGACAACAGAAGGATTGGTCTTCAGTTTTTCACAGACCTCCTCGACGGACACCATCATGTTGCCACGATCGTCTATGTTGTAAGCTATGTATTCAGCGACCTTTTCGGTTTCTTCATCGAGTTTAGCGAAGACGAGGTTTTCAACGATCTCTTCTGATAGACTTTTCTCGTCATTTGAAATTCGTTCCAACATCGTATCGCTCTCGTTCAGCGAGTCAGCATCGAGACTCAAGCCAATGGGTGATTCTCTCAAATACTCAAGCAATGCTGAAAAAGGAAGTTCGAGTATTCTGAAGAAAACCCTTCGATCGTGAGAGAAGGTTGGTTCCAATCTCAGATCTTGTTTCACAGAATCACCTTTCTACAGTATCAACATCGCATCACCAAAGGAGTAAAAACGATACCTCTCTTTGACAGCCTCTTGATAAGCTTTCATAATAAAATCATAGCCCGCGAAAGCACTTACCAACATCAGCAAAGTCGATCTGGGCAAATGGAAATTCGTCACCAGGGCATCCACTATCCTGAACTCGAAGGGTGGGTATATGAACAGCGATGTCTGCCCTTTAATTTTTCCACTCCTTGCATACTCCTCCAACGCTCGCACTACAGTAGTTCCCACCGCTATTACTCTCCCACCACTGGCTTTAGACTGCTCTATCAAAGTGAGAGTTTCATGTGGTATTTCGTAGTTCTCTGAATGAATTTTGTGCTCGATGATATTCTCTGTCTTAACAGGTCTAAAGGTTCCTATTCCAACGTGGAGTGTTATCTCGGTGATTTGAACTCCTTGTTCCCTTATTCTTTGAATGAGCTGCTCGGTAAAATGTAAACCGGCTGTCGGTGCAGCAACAGCACCGTCTACCTTTGCATAGACCGTTTGGTATCTTTCAAGAGAGACCTTGTTGTGAACATAGGGTGGCAACGGAGCTTCACCATAAGTGAGCAATTCGTCATCTGGTATATCAAACTTCAAGATTCTTGTACCATCCTTTGTCCTATCCAAACATTTTGCCGTGAATCTTCCAAAACTGAGAAGATCTCCAGGTTTGACCTTTTTTCCTGGCTTTACCATGCACTCCCACAGATCGTTCTCTTTCTTGCCAATCAGAAAAACTTCGATCGTTGAAGCGCCTTTCTTTGCGAAAAATCTGGCAGGAATAACGCGTGTGTTGTTCAAAACCAAAAGATCTTTTGGTTGCAAATATTCGACTATCTGTCTAAAGATCTTGTGCTCTATTGAGCCCGTATCTCGGTGTAAAACCATCAGTCTTGAGCTGTCACGAGGTTCAGCTGGTACTTGTGCTATCAACTCTTCAGGCAACTGGTAATCAAAATCTGACAACTTCATGTGAAAAACCTCCTTGGATCAATTCTTGGCAGATCTGTGCCCCACTGTCTGAATCTATCACTGCTCAGAATGACTGCATCTTCCTCTCTTGCGATCTTCAAAATGAATTCGTCTGCAGGCGAATGGAAATAAACCACAGGACTCTTGAACCATGGAGAACTGATTTCATCTTTTACAAGATGAACGATATTCCTATCGAAAACCACCCAGAATGGGTAGAAAAAACGATCATTCCGTGCGATAGCCTCGAGAATGAACTCAAGGTCTGAAAGTCTCTTTCTGAGCATGAATTTGTTGCTGCCATCTAAGACCATAGGCTGCTTCGCCTTTCGCTTCAGCGCCGCCTTGACATATGGATGGCATTTCAGCTTTGAATAGACCTCAGTTTGTGTTACTTGATCGAGTTCTTTGTAGAGTTGTTTGTAAGGCTCAATCTTTCCACAGTCATACACCGTTATACGGTTGATTTCATCTATGAACCAATCAAGTTCACTTGTCTCACTCTTGGTCAGTGCAGCTTGGAGTTCTATGAAATTCTTCAACATCGATTCGCTGAGTAGTTTTCGTGATATCGAGACAAAGGAGAACAACTCCTCATTGCCGACTAAAGCGAGCATCTCTTCACTGGGAGGCGGATATAATGAGGGCTTCATCCAAAAGAGTGGTTCAAGACAAACCACTGCTGGTATCGACAGCTTCTTTGACAAGATCTTCAGTCTTTCGGCTAAAGGACGCCCTTTTACAAACAATTGACTGAGGCAATACTGAAAAAACTCAGCTGTTTTGCGTCTTGCTATCTCTTTCATTGGACCGAGCAAGTTGTCTGAAAGAGTCTGAAGATCTTCTTGAGACCAAGGCTCAACTTTTTTCAAGACTTGAAGAACTCTTTCTCTCCTGATCTGTAGTTTTCTTATTCTGATCAAATAGTCGAAATCGTAGATGTTCAGGACCATTTTGAACGCCTCACGAAGAAGTAAGTGAGATAGCCGAAAGAAATTGTGAAAAGAGATCTATACAGTGAAACGACCATAGGAGTTTTTATATGACAAAAGGTGTTGAAGGTTGAAATGAGCGCTATGGAACCTACTATTTCAAGTGCAAAGGACCACTTGAACCTTTTCAGGCCGATCGAAAGGAAGTACACTGGGTAGAGAATCAATTCCTTGAACCTGGGTCTAACCCAGAGAATGCCCTCGATGAGATCTCTTAACTTTCTCTCCACATCTGGAACGAACGCTATGTTTCCAGATCTTGAGATGTAGTAAAAGCCAAAGATCGCACCTATGACAACCGCGATGGGAACGTATCTCTTGAGCCATTTCCATTCTCTGACAAGTGAGATCATTGCCAAAGTCATAGGCAGTGCCACGAGTGAGATCTTTACACCCCTGAATTGGCTTAGGTCATTCATGTGACTGAAATCTGAGAGTGCGGCATAAGTTAACATTCCGAGCAAGAGATAGACCAAGGGTAGAAACTCTTTTCTGCGGATAGAAAAGTACAGAACCACAGTTGCGGTAATCGAGGCAACTGAGACGGCGATCGAAAAGCCAAAGGGTAAGAAGAGCAGAGACGGTAAGATGGTGACCAACTTGAAGGACGCCAAACCGAACAGAATTGCCAAGAAAGGTATCAAACCAGTCTTTGAGAAATCCTGTTGTGGAGTGGGTAATGATGTAGGTTTTCCAAATTCCTTTTCGATTTTCTTCAGGATCTCCTGTGTGTCGATATTCTCAAGAGGTTGTATCCACAAAAGGTCTATACTTCTCTCGAGGATCGCCCTACGGAGTCGATAATATATCATTTCCTCATCTAATTTGAGTTTTTCGACTTCCTCTTGTCTTACTGTGTGCACGCGGAAAACGAGATCCTTCAATGTCCTATCTGAAGCTACTTTCTTGGCAAAAGGAAGGCTTTCGTTGAACTCAAGTACACCGCTGTGGATTCTGTATTGGTCTAAAACCTCTATATACCCCTTTGGGTCTAAGTTGCTGAAGTCGCCTTTGAAGATCACATATCTCATGTACGGCTGAATTGTATCGGTGGGTTCTACTATCCAAAGAACTTCACCGTTTTCGAGACTGATTCTCTTGTCATCTAAGGTGAAACCAACTGAATAGACCAAAGCCTTCTTGTCACTCGCAATTCTCATTGGTATAAAAAAGGAAAGATAGAAGATGGCTGTTAGGAAGAAAAGCCAACTACTGAATCGCTTCAATGAAATACCTTTTTTCACTCGCCATCACCTTAGCATTCACGTCCTTAGCCAACCACCATTTGACATACGGAGAGTAGAAAGGGATTCCAAAGATGTCAAAGACCACCTCTCGATCTCTGCTGATCATCCCTTCTTTGTCAAGTCGTGTATTCTGAACAATCTGCTTAATTGCATATGACTTGTTTTCAAAAGTATCCTTGGCAATCGCTACTACCACGTTAGTTCTATTTTCGAGACTCAATATACCCTTTGTCATCTCAACTCTTTCACCGTTCACAAGAACCTCTACCGTACAGGCCGTCAGGTCTTCGACATCAGTCGACAACTCGAAAATTCCAGGGGATAATTCCGCAAGATTCAGCTTGAGAACAGGCGACGTTGAGTCGATTGATTTCACTTTCTGCACTTCCATTCCACCGTCAATATCTTTCAAGAAAATGAAGGTCCCAGGAATCGTCAACTTCTTGATGTCCAACCCGCTTATGGAAAAGATCCTTTCCTCCAAGTTGCTACCCATTTCAACTGCCTTTTCTTCGAAGGAATATCTCCATTCATCAACAAAAAAGTTGAAATGCCAAAGATTGGCGTTAACTTTGGCTTCAACCGAGTGTTGCCCTGTTGGAAAGACTACGCAGGGGCCTTTGAGTTCAGTGCCATCTACACTCCAAAGAACAGTGTACATCTGATCTTTGAAAATCGGTATAATTGCTCCGCCAAGGCCGTTGTACTGAGCTACAGCCCAATCGATCTGCACACTGCTTGGTTCTAAGGGATACTTTCCAGCCTTTGTGATCTTCGACAGATCATAGTCGATGAAATGTGGTAAAAACTCTTCAATCTTTTGCTTGTCGTATTCAACCACCAGTATGTGATCTTGATAGATCTCTATTGGATATCTGTCTACAGTGATATAAACCATTGCACCACTCTGAAAGAGCTCTGTGACCTTTTTGTATATCGATTCTGGCAGAACGATATCTGTCATAGTTGTTCCTATTGTCTTGCCAACTGCCGTGATGAAAAAGTCTTGTTTTGGAAGTGGTATGTAGTCGACGAGGATCTTTGGTGGCGAATACCAATCAACGATATAACTTCTGAAAGGAACCTCTTGGCTGTATTGAAAATTGAAATTCATAACTATTTGATCGTTCAGAAGTAAGTAGCCACTATGGTCGTATGTGTTCAGAAGCAACTGTTGTGAAAAACACATAGACGCTGCTAACAACAGCAACAACGTTTTCATTTTCGTAGCCCCCTGAGAACCTCCTCAAGATCTTCACTGAGAGGGGCTTTGATCTGCAATCTTCGGGGCTGAGAAGGATCTGCGAAACCAATGCGAATACAGTGCAAGAATTGTCTTCTTAAACCAAATCTTTCTCTGTACAACTTGTTTATCATTCTGTCTCCGTAGAGTACGTCGCCGATCACCGGTTTCCCAATCGAAGAAAAGTGTCGTCTTATCTGGTGAGTACGACCGGTGTGCAAAAGAACACTCACAAGTGTTGAGTCTTGAAAGTTTTCGAGTACGGTGTATTCAGTGAGGGATTCAAGGCCATCGAGTGGCGTGTCTATTACCCCATGTCCTTGCAAACTTCCAGCTACGAGCGCTATGTATTCTTTCTCAACAAATCTTTCTTTGAACATTCTGCTCAATGTTCTACACACGCGCAGGTTTTTCGCCACCACCAAGACCCCTGAGGTATCTCTGTCAAGTCTGTGAACAAGATAGGGTTGAAAGCCATGTCTGTCGCCGTAAAACAATAAGCCTTGGATCAAAGTTGTGCCTTTGGTTCGTTCTGAAGGATGTAGTGATATACCGGGTTTCTTGTTCAAAACCAAGAGGTTGTCGTCTTCATAGACAATGTCAAGTTTTAATGGAACGGCAGACAGTTCCTTTTTCTTTTTGTTGTAAAGAGAAAGGTTAACCAAAAGCTCGATCTTGTCACCGGGGTCGATTTCATAACTCGGTTTTTTGACCGGCCTGTCGTTCACAAGAACCTTACCTGTGCGTATGAACTTGTAGATCTCGGAAAGGGGAACATTACTCAGTTGATTTCTGAGAAATTTATCGAGTCTTCTGTACTGATTTTCTCGATCGACGATCAGTTGCAATTTTTTATCTTCCTCCATGTTTAAGGTACATCTTGATTTTTCTGTCTATCTCTTGTTTCTTTATTTCCTCACGCTTGTCGTATTGTTTTCTGCCTTTCGCTAAAGCTATTTCGACCTTTGCAATGCCATTCTGATTGAAGTAGATCTTAGTCGGTATAATCGTCAAACCAGTTGATGTCAGTTTGCCTATCAGTTTCTTGATCTCTCTTTTATGCAAGAGCAGTTTTCTTGGTCTTTCCGGATCGTGGTTAAAGCGATTTGCAAATTTGTATGGACTTATATGTAGATTGAGTAGATAGATTTCGCCGTCCTTGGCACGGCAAAAAGAATCCTTGAAAGAAACATTTTTCTCTCTCAAAGATTTTACCTCTGTACCTTTTAACTCAATTCCAGCTTCGTATGTTTCTATTATCTCATAGTCACGTGCCTTCTTGTTAACAGCGACAATCTGCAAAGCGGTTCCTCCTCACAACGATATGCCTTCGAAATGTTCTATACCCTTCTCCGTTACTTCAACTACGTCTATTCTATACCCAAGATAACTGCACGAGTTCTTCATGAGGTAGTCGTTGGCGGCGAGTTGAATGTGCTCCATCTTCTTGTGATCGACCCTCGTTCTGGGGAAAAATTCCTGAAGACCACTCTTGACTTCAACAAAAACGAGGTATTTTTTATACCTCGCTATGATGTCTATCTCACCGTATTTCGTTCGGTAATTCCTTTCGATTATCTTAAAGCCTTTTCTTCGCAGGAACTTGGCTGCCCTTTCTTCTGCTTCTTTCCAGTTCAAGCGTGGATCCCCGGCACCACAATCTGCCCTGAACGCTCTTTTGGGAAGTTTGCTTTGATGAGTTCTACACACTCCGACTCTCTGTGAACATCGTCCCGGAGCTCTACAGGATCTTCAATAGGTGTGTACATCGGTTCTATTTGGCTCACATCGACTTCGTTAAGCAATTCCATGTAACCGAGTATCTCGTGCATATCTTTTTGTATCGATTTTCTTTGGTCAGCATTCAGTTCAAGTGCTGCCAATGTCTCAAGATGCCTAATGAGAGATTCGTTTATCTCAATCATTGGGTATCACTCCCTTAAGGTTCCCAACATCCACTTGTGCTGCTGTCTTGTTCTCTTCAACGATTCTTTGGTAGATCTCCGACCTATATATTTTAACATACAAAGGGGCTATGATACCAATCTTGACCTCGCTACCTTCGATTCTCAAGATCTTTACTTCTATCTCATTGCCTATCAGAAAACTTTCTCCAGCCTTTCTCGAAATGACTAACAGATTCATTCACTCCCTGTCTTACTGCTTTTCATAATCTCCTTGCTTCTCTCTATCTCGTCTCTCACGAGGTGTTTTACCGAGTAAGGGCTTTCTTCTTGGATCACTTGTTTAGCCTTGTTGTTCTTTGAGTTTATCACAATCGGTGCCAAAAGATTAATCGTTGTCTCACCAGGATTGTCCCGTGGAACAGTCAAGATTGCCACGATCTTCAGATCTGCCTGATTCTCTATGTTCAGTTCTTGCAAGTCATTCTGCGATAAGTTCAGTGAATAATCTATACACACAAGCCATGGGTTGATCACCGGCAAAGCCACCAGTTCGTTTTCAAGTGACACAAGCCACTGAATTGGATCATCATTCTCGCGTGAAATCAACGCAAATTTTCTCAGCTTATCAAAGCCAGGTATACCATTTTCAAAATTCAAGATCTCGTTCTCTTGCACGTCTATTTCGCCAACTCTCGTTTTGTACACCATTGTCAAACTCACCTCTTGTATCATTCAATGAAATCAACCAAGGTTGCAGTCAAAATGTTTGCTGCCGTTTTTAGCGCCGCAGTTAACGCAGCCTGATTAGTAGAAAGTTCCATCAAAGTTTTTGGTAAATCGGTATCTACTTCTTTGGAGATATATTCGTTCATGAAGTTGTTCAAATCTTCTATTCTCAAACTGACCATCTCAACCATTCGCTGTGTTCCTCCCACTCGGGCTAAACTCTTTGCAACTGAATCTTCGAGT
>JBBFME010000021.1:0-22738 GCA_037478695.1 Pseudothermotoga sp.
AGGCTTAGAAGCGAAGATCTAAGCCTTCTTCGCATCGGTATGACTTGCTGTGTTGGTTGTGGTTGTGAAGCAGAAATGGGTTTGGTGCCTTTCCCGTAGAAGAACAAAAAGTATATGGCTACGCCCCACACACAGATTAACAAAATGATCAATAAGACCATTCTTTTGCTCATTCAAGCATCACACCCGTCAAAACGATTTTGAAGCTAACCGTTCCTTCACTTGTGATTCCAGGGATGTCAACGGGAACCCTCAAATTGTTCGTTACGTTCATTGACTTGATGTTCAGATTCGCTGAGTTCAGAATTGTTGCCAAAACTCGAGAGAAAACCTCTGAAGTCGTTTCACCTTGAAGAACATATGTTCCGTCTTTCTCAACAGAAAAGTTGAAGTTCGCTGTTCTTGCAAGTTCTTTTATTTCATCGAGTTTCATCCGTGGTTGAATGATTTTTTCGAGTGTATCGACGTACTCCCTCTTTGCAGCGATGTTTTTATCCAGTTCCCCCATTCTGAAGAGTTCGCTGTCTATTTTCTTGGCAAATGTGTTGAATCTCAGATAATCGTAGACATCGAAATAAGCTGCTAATGCTACGAAAATCAAAACAGACAAGATGATGGCTATTTTGCGCGGCATCGTCATCGCCCACCTTGCAGAGTGATCTTCGTCAACCTCATTGAGAGAAAACTCATAGAGGTATCATAGTCGACTATCTTGCTGACCTTGTATCCAAGTTCTACGAGTTTCTGGAAAACTCTTTCAGCTTTTGTTTCTTGCTCAGGTGTGTAAAGCTCAAAGAAGGTCAAGATCAATTGATTATCAAAACCGATCTGCGAAAGCATCATCCAGTCGTCAGTTTTATTGCCCCAAAGATTCAGGATTTCTTTGATGTGGTTGCTGCCGTTTTCGTAACTGGTTAGGTGAGTCTCAAGTAGATCGATTCTGTCTTGCAGTCTTTTGCTCTGAGTATAGAGATTTTGATTCCTCGTGATAATGTTGTTCAACTGATCTTTTAACTGTGAGGTCTTCAAAGTGATTTGATACCTCTGTAAAACATAACTGTGTTGTGAGCGAAGAGAATTCATCACCGATTGTTTGTAGAATTCCGTTGTGAATCTAACCGCTATAACGGGTGATATGAGGGCCGCTAAGAGTACCAGAAAAGAAGATAATTTGAGTACTTGTTTCTTACGCCTGTACAAGTTTATTCTTTCCAAATTCAGCACCACCCCTCACAAACACTCCAAGCACACCGACGCCGGCTTCAGTTGACTTCACAGATAACTTCGCATCTTCCACTTTTTGCTGAAAGGTTTCGAATTGATTGAAAGCCTTAACATAAAAATTCGTCAAAGCTGGAGGATCGCAGAGAACGTAGAATTTTGAAACTTCTCTTATCGACGTACCAGACAAAATGCTGTTCAGAAGGAATATCGTTTCACGTTCAACACTGTAAGGCAGATCTGCCAAGAAAGAATTCACCATGGATGAAATATTTGAAGATTCCAATGCCTCAGAACTTTTGTGAATGTCTTCAACAGAGAAACCTGTTTCTTCTGCCAAGATATCGATCATTTCCCACGTTGAATAGGCAAAGGTCCTCACTGCTACAGGAATCTTCGATATGAATATTATCACCGCTCCATACTCTGGTGTGAAAAGTAATAGAACGCAGGTGGATGTAGTGGCAATCTCTGCTATCTCAAGGTATTTGAAAGGATCTGGCAGAACTACGTCTGGCTCAGAGAAACCTGCTTGAGTGATTGTCGATATGATTTCATTCACATCTTTCTGCTTCGAAACCATAACGAGCATTTTTCTCAGAGGAGTTCTGATCGTATCAACGACGATTTCGTTACTGGGTAGGTTCAACAATCTCGAGACTTCAGTTCGCGCATACTCTCTATCGTCTTTTGGTTTCAAGCCAGCCGGTGAGTCTATCGTGTAGAAAAGAAGATTCTCGTTGGGAAAATTGACAGCCACAATATCTTCAACATCGGGTTTTATCTTCTTTGCAAGCTCAGCAAGTTTCTTGGATGGGTCTTCATTCTCTTTGTTTTCAGCATAGAAACTTTGCATCAAAGTCAGTATGCCCCTCGATTTTCTGCCCCTTGCAAGCCAAACATATCGTTTGGTTATGTCTATAGCTGTGACCATTTTATGGAATATCTGCATCGTATCACCTCTTTATATTCATCTTCGTCACGACGGGTGGAAAAGTGATTATCCAGTCAGCCGTTTCAACTGTACCAGCTCTGATAACGCCATTCGGTGAGATCACGATGGTTGGATAATCTTTGGCTTTCACTTTGACTTCGCTGTTTGTCTGTAAATAAAGAGTCTTCGGTGATCCCTTTACTGGTACTGCCTTGATCACCAAACCCACCTTGTGCTGACCAACAGTAACAGTTCCAGGTATCTCGCCATCAACCCAATCTAAAGCCTTGAAGACAGCACACTTGGCATAATACGGTTCTATCAGTTCTTGTACATCGATCAGCCAAGAGACACTGTAAACCATCGAACACAAGAAGCTGCTGACAATCAGAAGCTTTATCAACAGCTCTACGAGCAGACTCGCTCACCTTCCTATTGTTTGTTGCAACTGGAAGATTGTGCTGTACATCGTGAAAGCCATGAAAGCGATGAATCCTCCTACGCCGGCGATCAGCATAGGTTCGATCAATGAAACTAGTTTCTTCACACCTACCCTTACTTGGTCTTCATAGAAATCTGCCACCTTAGCCAACACTTCTTCAAGTTTTCCTGTTTCTTCGCCTGTGCCTACGAGTTCGTAGACAATCTGTGGGAACAACCCAGCTTCAATCATTGCCTGCCTCAAACTGGCACCTTCTTTGACTCTATCGCTGACCAATTTACTTCTCTTGACAAGTCTTGGATTGTTCGATGCCGCTGCTGCCATCTCGACTGCTTTGGTCAAGAGTACGCCACTGCCTGTTAAGACCGAAAGAGTTCTACAGAATCGTTCGATACCCATCATGTTTCGCAATTTAGCTGCCGGAGGGAAAAGGGTTGCAAGCAACTCTTTCAGGTACATTGAAAACCTCGTTTTCATGAAAATGATGAGACCTACAGCAATGAGAGCAGCAGCCACAAGAGATCCAAGCCAATGTTGGCTCAAAAAACTGTTCACATTCATTAGAAAACGTACAATACCTGAGGTTGGTATACTACCAAAGGCGCCTATCAATCTTGGAAGTATGTAGAAAGATATGATGAAGATAACACCTATTGCGAAAACCAAAACAAAAATCGGGTATGCCATCGCTGATTTTACTTCATCTTGCAAGCGTTTTGACGATTCGTAGAAGTCAGCTGCTTTTTCTAACGATTTGTCAAGCACACCGCCTTCCTCACCAGCTGAGACCAAGTTTATGAAGATCGAATCGAAAACGCGTTCATTTCTCAAAGCTTCAGCAAAGGTAGAACCTGTTTCCAGGGAAACCACAAGGTGGTTGATTATCTTTCGAAATCTGCTCGAGAAAACCAACTGATTTGAAAGTATCGCAAGAGCATCTTTTATTCTCACACCTGCGCCTACCATTGTCGAGAGCTGTCTCGAGAAAACAACAAGTTCGGCGAGCGATATGCCGAAGAGAACTCGTTCTCTCTTTGTGGAAACTTGCTGAACTTTTAGTACGGCGTACTGTCTTTTCTTGAGCAAGTCGATGATTTGTGATTCATTATCAGCTTCCAGAACCCCACTGATTCTCTTCCCGGTTTTGTCGATGGCGGTATATTTGTAGTAAGGCACTTTATTCACCCTCTTATAACAATTAGTATATCACTTTTTTCATCACTCAGAATTTCTGAACGGTCGATTCTCATTTGTTCATAGCCCAATCATTTGTCACAAGATTATTTTACCATTTTGAGTATTCATCAAATGTGTTATTTTGATGTTCTGTCACCGTCCGATTCATGAGAAGAACCTATTTTTGATTGCATTTTTAAAGTAATAGTGGCATTTTCAAAGATGAGAGTTGTGCATAGCAAACGAAGATTAATCTTTAGACCTAATCATGCTCTTTTCAGCCATCTCGAAATCGAGCTAACACTTGCTTTAATCCGAAAAGCTGGGCCTTTGGAGCTACGAGAACATTCAGTCTATTTCAGTCAGTTATTGCGTATTCTCATTTTCTCCTGATTTGAGCAATCGCGCTTGCTGCACCTTCTAATGGAAATTCAAAATGAACAAGCCCTTCACCATACCAATTCAGTTCAACCAAGAGCTTCTTGTATATGATTATTTTTCGTATTATTTCCTGATCTTTCTCGAAGTGCAAAGAATTCAAACCTGCTTCTTGTACGAGCTTTACATAGACAGGCTGAAGGTTGTCCCACTTTATTCTTGTCGTTATGATTTCATAGCGACCTTCTATAATTCCTCCAACTATGTTGGGTTCCTTGTTGAAGGCTATGTATACCCATTCTTCTCTACCCTGTCTTGCAATGACTAGCTGAGCCTTTGTGTCTTCATAAGGAAAGGACATCTTCTCGATTGAAGAAACGGGTGGTGAAACGGCAAACCAAGTGACTTTCCCAGTCATTGGATCTTGCTTGCTTGACACACTCCATTGGTTCTGAGCAAGAGTGAATTGAGCAAGAAGCATTGTGAGGAAAATGAATATGACTACTACACTTCTTTTCATCGTAATCCCCCCTGTTTTGACAATATTTGTGAACTCCTGATTATTATCCTACACCAGTCTCTTAGGTAATAGCAAACCATGACCGAGAAACAGAATTGCTTGAGATAAGAATCTGCCAACGGAAGAGTCATTAGGGAGTTTCATTTCCTGTGCTTTTTTCAACTGGTTGGCAAATGTTACGAGCAGCATGTATTGTAACGTTTAGTACATTATTGTGAAAGGAGAAAGACATAAAAGTCATTTTAAAGAAACGCAAATCAGATAAAATTCTTTTACAGGTGTCTGCAAGTAGTGAATGCAGCAAAAAATTATTTTCTAAGGGAGGTGTGATGGATGAAAGGCAAGCAGGTCTTAATAGCGGTTTTCCTCGGTGTAGTTTTTTGCTCGGTGGCTTTAGCGGCAGACTTTCCAACCAGGCCCGTCACGATCATAGTTCCTTACTCTGCTGGAGGAGCAACAGATTTGATCTTCAGGGCGGTTGCTTCTGTATTCCCAAAGTATGCTAACGGCCAACCCTTGGTGGTGAACAACATACCAGGTGCTGGTGCGGTCACCGGTGTCATGGAATTTTTGAAAGCCAAGCCAGATGGTTACACACTTCTGTCAATTCAGGCAGCGATAATCACCAAAACTCATTGGAGCGAAGTGAAATTCACGGTTGATGACTTTGTTCCGGTTATAAACATCGTACATGATCCGAGTTACATCTTGGTAAGGTCTGATTCTCCTTACAAAACACTTACCGATTTGGTTGAAGCAGCTCGTAAGAATCCAGAAACCATAACCCTTGGCAATGGTGGTGCTGGTGGAGGAAATCACCTTGTTGCTGTAGCATTCGAGGAATTTGCAGGTGTCAAGTTCGTACACGTACCATATGAGGGTGGCGGTCCAGCTATTACGGCTCTCGTTGGTGGACATGTCGATGCGGTGATTGGGGCAGCTCCAGAGGGTGTGACCAATGTGCAAAGTGGTCAATTAAGAGTACTTGGTGTTTTAGGGGCAAACAGACTTCCGATCTTTCCTGATGTTCCGACAGCAGTAGAACAAGGTTATGATTTCAGACTTGGCATGTGGCGAGGTGTTGCGGCACCAAGAGGTACACCACTTGAAACTGTCAAAGCCTTGCACGATATTTTCTACAAATGCATTAACGATCCAGAGTTTCTCGCCAAGGCCAAGGACCTCGGATGCATGATTTCGTATATGGATTCTGCGACTTATCAGAAGTTCATGAAAGATCAAAGCCAGTTCTGGGAAAACTTGCTGAAGAGCAGACGACTCGGAGAGAAATATGGCAAGTGACGTTCTCCCCCACTCGCAACCAGCGGGTGGGGGCTTTGGGAGGATAAGACAATGTCATCGCGCATGAAAGATCTTTTCTCTGGCGTTCTGGTATTTTTTGTAGGAATACTTTTCTACTTACAAACATTGAAGATAAGACCTGTGAAAATCGGTTTGAGCCCCGCCGACTTTCCCAGATTGGTCACCGCAGCATTGATGGTTTGTGGTGTTATTTTGATTTTGAAGGCACTGATTACGAAGAAAATCGAATCGAAGAAGTTAGAACCCGTTGCTCTAAGAAAAATAGGATCTTTGGTCGTTGTCTTCGTTCTTTATGCACTATTCTTGAATAGAATAGGATTCTTGTATCTGACTCCCGCATTTTTGTTTGCTTCAATGTATGTTTTTGGAATGAAAAAACATGTGCTCAATGCAGTCATAAGCATTGTGGTGACCATCGCTGTGTATTTTGTCTTTGCTTATGTTTTCAAAGTCCCCCTACCACGCTTTTCACTGTGAGAGGTGTTGAAAATGCTCGACTACTGGGTTGAAGGAATAAAGATGGCACTTCAACCATCTACTTTCATGTTAATGGTACTGGGTGTGATAAGCGGAATAATTGTTGGTGCCCTACCAGGTGTGACCTCATCGATGGGAATAATTCTTCTTCTGCCGTTCACGTATTATCTTGAATCAAAGGTAGCTTTACTGATGCTTGTTGCGATGTACTGTGCTTCGATGTTTGGTGGCTCAATATCTGCAATATTACTTCGAACACCTGGTACTCCTTCTGCCGCTGCGACAGCACTCGATGGTTATCCCTTAGCTCAACAGGGTAAGGCGGGAAAGGCGTTGAATGCTGCCCTGATAGGCTCTGTGATAGGTGGACTTGCAAGCGGCGTTTGTATGGTTTTTTTAGCACCATTTCTTGCGAAGATTGCCTTGAAGTTTGGACCGGCTGAGTATTTTTCTTTGGCGATTTTCGGTTTAACTATCATAGCAAGTGTCTCGGGGAAGAATCTCTTAAAAGGTATTGTCTCCGGCTTGCTCGGTTTGTTATTGGCGATGATAGGCATTGACAATATAAGAGGTACGGACAGATTAACCTTTGGTATACCAGCATTGGATAATGGTTTTGACTTTCTGCCTGTTATGATAGGTGTCTTTGCTGTGGCAGAGGTTCTTGACAGAATCGGCAAAAGGCAGAAACTCGAGCAGACAACTTATTCACTGAGGGGTCTATGGCTCACTTGGGATGAGTTTCGTGGTATTTTGCTCGCAATCTTGGTTGGTTCTGTCATCGGGATCTTCATAGGTGTTCTTCCAGGTACCGGTGGAACGATTGCTACTTTTCTTGCCTATAACGAGTTGCGTCGGTGGTCGAAGAACAAAGACAGATTCGGTCAAGGTGCCCTGGAAGGCGTTGCCGTATGTGAAACTGCAAACAACGCTGTCACCGGAGGTGCAATGGTGCCGACTTTGGCTTTGGGTATACCAGGTGATGCGGTTACTGCAGTGATGCTTGGCGCTCTGATACTGATAGGCGTTAAGCCCGGACCTTTGCTCTTCACACAGCATCCAGATATTGTCTACACACTCTTTGCCGGATGGTTCATCATACAATTTCTAATGCTTGCTGTTGGTTTTGCCTCGATAATCGCAGCTCCAAGCATTTTGAAGATTCGTGATGAGATACTCATGCCAATAGTCTTGGTTCTATGTGTCGTTGGATCTTTTGCATTGCGCAACAACATGTACGATATCTTTGTTGCCCTCATCTTTGGTGTCATTGGTTATTTCATGAGAAAGGCAGAGTTCCCCATGCCACCACTCGTTCTTGGGTTGATCTTGGGACCAATGGCAGAACAGAACCTTAACCGTGCTCTGCTGACATCTAAAAACGATTGGCTCATAATCTTCAAACGTCCTATTTCTCTAACTCTGATCCTACTCGCAGTGTTGTCTGCAACTCTCTCAGTGGTTAGTTCTTACAGATCTTTGAAGAAGGAGGCGAAGAAATGACAAGAGCACAAGAGATCGAGATCAAACTCAAGAGGGTTAGAAACTTTCTAAACGAACAAAATCTTGTTGGAATACTCTTGAAAAAACAGCCGAATTTTTCCTGGGTAACTGCCGGTGGTTTGAACATGGTGGGCATTGCAACGGAAATGGGAGTTACATCTGTTTTGATAACTCATGACAAAGCCTACGTGATAGCCAACAGAATAGAAGCACCGAGGATGAAAGACGAAGAGGTTGAAGATTTCTTTGAGATTCTTGAATACGATTGGTTTGAAAACAGAGAAATAGATATCGTGAAGAGTATTGTGAGTGGTGAAGTAGGTTGTGATACACAGGTGGGGGGATTGAAGTACGTTGAGCCACAGTTCAACAAATTGAGATATGAACTAACTGAGTCGGAGATCGAGCGTTACATGTATTTGGGTGAGAATCTGTCGAAGAATCTCGAAAGCGTCTTGCTTTTCACAAAACCACAAGACAGTGAATGTGAAATTGCTGGTAGGATCAGCGCAGAGTTGTGGAAGTACAGAATAGATCCAACGGGATTTATGGTTGCCGCCGATGAAAGAGCGAGGCTTTACCGACATCCAATTCCAACAACGAGAAAAGTGCAGCGAATGGTAATGGTCTCCGTGAACGCTCGATACAAAGGTTTGATAACAACAGTCACTCGAACAGTTTGGTTTGGCAAGCCGCCATCTGAATACGTTAAACAATACAGAGACAATCTGGAAATTGAATGCACAATGATTGAGAAAACGAAGATTGGTGCAAAGATGAGTGCACCTGTTATTGCAGCAATTGAAGAGTACGAGAAGCGAGGCTATGCGAACGAATGGAAACGTCACCATCAAGGTGGACCAATGGGGTATTACGCACGTGATATAAGGGTTACTCCATCTTGTGAAGAACTTGTGCGAAGAAATCAAGCCTTCTGTTGGAATCCAACGATAAGTGGTACGAAGACTGAAGATGGATTTATAGTAACAGATTCTGGTCCTGTGATGATAACAAAGCCATTTATCTTCCCAAGAGTAGAGATTCATGTCAATGGCATTACTTTAGTTCGTCCAGATATTCTCGTGCTGTAGGAGGTATTGCCGTGAAAAAGGTTCGCATCGGTATGGTTGGAGTTGGTTTCATAGCAAAGATTCACATGGCGGCTTTCAGAGAGAACCATCCTTATGTCGAAGTGGTTGGTGTTTGCGCGTCACACAGAGAAAATGCGGAAAGATTTGCCGCTGAGTATGGCGTTTCTACAGTCTTTGATAATTATGAACAGATGTGTATGAGCGATCAAATAGACGTAATTGATATATGCACTCCGACAAACTTGCACGATTCAGTAATCCTCTGTGCTTGTGAGAACAAGAAGCACGTGATATGCGAGAAGCCATTACTTGGTTATTATGGAGAAGACCAACCGCAATTGAAGTGGGTCGGGCTCGAAGTGCCAAAATCAGAGATGTATCAGAAGGTCCTCGAAAAGATAGATCTTCTTGAAGAAAAAGTCAAAAATTCAGGTATCAAGTTCATGTACGCAGAAAACTGGGTATATGCACCAGCAGTTGAAAAGATGAAAAGAATGCTAAAAGTATCTGGTGGTGTTGTTTTTGAACTGAGAGCCGAGTGCAGTCATTCAGGTTCTCAAGCATCATATTCAAGAAAATGGAGAACGTCGGGTGGGGGGAGTTTGATGAGACTCGGTTCTCATCCAATAGGTGCTGTGTTGCACATGAAAGATTTTGAAGGGATTGTTCGATGTGGTAGACCGATTAAACCTGTGGCGATCACGGCTCAAGTGGCTTCGCTCACGAAAATGGAAGATTTGAAGAATCGTCCTTGTTATGTAGCAACCGGTTGGGAAGATGTCGAGGACTGGTCCTTGGCCATTATCGATTTTGAAGACGGATCAAAGGCAACTGTGTTTTCCAATGATTTGAGCCTCGGTGGCGTAAAGAACAAGATGGAACTGTACATGTCAACAGGTATGATCTGTGCCAATATGACTCCAAATGATTCAATGATTGCTTTTGCACCAAATGAAAATGTCTGGAAGGATGAGTACATCTCTGAGAAACTTGAGACGAAAGCAGGTTATAGTTTTCCGTCTGCCGATGAGTTCTGGACGAGGGGTTATCCTCAGGAGATGAGAGATTTCGCACTTGCTGTACTTCAAAACAGAGAACCTCTATCAGATTTCGATCTTGCGAAACAAACAGTAAAGGTGATTTATGCTGCGTATCTTTCTGCTGAACTACAAAAGAAGGTGAATATATCTTAGCCCTCAGGCTGTGTGGGGTGTATCTTGGGGGAACTTTTCGAGGTAGGAGGGATGAGAGATGAGAAGGTGGATTCTGGTTCTGGCATTGCTTTTCTCAGTGGTGATCTTCGCAGCTCAAGTCAGGTTAAAGGCCGCCACACCGTTTCAGAAAGGACATGTCTTGGCTGATGCTATGGAGTTGTTCAAACAGAAGATCGAAGCACAGACCAACGGACGCATTGCTGTTGAGTTGATTGTCGGGACACTTTCCGAAGAAGATGCAAACACTCAATGCTCACAAGGTGTTGTGGACATGCAGTTCACGGGTGGAAGACCTGTAGAAGTCTTTGCCCCTCAGTATTTCTTCGTGAACGCACCATTTGTGATCAGGGACTACGAACACTTTCTTAGAGTTTGGAATGGACCTCTCGGCGAAAGGGCTAAAACATTGATAGCAGAGAAAGGCAACATGGTCTGCCTTGGAACTGTGTATCGCGGCTACAGACAGTTCACCTCGAACAAGCCCATTAACAGCTTGGATGATCTCAAAGACATCAAGCTCAGACTTCCTGTTGTCCCCACTTGGGTCAAGATCTGGGAAGCAGTTGGAGCAAAGCCAGTTACTGTGCCGTTGACTGAACTGTATCAGGCCTTGAAGGAAGGCAGAGCGGAAGCATCAGAAGGAGATTTAACCCAAATTTCTTCATTCAAATTGTACGAGGTTCAGTCTTATCTGACTCTGACAAACCATCTGTGCGGCGTTGGTTGGGTCACTATGAACAAGACCACCTTTGACAAACTTTCTAAAGAAGATCAACAACTTGTTCAATCGATAATCAGCGAGGTTTGCACCTGGGCAACACAGAAGATAAGAGACAACGAAAGTGGAATAATAGCGGAATTAGAAAAGAACGGCATGAAGGTCATAACACCTGCTGCTTCTGTTCTTCAAGCCATAAGAGATATGGCTAAACCCGCTGTGGAGGAGCTTTTCAAGACTACTTGGCCTGTCACAACGTGGGCAGAAGTTCTCGCACAGTGAAAGAAGGGTTGCCGCAAGGCAACCCTTTGTGTTTCAAGAACATCACCAACAGACATGGTTTTTGTGTTTAAGATCACACAAGGATGTGAATGTGAGAAAAGCCACTAAATTGGCTCGAAATTGGTCCCACCTTCAGTTTATGTACATTAGTTTTTTACTGCACTCTTACTGCCTGTACTTTCTTCCACAGTGCGGTTGAGGTTGCTCGACATTACCGGTTATATCATTTTCCTACTGTTTTGAAGCAGTTTCTTGGCTTCTGTAATATGATATTTCTTGGGGACGATACATTCTTTGGTATGTATGGTGGATCGATCCTTTTCTATCGTGTTATGTCTGTGGATTCCAACTTTTGCAGCCCAACAGATAGAAGAAAGAGTGTTTTTGAATCTTTTTACTCAAGAATTTGATACGTGTTTTTTAAGAGAATGGTTGAATTCATAGTTTTGTATTCTTTCCTCTGAATGCACGATGTAATTTGCCCTACACGGTGATGAATTTCATTTTCAACCTCTTGGGGACTTGCCTAACGTGTAGAATTATGATGAAAGTCTGTGTTCCAAGGTTTGAGCGGGGTGATGTGAATGCTCAGAGCAGATGCAATGAAAATAGTGAATGAAACTCTGCAATATCTTTTGCCTGAAAACGCTGTGATAGAGGCACTCAAGGAAATCAATCTGAAGGGCAATGTAATAGTCGTTGCAATTGGGAAAGCGGCGTGGAGAATGGCAAATGCCGCTAAGGAGATTCTGGGTAGCAAGATTACCAAAGGTGTTGTCATAACCAAATACGGTCACAGTTTGGGAGAAATAGAAGGTTTTGAGATCTACGAGGCCGGTCATCCTGTTCCAGACGAAAACTCGGTACGTGCAACTGGGCGAGTCTTGGAGATCGTAGGTAACCTGAGTGCTGAGGATACTGTCTTGTTATTGATCTCTGGAGGGGGCTCTGCACTTTTTGAAAAGCCGAAAGGTAGTATCACTTTGTCACAACTTCAAGATCTTACAGAGAAACTTTTGAGAAGTGGCGCAAGCATTGTGGAGATCAATACCATTCGCAAACATCTGTCTATGGTTAAAGGAGGAAGATTCGCTCAGAGAGTCTTTCCCGCTAAGGTATTTTCGCTGATTCTCTCAGATGTTCTCGGTGATAGAATTGACAGCATTGCTTCTGGTCCTGCGTATCCAGATCTTACAACCAGTGAGGAAGCACTCAAAGTTCTCGAAAAGTACAAGATTTCGGTGGGCAGTTCAATTTTGCAAGAACTCAAAGAAGAGACCCCCAAAGATCTTCCAAATGTTCAGACAAAGATCATCGGCAGCGTCAGGCTGGCATGTGAAAGAGCTATCGAAGTGGCTTCACAACTTGGATATAACACGATGATCTTGACCACAACACTTGCTTGTGAAGCAAAAGAGGCCGGCAAATTTTTGGCATCTATTGCGAGAGAAATTGTTCAGCATGATAGACCTATTCCAAAACCCGCTGCTGTCATACTCGGTGGTGAAACGGTTGTTCGAGTAAATGGAACTGGTAAAGGTGGAAGAAATCAAGAATTAGCACTTTCTGCAGCAATAGAGGTAGACGGAATGGAAAAAGTCTTAATCTGTTCTCTCGGGACAGACGGTACCGATGGTCCTACTGATGCCGCAGGTGGTATAGTCGATGGTACAACATGTAGAAGAATGAAAGCTCTTGGTATTGAACCGGTGAAAATGTTGTTGAACAACGATTCCTACAACGCACTCAAGCCAATTGGTGATCTTCTCATTACAGGGCCAACTGGTACCAATGTAAACGACCTTGTCTTCTTGTTGGTCAGTAGGTGATAACTCAAAGCATCTCTCAATTCTGCAGAGCACTAAGATATCAAGTGCTTGATTCACTCACAGAAAAATCACATCATAGTTTCTAATCAATTTTTAATCTTTTGGTGTAAATCTATTTGAAAACAACCGGTGACGTCCATCGGGGGATGGGTTTATAGATAAAATGCCTAATCGCAAGGTGTTTTGTGCACCTTGCTTTTTCTTTGGAAACTGTCACAAAATATCGCGAACTCAAGCGATTGTAACGTCAACCAATCTTGTCTACTTTGTATTCTTTTTCACAGTCTCCGAAGCCTTTGTCATGGCTTTTATCAAAAGAAAGACTACAAAAGCGACTATCACGAAGTCAATGCCAGCAGATATGACCTTGCCCCAGTAAACTGCTTTGTATTGAAGCTGCTCGATTGACTCAACCTTTGCCATTCTGAGAGCTGGTTGAAATATCAGAGGCATCAGAAGATCATTGACTAACGAAGAGACGAACTGGTTGAGTTTCCCACCGATGATTATCGCCACTGCTAAACCGATGACGTTGTACTGTTTCAGAAAAGCAATAAATTCTCTAAAGATCTTTCCCATAAGATCACCCCTCCTTGGATTTGCAGATAAGCTGACTTTAGAACCCTGTAGGCTCGTCAGTTTGAAAAGTAAATTCAGTTGAGAAGCTACGGTAAATGTTACTAAGAGTATATCATAAAAAAAGATAGAATTCACATAGGGTTGCAGGTGAAAAATTTCGAAATTGATCAGGCCAATGAATCATCATAATCTCTTTCTCTCTGGTACAACACAATCATGAAAATCTTTAAAACAACTAGCACGAATAAAAACCTGCACTGAACGAGTTTTCTCTTGAACCATGGGCGTGTTTCCTTTATCAGTATGTATATTTTGCGCAGTGATAGGAGAATTAATGAGATGAAACTCAAGCTGGTGCTATCAAAGAATCAAATCCCATAAACAACACAAGCGTATATCTTGTCGTGTTATGGTTAAGACAGATCATTATTGCTGACACTGACTATGCATTCAAAACCTCAGTTTTTTATACAGCTGTGAGGTTTTGTTAGAAGGTAGCTGGGTTGGTCTTCAGACGACTACACCCGAGAGAAAATCACAGCATTGGTTTATATCTCGATGGTTGATCTTTGTTTGATCGATCTTTCAACAGCTTCGATGAATTCAAGAGTAGTCAGTTCGTTGGCCAATATCTTCTCATAGAAACCGTCTCTTCTCAACTGTTGTGCTATCTCGAATGCCTGTGGGTACATCGACAGATAAGTCTGCCAGAATCCAGCTCGCTGAACATAGTTTTTGTCGCATAGAAAGCCTATCAAGACTGACTGAATCTTTTCAAGCTCTTTGCTTTGAGCAATGTTTATCTTTTTCCTACTGTAATATTCAGTCACGCCATATAGGTTCAATCCACCTCCAACATTGTCTTTCATACCGTAGACTACATTTTTTATTCCAGACATGTAGATCGCTCCGAAACACATCACGCATGGTTCCATCGAAGCATAGATGATATAGTCAGAGACATTCAGGTCATCCGGAATTCTCTTCATAGAAGCAAGTGCGTTTAACTCGGCATGCGCAATGCTGTTGCCAAAGATTGGGTAACCTTTGAACTCTGTATCATGAATGGTGTTTCTTCCCCTTGAGATTATCTTTCCTTGTCCATCTGTGATCACAGAACCAACCGGAAAACATCCTGCTCTCAGTGCTTCAAGACATAACTCGATCACTTCGATTTCGACATCTGTCATCGTGCAACCTCCTTATTGATTCAAGTCAGATCTCAATGAATGCTGTGCTGAGCGAAAACGAAACCAGACCAGATACAACAGGTGTTTCAATCCATGCCATCAGTACTCTGTAGAGCATCTTGGGGTATGATAAACGCTCTCCTCTGGCAAGACCAGCTCCCAGGACTCCTCCAACGATTGCCTGTGAAGAAGAGACTGGTATCCCTATCAAGCTGTAGAGCCAAACGGTAACTGAATGAGAAAAGACAGCCACCAACGACGAAAAATGATCCAGTTCTATCAAGTTTTTTCCTACGGTGAGTATGACTCTCTTACTGAATGTCAAGATACCAAAAGCAATACTCAGTCCACCGAGTATGGCACCTTCTGTGACTGTGAGTGCTGATCCTACGAACACCCCTGTGACATTTGCAACGTTGTTTGCACCAAGTGCATATGCTCCGTATATGCCAACCATCCACGAAGCTGTTTTTATGAAAACATCCTGAAGTTGAATGTTTCTAATCTTTCTGAAGAGGAACGCACCAATCTTGTACATGAACAAACTGATCAAGAAGGCACCCACAGGGGTGAGAACCCAAACTATGAAGAATTTTAGAAAGGCTGACCAATCAATACCGTGAAACCCTTGAGTTTTTACATTTAGCCCAATTATTGCTCCAATTACTGCTTGAGATGTTGAGACAGGTAGTTTCAACCAAGTCATGCCAGTCACCGTCAAGGCTGCCGAGAAGAGCGCCAAAGAGGCATCGGAACTTGAAAATTTCGAAACGGCACTTATGTTTGTTAGCCCATGTTGTCCACCAACAACAGCACCTATAACTACAAATATACCCGCAACAGCTATAGCCCTTTTGTAGCTTATCAAGCCAGATCCTACGAAGGGTCCAAAACAGTTTGCCGCATCGTTTGCTCCAAGTGACCAACCAAGAAAGATCGCTGGCAACAGATTCAACTTCATCTCCTCCTGAGTTCAGTCAACTTTGTCTATATATTACAGAAAAATCGCTCTGCTTTGTTCTCTGTGAGTTTTTCGGATTCAAGAGATCATGTTGAAAGCAAGTTTTGATTTAGGAATTCTGATGCGAGATATTTGTCTTGTGATACTAAGCGTTCGTAGATCTTAACTCTTTCTGTGAAATCTTCTGGGTTGATCATGCCCCTGCCCGTGTACACATTTGTGAGTTTCTCAGGAATTGTGAGATTTTCAAACCTAAAGCCGAGCTTTTCTTTCAGCATGTACTTCAGCCCGTGAATCACACGGGAGATTCTGTTCAAACGCTGCAGATCTACATCGAATCCGAGTATTTTCAAACCCTTTTCAACGTTGTTGAGTGCATAGGTGCCTCGAGCGAAGAGACAAGTGACAAGAGAGTTGGTGATCATCCTATAAAGCGATTCTTCGTACATCATCTTCACTTCTTTTTCGATGTCTTGTTGCCTGCCCATAAATTTCTGGTCAATGCTGTAACCCGCACAATCGAGATGAGAATGCCTTACACCAACTGCGTAGCCTACAAAAGCATTTGGTCCTGTCATATAGCCAGGAGCTTCGTTCTTGTTGAAATGAATGGCAAATTCCTCTCCACCATACTTTTGGGAACAGTAGTGTACACCCTTTTCCAGGTCTTTGTAAAATTCATTTCTACCTGTCGAGATATTTTCCAAGACCTTCATATAGCTCAGACTGTCACCAAAACCCAAAGCAACACCATCGGTATGAGAGAGATTTATTATACCTTTTTGAAAAGCTTCAGTCGCCCAAGCCAATATAACACCAATGCTTATCGCATCCCATCCCTGACGTTCAATGAATTGCAAAATCTTGAGAACTTCTTCGGCTTTTGCAATACTCAGATTGGACCCTATTGAGTAGATCAATTCGTGATCGTAGGAAACTTTTATGGTCTTGTACATGTGTGGGTCGGCAAAAAGTTCTCTGAGAGTTGCAACGTGAATACAACCTATCGGGCAGTGTGAACAAGATATCTGCTGAGCGAGAAAGTTGTCTGCGAAGAATTCTCCGCTTATCCTATCAGCACTTTCAAAGAAGCCTTGAGAGAAATTTCGCGTTGGCAAGCTGTGTATTTTGGAAAGAGGTATGACATTTGCTGAGGTGCCAAGATCTCTATACTTATAAGTGTTTTCTGAATAGGCAAGGTCTTTGAAAAGATCGTTGTAAAAAGCTTGATAAGACTTTTTGTCCAAGATACGGCTGTACCTGTTTCCAGATATGACTACTGCTTTGAGGTTCTTTGATCCAAAGATCGCACCTAAGCCGAGCCTTCCAAAGTGTCTTGAGGAGTCAACAGTTACGGAGGCAATCGGTGATAACCTTTCCCCCGCAGGCCCTATTCTCAATATACTCTTTTTGCCCTTTCTGTTGTCTTCCTTTTCTCGAAGAATTCTTTCTACTGAGAGTGTACTTCTTCCCCATAAAGACTGACATGGGACCAAATTCACTTGTTCGTTGTCTATTGAAAGATACACAGGTTTTTCTGCCTTCCCAGTTATCTTTATGACGTGAAAACCGGCAGCAAAGAGCGCCATCGATAGTCTTCCACCAGCATGGGATTCACCAAGATCACCTGTTAGTGGAGACTTGAAGATTGCCACAGTCTTTGAAGCGCTCGGAAAGTAGTTGTTAAACGGTCCAATCCCGAGAAAGATCGGTGATTCAGGTGAAAGTGGATCGAGTTCTTTGGTGATTTCTTTCAGTGCCAGATAAGTTAAGACACCTGTGCCACCGATAAGTTTTGAAAAAAGATCTGAAAGATCTTTGACCTTGGTTTCACCTGTGGATAGATTCACTTCAAGCATTTTGTACATCGACCGTCACCTCTTGCATCTCTAAGACATTGGTCGGGCAGTACATCACACAAATACCACAATGGAAACAAGGCAATGGAACTTTTGTCTCTTCGTCCCACTGTAGAGCACCTGCACTGCAAGCTTTTACACACTTCATGCAATGTGTGCACTTTTCTTTCTCTAAATCCACTCCATAACCTCTTTTAGATGGTTTAAGAGCATTTGTTGGACAAACTGCAGCACATTCTGGATCAAGGCAACCCTGGCAGACTCTCACTGAAAATGCACCTTCAACCCCAGGATAATTCTTCACCCTAATAGCGGACTTTTCGATACCCACTATGCCGTGCCATGATCTGCTGCATGCGTACATACAAGAGTAACATCCGATGCATCTCTCCCTGTCTTTTACAGAAAGTTTTTTACCCATAGTCATTACCTCCGCAAAATCGATATTCATTTGAACTTTTTCTGCCTCAACTATATCATTGATTTGGTCCTGTTCTACGAAAAACCATGTTTTCCGTGGAAAAAATCGGTGGTTTTTGGTATAAAAGTAATAGGGAAACGAATCTTGTGGATGAAGGGGGATTCTGAGTGCAGTCACAGCAGTCTCGCTGGGTTTTTCTGTATTCCTTCGGATTGTCATTCATCGTCTTCGGGTTAATCTGTGGAGGTCTTTGGAATCCTGCTGAGTTGCTCAAGGGTTTGTTGAGAATCGTTGTGGTACCAGATTATCTTCTGACCGACTATATCGAGATAGGTGGAATTCCTGCCGCATTTGTGAACTCTGGTTTGCTCATGTTGGTCTTCTCTTGGTTTCTGCGCCTACTGAAGGTTTCTGTTACGGGGCTGTCTTTTGCGAGTGTGCTTACCGTAGGTGGATTTGCCTTATTTGGAAAGAATATTTTCAATGTCTGGCCCATATTGATAGGTGTCTTTCTCTATTCACTCTACAAGAGGGAACCACTTTCAAGGTATATCTATGTGGCGTACTTTGGTACAGCAATATCGCCGTTAGTTACACAAATAGCATTTGTCTTGCCATTCAGAGGATTCAAACAGGTCATCGCATCTTATTTGGTTGCCATGATCATCGGCTTCTTTTTAGTCGATATCGCCGCGCATCTTTTGACCACACACAAAGGTTATAACCTCTACAACGTTGGTTTTACGTGTGGGATGATCGGTATGATTGCCGCAGCTTTTTTCAGAGTGTACGGATATGAAATACCTGCGCGCAAAGTTTGGTCAAGCGGAAATAATCTTTTGCTGTCAATTTTCCTCTTTTTGATCTTTTTCTTGTTAGCGTACTTTGGATGGAAGATGAATGGAAGATCTTTCAAGAATTACAAAAAGCTGATGAAACATTCAGGAAGACTGGTGACTGATTTCGTCATCTTGGAGAGTTTTCCTTTGACTCTTTTGAACATGGGAATACTTGGCATAATGATGAGCTTGTATGTTCTTTTAACAGGTAGTCAATTGAATGGCCCAACAATAGGCGGTATAATGACCGTTGTCGGTTTTGGAGGTTTTGGCAAACATCCGAAAAATGTCTTACCATTGTTGTTGGGTGTCACCTTGAACGCTGTAACAAACAAGTATGCTCTGAGTGAACCAAACAACATACTCGCTGCGCTATTCGGAACAACATTGGCACCGATAGCGGGTGAGTTTGGCATCATTTGGGGCATTGTTGCTGGGTTTCTTCACACCGCTGTTGTGAACAACGTGGGTTTCTTACATGGAGGACTGAATCTTTACAACAACGGTTTTGCAGGTGGATTGGTGGCGATGTTTTTGGTACCAATCATCCAACTTTTCCACAAGAAAGGGGAATGAATTGTGCCGAGAAAAGCCGAGATAGTTACGAAATTGAGTTCTCAGTTGATGAAATTCCTCTTAGCAAGATCGGCGAGTGAAATAAGTATAGAGATAAAAGCTGAAGGCGATAAAATCTCTGTTTCCATAGAGGCAATTGTTGCCTTGAAAGAACAAGAGCTACAATTGCTCGAGGGGTATTTGAAAGTGGACACCCGTGAAGAGTTTGCCTATTACTACCTTCCACTGCTCGGTGAATATGGATCAGATGAAGATCTGGTATTGATGTCAATGTTAGTGAATTCGGTGAAAATTGATTACAACGAAGAAGAATCGGTTTTGAGGATTACTTTTCTCGTATGCAATGTTAAGAATTGACGCAAAGATGTTGTGGTATAATACAGTTACAAAATCATCAGTAGGGGGTGTACTTAGGATGAAAAGGCTCTTTCTTGTACTTGGTTTGTTGCTGGCTGTGACATTGAGTTTTGCAGCACTTGGTTTCAAAATTGGTGTTGTAACAGGTACAGTTTCACAAGGTGAAGATGAGTATCGCGGAGCGGAAAATGTCATCGCAAAGTACGGAAAAGAAATAATCCACGTGACCTACCCAGACAAGTTCATGCAGGAGCAAGAGACAACAATTGCGAGAATAGTCGAGCTTGCCTATGATCCTATGGTCAAGGCAATAGTGATCTGCCAAGGTGTACCAGGAACGGTCGCTGCGATGAGAAGAGTTAAGGAGTTCAGGCCTGACATGATCTTTGTTGTGGGCGTTCCACACGAAGATCCAGAGGTTGTCGGTCCCGTTGCAGATGTCTCTTTCCAGACCGACGATCTGGGCCGTGGTGTTACAATAATTGATATAGCTCATAAGATGGGTGCAAAGAGATTCATTCACTATTCCTTCCCAAGACACATGAGCTACAAGTTGCTTGCTGAGAGACGCGATATCATGGAAAGACGTTGTAAAGAACTCGGCATGGAGTTCATTTTTGTTTCTGCTCCAGACCCACTTGGAGAGCAAGGCTTGACAGGTGCTCAGCAGTTCATTCTTGAAGACGTTCCAAGGCAGATTGCGAAGTATGGAAAGGACACGGCCTTCTTCTCGACGAACTGTGGCATGCAAGAACCATTGCAGAAAGCCATTCTACAGCACGGCGGAATCTATGCAGAACCATGCTGCCCATCGCCGACCCATGGTTTCCCTGGTTCTCTCGGTATAGCGATTCCACCTGAAAAGAAGGGTGATATAAACTACATACTCAAAGCTGTGAACAGCAAAATAGTTGAGCTCGGCGGGGCGGGAAGGTTTGCAACCTGGCCCATACCGATCAACATGGTCTTTGTGGAAGCAGGCGTTGATTTGGCTGCGGCACTCGTCAAGAAGACTGTGAAAGCAGATGATACTAATGGTGTCAAAGCGATTTTTGACAAAGTTATCTCTGAAAAGGTCTCTGGTTATGGTTTGAAGACTATTGACAAATATCCAGGTGCAGGCAACTACTACCTTGTAATCTGTGATTCAGTCATCTTTGGAAAAACCCAGTTCTGATCGTTATGATTTTGAACTTTTCCTCAAAGATGTCGGCATTCAAGCCGACATCTTTGATTTGTGGGAGGAATGCATGTGGAAAAAACTCTTGAAATGAGAAATATCAACAAATCTTTCTACGGCAACCAAGTGCTGAAGAATGTGAGCATCGATTTGACGCCTGGCGAAGTCCATGGGCTTGTAGGAGAGAATGGTGCTGGAAAGTCTACTTTGATGAATATTCTGTTTGGAATGCCTGTGATTCATTCAACTGGAGGTTTTGAGGGAGAAATATTAATGAATGGCCAGAAGGTTGAAATAGATTCTCCGAAAAAAGCCATGGAGCTGGGTATAGGCATGGTTCATCAGGAATTCATGCTACTTCCAGGCTTTACGGTGACAGAGAATATCAAGTTGAACAGAGAGACGACAAAGTCCAATATTGTGAGCAAAGTTTTTGGAAAGTCTATGGAAACACTTGATATGTCTTCGATGAGAAAAGATGCAAAGCAAGCGTTGAGCTCTATTGGAATGAATATCGATGAATTTCTCATGGTTGCAGGTTTGCCTGTTGGTCACAAACAGTTCATAGAAATCGCCAGAGAGATAGACAAAAGAAATCTAAAGGTACTCGTTCTCGATGAACCAACAGCGGTTCTATCAGAAACAGAGGCTGAGAAACTTCTGGATGCGATAAAATTGCTGTCTTCAAAAGGTATATCAATACTGTTCATTTCTCACAGGTTAGTTGAGATACTCAAAGTCTCAAACAGAATCACGATTCTAAGAGATGGAGCTGTCGTTGATCAAGGACTTGCTTCGTCTTTTACGATCTCCGAAATCGCTGAGAAAATGGTTGGAAGGAAATTGGACAGTGTTGGATTGCCACCAAGAGAAAGAGAACCTTCAGACAAAGATATACTCATGTCCATAAAGGCTTTGAAGGTACAGATGCCTGGTGAGAACGTATATGACTTCAGCATAGATATTCGAAGGGGAGAGATCTTGGGTATAGGGGGATTGGCAGGGCATGGAAAGATTGGCATAGCCAACGGTATAGCGGGCATGTTTCCCGCTACTGGAGAGGTTTTGCTTGAAGGAGAACCTTACAGACTGAACGATCCTGCCAATGCTTTGAAGAAAGGTGTGGTCTATCTATCTGAGGATCGCAGAGGTGTTGGCTTATTGCTCAATGAATCTGTTGAAATGAACATCGCCGCAACTGCAATAGAAGCATTTGATGAATTCACAAAGAGATTCTTGTTTTTCAAGATCTATGACAAGAAAAGGCTCAGAGAACATGCTCTGCAAATGATAAAGGAACTCGATATAAGGTGTAAATCACCAGCACAGCCTGTTAGAAGGCTCAGTGGTGGCAACCAACAAAAGGTTTGTTTGGCGAGGGCTTTTACTTTGAAACCCAAGATTCTCTTCGTCTCGGAACCCACCAGGGGTATCGATGTTGGTGCAAAAAAACTCGTTCTGGATCACTTGGTTGAGATGAACAGAAAACATGGCATAACTATAGTCATGACGTCCAGTGAACTTGCTGAACTGAGAACAATCTGCGATAGGATAGCCATAGTAGCGGAAGGAAGACTTTCTGCAATTCTGCCACCTGACGCATCAGATGCCGAGTTTGGACTTGCAATGGCTGGAGAATTACAGGAGGTGAAAGCAAGTGAATAGACT
>JBBFME010000022.1:0-21707 GCA_037478695.1 Pseudothermotoga sp.
ATCCCACCCCACTCAGTTGATTTTTTGAAGAGCCTCGACAACTCTGGTGTGTTGAAATGGCTTGACGATGAAATCTTTTGCACCTGCTTGAATCGCTTCTATAACCATCGCTTGTTGGCCCATCGCGCTGCAAACAATAATCTTAGCATCAGGAGCGAATTCACGGATTTTCTTTATAGCTTCTATTCCGTTCATCTCAGGCATAGTGATATCCATTGTCACAACATCGGGTTTCAATTCCTTGTACTTTTCAACAGCTTCAACACCGTTTGCGGCTTCCCCAACTACCTCGTAGCCAGCCTTTGTAATTATGTCCTTCAAAAGCATTCTCATGAACGCAGCATCATCAACTATGAGCACTCGTTTTGCCATCACCATACCCCCTCAGTACTGTACTCTGAAACGGTGATCAACTCACCCAGTATTTTTCCTATGTTCAAGTAGACAATCAACTCGTTGCCTTTCTTAATTATCCCTTTACACTTTTCACCAAATTTGGCGAGTTCTTGCAACTTCTCAACCTCGCCTTCATTGCATCTCAAAACACCTTTGACTTTGTTTACCAGGAAACTGACTTCCATCTCTTCCCAATTCACAACTACAACCTTCTCATCATCTGTCTTGCCGAATTCAACACCAAGTGACATGGCAAGATTTACGACTGGGACAATTCTACCACGTAGATTCATAACACCTAACACTGTGCTCTTCGATTTTGGCACAGGTGTTATCTCAGGCCTTTCTATAACCATGCTAACATGGTCTACATCAAATGCCATTTCTTGTTCGCCAACACTGAAGACGAATACCTCGAATTCGCTCTCGTTTTGCATCGGATCCCTCCTCAAGAATTCAAGCGATGTTGGCAACATCCAGTATCAAAGCTATACTACCATCTCCGAGTATCGCACCACCACTGAATATTCTGACATCACTGAAGATCTTTCCAAGGGATTTTATCACAATGTCCTCTTGACCAATCAGTGTATCAACAGTCAGACCGTACTTTCTGTTCCCGACCCTGACTATCACAGTGTTGTAAATGGTATCATCACCTTCGTGTTTCAGCTCCAGTATGTCCCATAATTTGACAATAGGGATGATTTCTCCCCTAATAACCGACACTTGTCTATCTTGGATCTTCTGAATTTGTTCCTTTGATATGCTCAGAGTACTATCAATATTCGCTATTGGAACAGCATACACAAGGTTATTCACTTTGACCAAAAGTGCTTGAATTATAGCTAAAGTCAGCGGCAAGCGCATTGTTATTGTAGTGCCTTTGTTCTTGGCGCTCTCTATACTGACAGTGCCATTGAGTGATTCGACAACATTCTTTACCACATCCAAGCCTACACCTCGACCAGAAAGCTCTGTAGTTTCTGCCTTTGTTGAAAAACCGGGCATGAAGAGAAATTCATAGACTTTTTCATCTGGCAATGTCTCTGCCTGAGCCTCAGTGACTAACCCTTTCTCAATTGCTTTCTTTAGAACTGCCGATCTCTCTATGCCACGACCATCGTCTCTGACCTCGATTACCACATTGTTACCCTCATGCCTTGCAGAAAGTACAACAGTACCAATTGGTGGTTTCCCTTTTGCCAGTCTCTCTTCCTTAGATTCTATACCATGATCGATGGCATTTCTGAGCATATGAAGCAGAGGTTCACCTATATCTTCAACGAAGGTTCTATCGAGCTCCGTATCTTCTCCTTCGACCACGAAGTTGATCTCCTTGCCAAGTTGTTTTGCGACGTCTCTAACCATCCTGGGAAATCTGTTGAAAACAAAGGCGATCGGAACCATCCTGATCTTCATCACCACATTCTGCAGGTCCAAACTTATCCTGTTCAACTGCGAGAGGCTTTCATCTACCTCTTTGATGCTGTACTTTCTCAGAGTATCGCCTATTCTGCTCCTGGATATGACCAACTCTCCCATCAAATTCATCAGATTATCGAGTTTGTCGATATCAACACGGACTGTCTGGGTGAGTCTTCTTTTCTCTTTTGAGATTTCAGCCCTTGTCCCTTCAACGATCTTTTTTTCCTCGTTTTCACCTATCACAGCAGTTTGGACTTGGACTTCTTTTTGTGAAATGTCTTTGATCGTAACTCTCTCAATTTCCGATATAGACATGATCATGTTTCGTAGAGATTCCTTATCCTCTCTTATCACGATTATCAGTTCTACATCTCGATCGAACTTTTCCTGTTCGATGTCTTCCACGGATGGCTTGGAACTCAAGATCTGTCCACCGTGTTCCTCTATAGCTTTGAAAACCATGTACATCCTGACGGCTTTGAACTGAGTGCCGCTGGCGAGTGTGATGCTCAACTGATAGGCGTTGTAGCCTTCTCTTTCTGCCTCGGCGATCACCTTTTGAACCGATTCGGTGATTTCTGCTTTCTCAGCTGATTCCTTTTTCTCTTTTGTTGGTTCAACAGTCTCAACAACTGATGAAAGAACTTCAAAATTCTGGGCAAAAGCCACGACGTCGAAATCTGGTAAATGATCAGTTCCACTCTTAACTATCGATGCAATCATTTTGTCAAGAACGTCTACGCCAATGAAAAGTTGGTCTAACATCTTAGAGTCAAGTTTGATTTTCTTGCTTCTTATCTTATCGAGTAACTGCTCCATTTTGTGACACAGCTTTGACATCGTTTCAAAGCCCATTGTACCAGACATACCCTTGAGCGTGTGGAGGGCCCTAAAGGTTTCATTTATGGCTTCTGCATCTTGATAGTCCTTTTCTAGCTTGAGTAGAGAATCGTTCAACGTTTGAATGTATTCCTTACTTTCATCAACGAAAACACTCAAGTATTGTTCATTCATGAGGATTCCTCCCATCGCTTTGAAAAATATTATATCATGTTGTGCAGATATCTCCAAATCAAATACAGTCCATGAGCAGCGATTCTTGCTCTGAAAATATTGCGCTCCTGCGGGTAAAAAAACTTGGTGGATTTGTTTTCTCTTTCATCGCTGATAGCGAAGTAAACCGTCCCAACTGGCTTTTCACTACTGCCACCACTTGGTCCTGCAATGCCAGAGACTGCTAAAGCTATATCACTACTGAGCAACCTTCTGACACCATTTGCCATCTCGATTACACATTCCTCACTGACCGCACCATGTATTTCAATCGTTTCGCTCTTCACACCGAGCAGATTCACTTTTACTGAATTGTCGTATGCAACTACTCCACCGAGAAAAACCTCTGAAGCACCTGGGACATTCACAATCTTAGAGCTCACCATACCTCCAGTACACGATTCTGCGATCGCAACTGTCTTTTTCTTCTCTCTTAGAACTTTGACCAATACTTCTTCCAGAGTGGTATTCTCCGTGGCGATCAGATGACCATGGGTTTGTTGAGAAAGTTTGCTGACAAATTCCTGAAGCTCTTTCTCACAATCTGTAGCTGCAGTGAGTCGAACACATACACCCTCGCTGAATGAAGCCTGGGTAGCAATTCTTATACATGGTTCTGGTGAAAGTTTCGTCATGATCTCGTCCAAAGTGGCTTCGGCTATTCCGAAGAACAACAGGGAAACAGTCTTTGTCTCAGATTCAACATGGAGTTGTCTCAAAAAACTTTCAAACATAGGTTGTAGTTCTTGAGGAGGTCCGGGAAGCAATACAATGATCCTTTCATCGACGTCTATTCGCTGGCCAGGAGCGCTTCCAACTGTGTTCGGCAAAATTGAAGCACCTTCAATGACCATTGCCTGCCTATCGATGTTTTCTGGCAGGTATTTGTGATATCTTGAAACTCTTTCTCTTATAGCTCTTTTGAGGGTTTCATCAACAGTGATTTTTCTGTTGAGAGCTGTTGCAACAGCTTCGCGAGTTTTGTCATCCTCCGTTGGTCCTAACCCACCGCTGATGACAACTATCGTTGAATCTACTAATGCATCTTTTACAGCTTTGGTTATCAGATCAGTATCATCATCCACTGAAATGTTGCGCAAAACCTTGATACCGATTTCGGTCAGTCTACTGGAAATAAACTTAGCGTTTGTGTTCAAAATGATTCCTTCAACCAATTCACTTCCAGTTGTGATGACCGTGGCAGTTTTCAAGATACTACCTCCAGGGTAAATTATACAAGAAAAGCAGCCTAATGGCTGCTCAAGATGATTTTCTCTTGAAGATCGTTGAAAACAACTGGGGTCCAATCAAAACCAAGATGGTGAGAACCAAAATGGTCAAACTGATGGGTCTCGTAATGAATGGCAAGAAGTTACCCTTCGTTTTTATCAGCCCTATCCTGAGATTATCTTCGATCATCCTACCGAGGATCAGCCCAAGAATCATGGGTGGCAATGGGATACCCAATTTCTCCAATGCATAACCGATGATTCCAAAAGCGATCATCACGTAGATATCGAAGAAGCTGTTCCTTAAAGCATAAGAACCAATAACTGAGAAAACTACGACGGCTGTCATGACAATGCTCGTTTGCAGTTTCAAGAACAACGAGAATGCCTTTATGCCGATCCAACCCACTGGAATTAAAAGGAATTGGATCACTATGGCGATTATGAACAACTGGTTGACCAACTGTCGTGACTCAGTAAAGATCATCGGACCGGGTCGGAGTCCGTACATGAGCATTGCACCAAGGACTATTGCAGTTATGGAATCTCCAGGTACACCAAAGACAAGAGCAGGGATCCAAGTACCTCCTATGGCTGCGTTGTTCGCGCTTGTGGGAGCTATGACGCCTTTTGTAGATCCCTTTCCTATTTGAGCATCGCCAGAGATATTCTTTTCAGCACCATAGGCAACCCAAGCAGCGATATCGGCACCTGCACCTGGTAGAGCTCCGATAAAGGTACCTATCAAAGAGCTGCGCAAAACTGTGAATTTGTTCTTCCAAACCTCCCTCAGTGCTTCGATAAATCTCAGCTTAGTCGTTTCTCTTATCGCAGGAACTTTCAAAGCCTGCAAACCGAACCCAACTCTCTTCAGAACTTCTGACAATCCGAAAAGTCCAATCATCGCCGGAATGAAACTCACTCCATCCATCAGTTCAATAACGCCAAAGGTAAACCTCGGATAGCCAGTTGTGACGTCGATTCCAATAGTTGATATCAACAACCCCAGAATTGCCGATGTGAGTCCTTTGATGGTATTTCCTTTGCTAAGCACAGCCGCCATGCTCAGGCCAAAGACTCCAAGCCAGAAATACTCGAAGTGGGTGAATTTCAGAGCAAGATTCGCTAAAGGTGGTGCGATAAGGATAAGCAAGATCACACCGATCAACCCACCAAAGGCAGAGCACAACAAATCAAGTGTCAGAGCGAGTGCTCCTTTGCCCTTTTTTGAGAGTTCAAAACCATCTAAAGTTGCAGCACCAGATGCTGGTGTTCCAGGTATTCTCAAGAATGTAGCGGGGATATCTCCGGCAAAGATAGCAGTAAATGATACCCCAAGGACCATGGCAAGACCAGCCAATGGGCGCATGTAATAGGTGATGGGTATTATCAGAGCAACTGCCATCGTCGCAGTTAAACCGGGTATCGCTCCCACGAAGATGCCGAAAGTCATAGATAAGAAAAGAGGAAGAAGAATATTGAAACTCAGAATCTCTGACAGGTTAGTCATCCAAGCCACCTCACAGTGGTATCAGAGTACCTTCTGGCAGAGGAACTTTGAACAGAACTTCGAAGACAAGTCGAATCAACAATGCGAGCGTTACTGAAATGACCGCAGAATAATACCACTTGACACGAAAGAAAACCATCATCGAAAAAGTTATCGCAATTACTCCAACAGTTGTACCGACCAGCTGGACGACAGGTACGAAGAGAATTGAGGATGTCAAAACTACCAACAATGGTGAGAGTTGACCTTTAGAAGATTTGTCTATTTGATTTTTCTCTCTCTTTCTCAACTTGAAAATACTTGAAACAATGTAGAATACCCCAAGGAGGATCATCAAAATAGACAACAAAGAGGGGAAATATTTCGGTCCTGGCAATTTCTCGCCTCTGACTACAAGGTTTGGAAAACTCGAGGAAGAAATCAGCACAAAGATTGCCAGAGCAATTAGAAAAACGCCCAAGATAGTGTCTGACATTTTCTCACCTCAAAAAATGGTAGCCCCTGAAGGGCTACCATTCATTTGGTGTATCCACCAAGCTCAAGGACGTGTTTCCAAGCTTGATCTTGTTGCCTCGCAAATTCATAGAATTCCTGAGCGTTACGTACCTTTATGCCGAAACCGTTTGTACTCATGAAGTTTTTGAAAGCATCTGTTTCCACAATTTCCAATATAGCTTTTTCGAGTGTTGACTTTATCTCTACTGGTGTTTTTCTCGGAACAGCGATCCCTCGCCATGTACCTGCAGACCAATTGATGCCCATTTCCTTAAGTGTTGGCACATCTGGAAATCTCGGGTCTCTTTCGTCTGCCATCACGGCTAAAGCGCGAGCTTGACCGCTCTGTATCTGGGTAATTGCTTCTGCCAAAGAACAGGTCACAACGTGTACGTGCCCACCTAACAATTCAACAAGCCCTTGGGCAGCTCCGGTTGAAGGCACCCATGTTACGTAATCAACTGGAATACCTGCTGCATCGAGCATACCAATTCTCGCAAGATCCCATATACCACCTGCAGCCGTTCCTGAGAAAAGGTACTTCCCGGGATTTGCCTTAATATCCTGCAAAAGATCATTCAAAGTCTTCCACGGTGCATCGGCCTTGACCATGACTCCGGCAGAATCTTCGTTGAACTGGGCGATGTACTCGAAATCCTCGTAAGTAAGTGTTGTCAGACCCATCCAGTGCATCGAGGCAATTTCCATTGTTACAAGGGTGAGAGTGTAGCCATCCGGTGCGGCATAAGCACCAGCACTGTGCCCGACTGCACCTCCTCCACCCGTTTTGTTTACAACTGTGAATGGTTGTCCAAACTTTTTGCTGAGTTCATCAGCTAAAAATCTTGCAATTCTGTCTGTGCCACCACCAGCACCCCACGGACAGATGATCGTGACAGCTTTTCTTGGATAGTCGGCAGCAAGAACTGTTGTGAAAAAGACTGCCAAGAATGTCACTAAAAGCGCTTTTTTCACAACCTTCACCTCCCTTTCATCTCAGCACGAGCTTCTTTGACGAGTTCAACGAACCTTCTCGCTTTTTGAACTATCTCTTCCTTGGTTCCTTTGGTCAGACCTCCACCTACTCCAACAGCCGCAGCACCTGCTTTTATCCAGTCTTTCACATTTTCAAGTTCGACACCACCTGTTGGCATGATCTTTGCTTGGGGTAGTGGTCCATGAATTGCCTTGATGTAAGATGGACCAACCGCGGAAGCTGGGAAAAGCTTCATCAAAGGTACTCCCAGCTCGAGCGCCTTAACTATCTCAGTTGGTGTGAGAACACCGGGAATGTAAGGAACTCTGTGTTTATTACACAGAAGAGCTGTTTCTTCAGAGAGATTTGGTGCAACGATGTACTTTGCCCCAGCTTCGATGGCGATCTTGGCAGTGTAAGGATCGAGAACGGTTCCAGCACCAAGCAAGATCTCATTGCCTATTTCTCTGTCTATTTGCTGAATCACTTCAACAGCATGTGGTACACTGAAAGTAACCTCGATTGCAACAATACCACCATCTCTGCATGCCCTGCACATCTCTACAGCCCGCGATGGAGAATCGGCTCTGATGACCGCAACGATACCATATTCAATCAGCTTCTCAACTACCGTCAACTGTTTCACCTCCTTCAAAGAACAGTTTTATTATATCTTCATTTTGCAGAATGGTAAAGATTATTAACCTTAAGGAAAAAAGATTCTCTCGATTACTTCTCTGATCATTCTCAAGCATCAAAGTCTTGAGACCGAGCAGAGTGTGCAAATGAACCCTTTGTTAAACTGTTCTTCGCAATACAGGAGAAGATCTGTTCTATAATCTTCAAGGAGGTAGCAATCTTGTATTACGCATTGGTTGGTTATGGTGTAGGGAACAGAGCATTGGCGACCAAATTGAAAAAGATTGGACACAGAGTTTTTGTCAGTGAGTCGAGATATTTGAGCGATGATGAGAAATCGTCTCTTTTGTCAATGGACATAGAATTTGAAGAGGGTCAAAATACAGAGAGAATATGCGAAGCAGACCTTGTTGTCGTCAGTCCCTCTGTGAAACCTGATCATCCTGTGATCTCGAAATGTCCTGAAAAGACGGTTACAGACATAGATGTGGTCTTGAACATGAAAAAACCTCGTGTTGTAATAGGTGTTACAGGTTCTAATGGCAAGACAACTACGTGTAGTATGATCTTCCATGTTTTGAAGGCAATGGGTTTGAGCAGTTATCTGTGTGGCAATATCGGTGAGCCAGTTGCAAATCTCTTGGGGTTAGACCCAGAGTATGTTGTTCTGGAACTCAGTAGTTTTCAGCTTTTCTGGTCTAAGCAGTTGCCAATCGATCTTGGAGTGATACTGAACATTAAGCAGAATCATCTGGATTGGCATCCTACCTTTGAACACTACGTGAAATCAAAGCTCAAGATTTTTGAGTTCGCAAAGTTGAAAATTTTCAATGTCTCTGATCAATCACTGATTAATGTTGATCAGAATGATGATACTTTTCACAGCTTTGAACCTTTGGTTGTCGAAGAGCCCCTTTCGCAAATTACTTACGACGGTAGAAGTTATCATTTTAAGAATGATCTTCTTTGGACCTTCCAGAACCTCGAAAACCTCTCGGCCGTTCTGAAGGTATTCTCATTGTTAAATGTTGAACCAAGCGTGGTTCTGAAAGCTTTAGAAGATTTCAGACCTCCAAGGCATAGAATGGAATTCGTGAGAAAGATAAATGGAATAACTTTTATCGATGATTCAAAGGCAACCAGTGCCGCTGCTACTGTATCAGCCCTTCAAAACTTCACGAGTAGGAACGTCATTTTGATCTTGTCTGGCAAAGGTAAGAACGAGAACTATGCCATGCTGGTTGAGGAAATGAAAAGGAAGGTCAAGCACGCATTCATCTTTGGTGAGATTGTGAATGCTATCGAAGTCTTTCTCAAGAAAGAGGATTTTCCGTTCACGATTGTAAATGACATGGAACAAGCCGTCTACAATGCGATGAAGATCGCCAGAGACGGTGATGTTGTTCTCCTGAGTCCAGCTGGTGCCAGCTTTGATCTGTACGAAGACTACTCCAAAAGGGGAGATCACTTCGTTCGTGTGGTACAATCATTGCAAGAGGGTGAGGGCTAATTGACAGATGCTGTGCCGATTCTCCTCGTGGTTTCAATACTCATATCGGTTGGCATCATTCTTATTGCAAGTGTTGATATCGGCGCACAGATGAATATCTTTGGTAATCTTGCCAGAAATCTCTTGTATTCTCATATCTTGAGATTGGCAATTGGTACATTCCTAATGGCCGCGGCAATGTTGGTTGACTACAGGATACACATGAAGCTTGCTCAGTTTTACTATTTCACGGTCATAGGGCTTCTATTGATCCCCCTTTTTTTTCCTGAGATAAATGGTTCAAAAAGGTGGATCAACTTACCTGGCTTCAGCATTCAACCTTCTGAAATTGCTAAAATCGCTTTACTGTTATGTCTTTCAGCCTATATTGCTCAGAATAGGGAACACATGAGAGAGTTTTATCGAGGGTTTTTCAAACCTCTGTTGATGAGTTTGCCAATTCTCGGGTTGATTCTGATAGAGCCCGATTTGAGCACATCTCTTATTCTTTTCTTAGTCGTGATTTTGATGCTTTATTCTCATGGCACGCGAGCCATCTATATCTCTATGACTCTGATACTGCTGTTCATATTGTTCTTCAGTGCGTTGAAGACAGGTTTGTTTCTGAAGGACTATCAATTGTGGAGACTGAGGACCTTTCTTGAGGGCAATTTTCCAGATCAAGTCTCTAAGGCAGTGCAGGCTTTAAGAGAGGGGGGGCTAGCGGGAAAGGGAGTTGGACTTGGTGAGGTTAAGCTGGCTATACCAGCTGTAGTGTCAGATTTCATCTTGGCTGCAATGGGTGAAGAATTCGGAATGATCGGCATTATTGTGATTGTTGTGTTGTTTTTCATTCTAATTGCCGTGCTTCTCAAGCTGACTCAGCGATTAGAAGATGCCTTTGCAACATCGTACATAGTTGGCTTTTCTTTTCTGATAATGCTTCAGGTGCTTGTCAATCTTGGCGTCGTCACCGGGACTTTGCCTGTAACTGGTGTTACTCTACCTTTCATCAGTTATGGTGGCACTTCTATCATCACCATGTTACTGGGTCTCGGAGTCGTGATCAACATGGTCACACATGGAAGTGATGAGAAATGAGAGTTGCAGCCGCAGGTGGAGGAACAGGTGGACACCTTTATCCTGCGCTCGCTGTCCTTGAAGCCCTTGCTTTAAAGGAGAAGATCGACGTAACCTATTTCTGCCTGGAGAGAGGTCTCGAGAGTAGAATCATTCCTGTAGAGCATCCAGAATACAAGTTCGTGGCTGTTGATCTAAAGGGACTGGAAAGACCTATCTTCAACCCAGTCAATTTGGGTAGACTATTGAAAATCTTTCGAATTGAGAGTATGATAGCCTCGGAAGTGAAAGATTGTGATTTTGGATTCGTCACTGGTGGGTATGTTTCCTATCCAGTGGCGAAGATGTGCAAGAAAAGTGGAAAACCTTTTTTTGTTCAAGAACAGAATGTCTTACCAGGTCTGGCGAACAAGGTTCTCAGCAAGAGTGCGAGGAAAATTCTTGTCGCCTTTGAAGAGAGTATAAAGTATTTTCCTGATTCGGCAAAAAAGAAGATCGTTGTCACGGGTAATCCAATAAGAGTTAAGGTGTGTAGTTCATCGCAGTTCGGTGAAGGTTATGTATTGGTAATTGGAGGAAGCAAAGGAAGTGAATTCATAAACAGACTGATGGAAGAGGTATACAAGATTGAGAAAGGTATGAAATTCGTGCACAGCACAGGGGATAGCTCCTGGACGAAGAGATTGTCGCAGTATAAAAACGTTCAAGCTTTTGACTATATACACGATATGTCTTGCGCGTGGAAAGGAGCAGAGGCAGTTGTAACTCGTGCTGGTGCAATAGCAGTAAGTGAGATGCTCTATTACGGTGTACCTGGTGTGTTGATACCGTGGGAGGGGTCTGCAGGAAATCATCAAATTTTCAACGCGATGTACGTTGAAGAGATCGGTAGAGGCGTTGTTGTTAGAGAGAAAGATTTGACGCCAAAGCTGCTTTTAGAGAAATTGCTGAGTGCTATCAAGCTTGGCAGAAAAGATGAAAAGAGAGACAATCCAGCAGAGACGATTGCTAAAATTGTGTTGGAGGAATTGAGATGAAAATTCATTTTGTGGGAATTGGCGGAATTGGTATGAGTTCGTTGGCTTTGCATTGTCGTCTTAGAGGAGATGATGTCTACGGTTCTGATATATGTGGTAATGAGCAAATAGATATTCTCAGGAGTGCGGGTATACACGTCTTTATTGGCCACAGCTATGAGAACTGGCTCCATCCAGATGTTGTAGTACACACACCTGCTGTTCATTCTGACAACCCAGAGATTCTCAGGGCGAGAGCAGAAGGAGTCAAAGTTATGAGTAGGTCTGAGTTTCTAAGGAGCATTCTGGATGGCGTAACCCAGTTCGCGATCACCGGTTCAGATGGTAAAACCACAACTACAGCTATGGTTGCGCATTGTCTCAAATCTCTTGGTGAAGATCCTACGGTCTTCCTCGGAGGTATGCACAAGTCTTTGGAGTTCTACAACTATCGTTCTGGAAAAGGTCCATACGTCTATGAGCTCGATGAAAGTCAGCCAGAGTTTTCCGCTTTTTCTCCAGACTTTCTGATAATCACGAATGCTCGCCAAGATCATCTTGAAAATTATGACAACAACGAGAACTTCTACAGATCCTGTTTTGAAAATCTGGCGAGAAAGACTCGGAGAGCAGTAATAACCTTCTCAGAGGACAAAAACACCTCTAACCTTGGTACTCATACCTTCGGCAGATCTTCAGGAACATGCAAACTGTTGAGCAGAGAAAGAAAAGGACTGTTGCAGATCGCTTCGATAGAGTTGGCTGGAAGACAATACGAGTTGAAATTGAAAGTTCCTGGAGAACACAACGTTTTGAACGCTATGGCTGTACTCACATTGCTCTGGTCGATTGGTTATAATGTCGACGCAGTGCTTACAGCCTTGGAGGACTTCGTCAGCACACACAGACGTTTTGACGTGACCGTTTTGAATGAAAGAGATAGAACTTATGTCGTTGATGATTATGCTCACACACCCGATGAAATAAGATCGCTCATCGCCGCTGCGAAGGAAGTTTTTCCAGAGGAGAAGAAAGTTGTGATCTTTCAACCTCACAGATACACACGTTTATTGCGTGAAGATGGTAATTTTGCGAAAGCTCTCAAAGATGCCGATGAGATTTACGTCACTGAAGTCTACGGAGCCTTCGAAAAGGCTATTCCGCAGATCTCAGCCAAGATGATAGTCGATGGCTTGATATCGCATGGCAAACAAGCAAGATACTTTCCAAAACTTGAAGAGCTACTCGAAGCCTTCAAACCACAGGAGAAAACGGTATACCTCTTTGTAGGTGCAGGAGACATCATCAAAGTCTCTCAGAGGTTTGTTCAAAATTACTCACAAAAGAGAAGGTGACCCAAACGGGTCACCATTTTTCATCACCCTAACGATCTTGGATCAAGAGCGTCTCTCAAAGCGTCACCGACGAAGTTGAAAGAGATAACAGTCACAAAGATGAATATGCCAGGGATCAAAAGCCAAGGTGCACGCGTCATGATGTAAACATCTTGTGCTTGGGCAAGCATCAGCCCCCATGATGCTTGAGGTTCGCGAATTCCCAAACCCAAGAAACTCAAGCCAGCCTCACCGAGGATGTAACCAGGTATTCTGAGTGTGGCATTCACTATCAAATAGGTCGCTGTATTTGGAAGCACATGCCTCGCCAGAACTTTACTGTTCGGTAAACCGATGGCGATAGCCGCTTCGACGAACTCCCTTTGCCTTATCGACAAAACCATTCCTCGAATCACACGAGAAGTACCAGCCCAACCTATGAACGAGAGTATGAACACCAACAAGATGTATATCTGTGTTGATGGCAGGTCCAATGGCAACATGGCGCGCAACATTATCAGCAGATAAAAGCCGGGTATCGACATGATTATTTCGGCGAACCTCATCAAGCCTTCATCTATCAATCCTCCGTAGTAACCTGAGATTCCACCAAAGAGAAGGGCAAAGGCAAAGGTGATGATCATGCCAATTATGCCGATTGAGAGTGATATTCTCGATGCGAAAACTATCCTCGACCAAACATCCCTACCAAAGAGATCTGCACCCATGATGAAGAACTTCACATACTGGTTGTTGTCGTAGTTGTCAACGCCGAAAAGATGAAGATTCATAGGAAAGATCCAGAAAAGCTTGCCAGTCCAGCTCTTTACAAACCACTTTATCGGATAAGTCTTGTATTCGTAGTCGATTACCTTTGCTTTCAGCATTTCAAATTTGCCGTCCTTTTTCACGACAATTGTATCGAGTGTTTCTTGCACGGCAACGGCTTGAATGTCGTCTTCACTCTTCAAATCGAATTTCGTTGAGTAGCTCTTGAAATACATCTCTTGAGCCACAGCCGAAGTGGTTTCAACTCTACTAACGCCTTTTGTCAGTGTCTCATCGTTGTACCCAAAGAGAAAGTAATCAGTTGTTCTTGGTGACTTTTTGACATCGACCCACTCGTTGTTTATCTTGATGCTTTCAATCGAATTCACAGAGAACTTGAAACTTTCCACACCCTCTTTACCGAGCTCGTAAGTCACGATCGAGCCATCTGGTTTCTCTAAAACCAATTTACTTGGAAAGAGCATATCCCTGTAAGTTCTCTCATATGTCACTTTGTCTACGTACGAGATCATCGGTAGAACGTAAGGTTTTGATCTGGCACCTTTGTAAGTTCTGTAAATTTTAGTTGGTGGTGCATAGGTGTGTTTTAGAGATTGCTCTATGGGGTTGTACGGCGAGAAAAAATCAGCGAACAAGGCCAATAAGTAGAGGGCTATTAATATACAGAGTGCGATCACCCCTGGCCTGTGCCTCAGAAATGCCCTCACTATGAGTTGACCTCTGGTCATATATTTTTCTTCAAATTCCACCTTTTTGTTGTTCTTCACCTCTGGCATCAACAAGACCTCCTAACTAACCGAGTCTGACTCTTGGATCAACCAATGCGAGCAGGATATCTGCCACCAAATTGCCTGCCACAAGGAGAATCGCACTGATCAATCCACTAGCCATTACGATGTACATATCTTGTTGAATCAAAGCTTGGTATATGAGTCTTCCCATGCCAGGCCAACCGAAAACATTTTCTATGAAGAGTGCTCCACCAAGAAGTCCAGATATACTGAACCCGAGGAAAGTTATCATGGGGTTTATCGCGTTTCTCATTGCATGTTTGAATATCACAACTCTTTCCGGCATTCCCTTGGCGCGGGCAAAGACCACATAGTCTTCATTCAAAACATCTAACAAAGACCCTCTCATATATCTCATTAGTCCGGCAAAAGATCCCAAACTCAAAGCCGTTGCCGGAAGAATCAAATGCCAAAGAATGTCTTTAAACCTTTCCCAAGTTGTCAGAGAAGAATAGTACACAGATTTCATACCCGATATGGGGAACCAACCAGTTTTGGCTGCGAAATACAACAAGACGAGTCCAAGGAAGAACTCAGGAATCGCAACGAATCCAAAAGCCAGGAAAGTCAAGAATCTGTCACCAAATGAATACTTTCTGAGTGCAGAGAAGACACCCAACGCAATTCCGAGAATCCAGGAGCTTGCCAAAGAGATGAGTGACAAAATCAATGTTGCACCAACCCTCTCCCAAATTAGGGTGGACACAGGTCTTCTGTAATAGAAAGAATATCCCAGATTACCTTTCAAAATATTTTTCAACCAAGTCAGATACTGTACAATTGCAGGCTTGTTGAGCCCAAACTCTTCTTCCATCGCTTTCAATCTCTCCGGAGAAACAGATGGATCGAGCCTGTACTGATCGAGGAAATCTCCAGGTGCCGCATACATTATCAGGAAAATCATCAGGGAAATCACTAAAAGTTCTGGTAAAGCTATCACAAGTCTTCTACCAATGTACTTGAGCAAGCACATCACCTCAGATCAAAAGGGGGCTGGGCAGCCCCCTAAAGATTACTTTTCTTTCCAGATCCAATCGATGTTCCAGAGCATGCCACCGAAAGCGGTGGGTTCGAGATTGTGCAGTTTGTTGACATATGCATAGAGGTATTTCTGCTGAATAGTATAGATGAGAGGTAGATGTTCAGAGACGAGTTCTTGATATCTTGAGAACATCTGGAAAACCTTCTTCTGATCAAGTATTCTTACGTTCTCTCTGAAGATCTTATCGATTTCAACTTCCCAATCTGGTGCCTCATACACATCTGGGCTTACAAAATCCTTAACCTCCGGACTGTAGTTCCAGAAATGGAGAGCTCCGTCGAGTTTCCATACATTTGCACCACCTTGTGGTTCATCTGAACCAGTCAGACCTATAACGATTGCCTCCCAATCACCTGTAGCTGTCATCTTCTGTACGAGGGTGTTGAAATCAATGGGTGTGAAGATCATTTCAATACCGAGTTTTGCAAGTTCATCTCTGAGAATGTTGCAGATACCTTCGCGCTGAATGTTGCCTGCGTTGGTCATTATTATGAAACTAACCCTGTTACCATTTGAATCGATGAGTTTACCGTCTTTATCCCAGCTGAATCCACCCATCTGAAGCATCATGCGGGCGTAATCCAAATCATATGGATATTTTCTGAGAGCATTGTCATCGTAGAATGCAGCGGCTGCTGCGCTTATTGGACCCCACTGAGCATCACCAAGACCTGCCATGAGTGTGTCGATCATCGCATCTTTGTCCATTGAATAGGCTATAGCCTTTCTGAAGAACTCATTTCTAAACCAATTTCTCTTGACGGGATCTGAGCAGTTGAAGTTCAGGGTGACGAAGGTTGTACCAAAGGTTGGACCTCCTGTACCGACTACCCAACCTTTGTCCTTTGCTTTGTTCTTTATCTCTGGGTAGAACTGTGCCGTCACACCGTAGACATCGATCTCACCGTTTTCAAAGGCAAGCCTGATCGCATTCAGATCTGGTATGATCTTGCGAACATATTCATCGAGATATGGGAGGTTTTGCCCATTGGCGTCTTTCTTGAAATAATATGGGTTCTTGACCATTCTTACAAATTGGTCAGGGACGTACTCCACTGGAATAAAAGGTCCAAGCCCTACCAATTCCTTCTTGTTGATCGCGTCTACTGTCCACATTTCTTTGAACTTACCCTGTTTTACCCAGGGTTCTGCTATGTGCTTTGGAAAGATCCGAATACCTGCAGCATACCTTACAGCAAGTCTGTATGGCTCAAGATAGGTAATCTTGACGGTGTAGTCGTCGACTTTCTCGGCAACAGGAAGTCTTCCTTGTGAGTCTTCGAGCAAGTTGGCCATATCATTCGGGATATCTGGGTTACAGTAGATATCATTGAGACTGAAAACAAAGTCATCTGCTGTGAATGGAGTTCCGTCTGACCACTTTACACCTGCTCTGATCTTGAGTGTGATGATCATTTTTTCATCATCTGTGACCTCTACTTCACATCTCTCTGCAAGAGCTGGATACATTCTCGCGTAGTTGTCCATTTCAATTAGAGACCACATGAAAACGTTGATAATGTCTGTAGAGCTCGTTTCCTGTGCAACAACGGCATTCATCGTCTTTGGACCGCTACCAAGTTGTGGAGCAATCAATGTTCCACCAGGCTTCCCTGTTGCTTTGGCACCCAGATACGGTGTCTTTTCATCGAAGTAAACGTACTTCTCTGCGGCAATGCTTAGAACCACAAAGGTGAGAACCAATGCAACTACCAAGAACTTCTTCATGCCAATACACCCCCTATTTCACCAGGTGGCATGCCACCCAGCGGTTTTGTGATACCTTTCTGAATTCTGGATACTCCTTTTCACAAATCTCCATCTTGAAAGGACATCTGGGATTGAAGAAACAGCCATTCGGTCTTGAAATAGGACTCGGGACACCTCCTCTGAGTATGATTCTCTGCCTGGCTCTCTCGACTTCCGGATCAGGGATAGGCGTTGCCGAGAGCAATGCCTTACTGTAAGGATGCAGAGGTTCTTCGAAGACGTCGTCGGTTTCACCCATCTCGACTATCTTTCCTAAATACATTATACCAACATCATGGCTGATAAATCTAACTAACCCCAAGTTGTGAGAGATGAACAGATAACTGAATCTGAACTGCTGCTGAAAATCGAGGAACAAGTTGATTATCTGTGCCTGCACAGAGACATCAAGTGATGAAGTTGGTTCGTCCAGTATCAAGAATTCTGGTTCAATGGAAATGGCTCTTGCAATCGCTATTCTCTGTCTTTGCCCTCCACTGAACTGATGCGGATACCTATCAAGGTGGAAGGTTTTCAAGCCAACCATTTCCATGAGCTTCTTTGCCTTTTCGTATGCTTCGTTTTTGGTCTTAGCAACTTTATGAAAGAGCATTGGCTCTGTGACTATTTGACCTACTGTCATTCTCGGATTGAGCGAGCTCATTGGATCTTGAAAGACAATTTGCATTCTTCTTCTGAAAGGTAACAATTCTTTGTAGCGCAGTTTGGAGATCTCTTTACCTTCGAAAAATATCTCTCCAGCCGTGGGATCAGTAAGCCTTAGAACAGTTCTTGCAACCGTCGTCTTGCCGCAACCAGATTCACCAACCAATGCAAAGGTCTTACCTTTTTTTATCTCAAAACTCACATCGTCAACGGCTTTGATCTCTGCGACTACACGCTTTATCAAGAAACCTTGTTTGACTGGGAAATACTTTTTCAGATTCTTCACGCTTAATAAGATTTCGGTCACCTTATTTGCCACCTCCAACTGGGTTGAAACAGCGTACGAAGTGACCAGGAGAGATTTCGACAAACTCGGGAATTCTTTGATTGCATTCCTCTACGTTCCTGGGACATCTTGGCAAAAAGGGACATACCTTTGGTATGTCTATCATTCTGGGTGGCTGGCCAGGTATTGGTTCCAGTCTATCGATCTTTCTGTCGATCCTTGGTATGCTCCTGAGTAACATGTGAGTGTAGGGATGTGTTGGATTGTAAAAGACATCGTTCGCACTACCCATCTCCATCTGTTTACCACCGTACATGACGATGATTCGATGAGCCATAGACGCTATGACACCAAGATCGTGTGTGATGAATATCATTGCCGTTCCCAGTTTCTGCTGGAGACTCTTCATCAAATCGAGTATTTGAGCTTGAATCGTGACATCAAGGGCTGTCGTTGGCTCGTCTGCTATTAGTATCGACGGATTGCAACTCAAAGCGATGGCAATGACGACACGTTGACGCATACCACCGCTAAATTCAAATGGATAAGACATCATTCTCTTTTCAGGTTCTGGTATTTGAACTAAACTAAGCATCTCGACAGCTCTCTTGAATGCTTCTTCTTTGCTCACTTTCTGGTGCTGAATAATGGTTTCGATCAACTGATCTCCAATTGTATACAGTGGATTCAAAGAGGTCATGGGATCTTGAAATACCATGCTGATTTCCTTGCCACGTATCTTGTACATGTCCTTTTCATCGAGTTTGAGTATATCTTGTCCTTTGTAGATTATCTCGCCATTGACAATCTTTCCGGGAAACTTTATCAATCTCATTATCGATTTGACTGTCACACTCTTTCCAGAACCTGTCTCTCCAACTATGCCTAAGACTTCTCTTGGCGCAAGATCGAAACTCACATCATCAACGGCAGCAACGACGCCCTCGTCCATATAGAAATATGTTGAAAGGTTTCTCACAGAAAGAATATTCTCCAAACTCAACTACCTCCCAACTCTAAGAGAAGATGTACTTGACCGCTCTTCGTGTCAAAAAGAATTATATCGTCGCCGTTATGTTCCACGATCAATGGCAGTTTCAAATAACCGTTTTCAAAGATTCCTTCTTTACCTGTTAGAACATCCTTTAGAATACTACAAATCATTTGTTCTATGTCTTCTGCAATCTGTGGTCTTACAATGTATAAAAGTTCATTTCCATCTTGCTGTGGTATTCTTATGGTTTGTTCGAATTCCCTCAACTGTGATTTTATCACATCGGTATTCACTTTGATATAGAATGATACCACATTCAAGATTTCTTTTTCAAGATCCTCATCCCAATAAAACCTGAAAATGTTGCTTCGATAGATTGCTCGATCGTTGTACAAGATCAACGTTGCCCTGTCTGGACTCACTTCCCTATAGGCAACCTTCAGTTTACTGAGAGCATTTTCGAAGGTTTGCTTCAAATCCTGACCACACTCGAATCTTACGCCTATCTCATCAGAGTGCGAAAATCTGTAAAAAAGCAAAACTATCAATAAAACTGTCAGTAAACCAAGCCAACCAACCCTATAACCTTTCATCTTCCAACCAGATGGCAGGCGACAAAGTGACCTGGACTGATCTCTCTGAGAGCAGGTTCTATCTTGCTACATTCCTCTACAGCCATGAAACATCTCGTGTGGAATCGACAACCACTGGGCGGGTTTATCGGACTTGGCACATCACCCTTGAGTATGATCCTCTCCTTTTTGATGTTCGGGTTTGGTATAGGTATGGCACTCATGAGCGCTCTTGTGTATGGATGCAACGGGTTCTCAAACAATTCTTTCTTAGAGGCTGATTCTACAACCTTGCCAAGGTACATGACGATGACTCTGTCGCTGACGTATTTTATCACCGAAAGATCGTGGGATATGAAAAGATATGTGAGCTTGTGTTCTTTCTGCAGATCTTTCATGAGATTTATAACCTGCGATCTTATCGAAACGTCAAGTGCTGCAACAGCCTCATCGGCGATTATCAGCTTTGGTGATAGAGCCAAGGCTCTGGCTATACCAATTCGCTGTCTTTGCCCTCCGGAAAACTCATGCGGAAACCTGTATATGTAATCGCCACTGATTCCTACATCCTCTAAAACTGACTTAACTCTTTCGATGGCTTCTTTCTCTCCCTTCACCAGTTTGTGGGTAACCGGACCTTCTCCAACGATGGTTTTGATCCGCAATCTCGGATTGAGGGAACTGTATGGATCTTGAAAGACTATCTGAAGATCCCGTCGAAATTTTTTTCTCTTTTCATCTATGTTAGAAAGCAACGCTGAGAGGAATTTCGCAGTGGAACCTTCTGCTTCACGAAAGAAGATTTCTGCGTATCGTCGATCTACACCTTCAAGAAACTCTATGACCGAGTCAACAGATTTCTTCTCATTCAGCAATTTTCTGAATCTTTCTATGTAATTTCTTTTCAGGTAAGCTCTTGCCTTTAGAGACGGTAAGAAATAGTATGTGGTATCTTCATCGGCGACAATGATTCTACCTGAAGTAGGCTCGTAAAGGCGAAGCAATGTCATGCCGATCGTTGTCTTACCACAACCTGATTCTCCTACGAGTCCGACGGTTTCACCCTCATAGATGTCAAATGAAACATCATCGACGGCTTTAACCCATGCAACAATTCTTCTGAAGACTCCTGCTCGAATTGGGAAGAACTTGACCAGGTGTTCTATTCTTACGATTGGATTCATCTTCCATCACCAACCTCTTTGCTTTTTGCTTCTTCTACCTTTTCCCAGTAGAAACATCTCACGAAATGTCCCTCGGCAACTTCTTCAAGATTTGGTTCCTCAATTCTACATTTTTCTTGGGCAAATTCGCATCTTGGATGGAACTTGCATCCACTTGGGAACTTCAACGGATTTGGCACGATACCTGGAATATTGTACAGTCGAGTTTGTTCTACGTCGAGTCTTGGTATTGCGTGCAATAACCCCCAGGTGTAAGGATGTTTGGGGTCGTTGAAAAGTGTTTTTACATCTGTGTATTCAACCGCTTTTCCTGCATACATCACAACAACACGATCTGCATTCTCTGCTATCACTCCCATGTCATGTGTGATCAAAATTATCGCCATTCCGTATTCTTTCTGCAACTGTTTCATCAGTTCCATAATCTGAGCTTGAATGGTCACATCAAGAGCTGTTGTTGGCTCATCGGCGATGAGAATCTTTGGCTTACAAGACAAAGCCATTGCTATCATAGCCCTCTGACGCATCCCGCCGGACAGTTCGTGTGGATATTCATCTACTCTTTTCTCAGGCTCAGGTATCCCAACCTTCCTCAGAAGATCAATTGCTATCTTTCGTGCAGTCGTCTCGTCAACTTTCTGGTGCAAGACGATCGCTTCAACTATCTGTTCACCTATGGTGAAAACGGGATTCAATGCGACCATCGGTTCTTGAAAGATCATCGCTATATCTTTTCCTCTGATCTTTCTCATTGCTTCTTCGGGGATCTTCGCCAGATCAACTCCACCAAAGAGAATCGATCCTTCGACAATCTTTCCTTTCTCATCCAATATTCGCAGAATAGACAGTGAAGTAACGCTCTTACCACATCCAGACTCTCCAACGATTCCGAGTGTTTCGCCTTCAAAGACATCGAAGTCTACACCATCTACAGCTTTAACTATGCCGTCTTCTGTATAAAAATACGTCTTCAGATTTTTCACACTGAG
>JBBFME010000023.1:0-21554 GCA_037478695.1 Pseudothermotoga sp.
AATCTGCTCGAGTTGGCTATATCAGCTGTCTGATTGAATAATGCGGTAATTCCCGTCGTTGAACCAGCGCCTTCGAGTGTTATGACGACATCTGGATAGAGTTTCTGAAAACGTTCTGCCCAGAGCTGAGCGATTGGATAAACTGTGTTGGAACCTTTGATGACCAAGGTTTCTGCCATTGCCAGAACCGTGAGAAAAACCATCACCAAGAAAACCAAGAACTTTCTCATACTTCCACCTCCTGTAGTTTCCACTTTCTTTATGCAGCATGAACTTCTACGAGCAATGAAAAAATATAAAAGTTTTTTAACAACTTTCTGGCATGATTTTATTGGAGGGATTAAATGGCTTCCATTTTGGTTGTTGAAGATGAAAAAGATGTATCTGATGTCGTAGTAAGGTACCTAAAGCTCGATTCACACGAAGTTAAAACCGCTTCGAGTATTGAAGAAATGTACGATCAACTCGAAAAGAGTTGTTTTGATCTGATCATACTCGATCTACTTTTGCCAGATGGCGATGCGATGGATGAAATTCCATCTATTCGAATGATGTGCCCAAAGACATTCATCATCGTTTTGACTGCACTCAGAGAGGACAGAAACAGAATCTTAGGCTTAGAGATGGGAGCAGATGATTACGTAACCAAACCGTTCAACCCGAGGGAGCTATCGGCAAGAGTAAGGGCGATCATGAGAAGAAAGAATGCCTTCTTAGAGCGTGAGTTAGTCCACAAAGATATGAGATTGATCGTTCATGAGAGAATACTGATGATCAACGATGAAGTAGTTCAACTTTCGAGCAGAGAGTTTGAGATATTGCTTCTTCTTTTTGAAAACCCCAAGAAGGTTTTCACAAGATTTGAAATACTCGATGCTGTTTGGCAAGGCGAGGAAAGATCAGAGAGAATAGTAGATGTCTACATGAGTATGCTCAGAAAAAAACTCGGTAAAGAGAGGTTGGTGACCGTACACGGTGTTGGATACAGATTGGCATGAAATAGTGAAAACCCATAGGCCTTTGCTGCTGCTCAAGCCAGATCAGATAATTTTCTTTCCAACGAATGGTGAAATAGACAACAAACAACAGGTATTGTCAGACTCGAAGACATTCTTCGTTAATGCCGTCGCGCATGAGCTTTTTACACCGATCACCGCGATGATAGGATTAATTGAGATAGCAAAAGAAGGAGAACGCGTTCAGGAAGTTTTGTGTAAGATAGAAAAACATTTGAATAGAATGCAGAGAATCATAGAACAACTTGTCTTGCTTTCAAAGATCGAACAAGAACAGTATTCACCAGAGATCGTTCACATCAACTTGGGAAAATTAGTCAAAGACATTCTGAACGAGTATCAGAGCAAAGTAGAACAGAAGAAGATCCGAGTTAGTGTAGATGTCACAACCACAATGAAAACAGATCAAGAGGCTTTCAAAATAGTTCTGAGAAATTTGATATCAAATGCAATTAAATATTCACATGAAGGTGGAATTGTGAGAATCTTCTCACAGCAGAGATTCCTGGTAATTCAGGACGAAGGCGTAGGCGTACCAGAGACAGAACTGAAAAACATAACAGCACGTTTTTACAGGGCTACAAACGCAAGAACTTTCTCAGGAGCAGGTTTAGGATTAGCAATTGTGAAACACATACTCCGAAGGATAGATATATGCTGGGCTATTCATTCTCAAGTTAATGTCGGAACAAAAGTTTTCATCGAAATCCCTCAAAGAAATCAATCATTGGCCGGAGAGTAGTCGATTTCTCCTATAAGCTCTCTTGTTCTTTTCTTTTCTCCTGATATCGCCAAATTACCTTGGTTGTACCTCTCGGTTAAAGCTGATATACTGGCAATTGATAGGTTACATAAGTAAGTTACATATGTAACCATAAGGGAGGTGTAATTATGAAAAGGGCATTTTTGAGCATCATCCTGATTGCTGTCGCAGTACTCAGTTTTGGTAAGACTCTGACGATTTGGATCGGTGGACAAGTTGCGGAACTCGACGAGACGTGGAATTCGGTAATCAAGGGGTTCGAGCAAAAGTACGGAATCAAAGTTGAGGTACAGCTCTTTGGTTTCGACACTTACTACGACAAGCTTGTGACAGCTCTGCAAGCAGGAAAAGGACCTGACCTTGCTTTTGCAGACTTAGGTGGATGGGTTCCAACCTTCGCCGAAAAGGGTTGGCTTGAACCAATGGAAGAGCAACTGAAGAAGTGGGAAGGTACACCGCAGATATGGCCCAACCTCTGGCCAACTGTGACTTACAAAGGAGTTAGGTATGGTCTTCCTTGGTACACCGACTGCAGACTTCTGCTCTACAACAAGACCATGTTCGAGCAAGCAGGCCTTGATCCAAACAACCCACCAAAGACTTGGGATGAGCTCTTGGCTGCAGCACAGAAGATCACCGATGCAAAGAACAGAATCTATGGCTATGGTGTTAGTGGCACGAAAACCGAACACACAACTCTTGGTTATATGATGTTTCTCTATGCCGCCGGTGGAAAACTCCTGACAGACGACTATTCTAAAGCAGCATTCAACACTCCCGAAGGACTCAAAGCTCTGAAGTTCTACACAGATTTGGCGAAGAAATACGGTGTTAGCCCAAATGCCGTTCAGTATCACGAAGACGATTACAGAAACATGATGGCTCAGAACAGAGTTGCAATGTCAATCGGTGGACCATGGTCATTCCCACTCATTGAAGCTGCTAACCCGAATATAGTTGGAAAATACTCCGTCGCGTTACACCCATATGACTCACAGCCTGCAAGCGTGCTCGGTGGATGGGCATTGGTGATACCCAAGTCAAGTCCAAATAAAGAAGATGCTTGGAAACTCGCTGAGTACCTTACAAGTTTTGATGTGTGGATGAAGTGGGTTGAAGAAAAAGGTGGTCCGATGCCAACAAGGATGGACGTATGCACAAAATCAAAACTTGCAAACGATCCAAAGTGGCAGATCATCTTCAAAACCTTCCCATATGCAGTGGCAAGACCTCCTATTCCCCAGTATCCTCAAGTTTCTGAGCAGATACAGATTATGGTACAGAAAGTCTTGCTGAATGAACTCACACCTGAAGAAGCAATAAAAGTAGCGGCAGACAATGTGAACAAAATACTCGGAGCAAAGTAAACTATAGATGTGAGGGCGGGCTGTGCCCGCCCATATCAGGAGTGAGTGAGTTGAGAGAAGAAAAAATCGCATTAAGAATGGTTATGCCATATGTTCTCATCATAGTAGCTTTTGTTTTTTTCTTGTTGATCTCAAATGTCATCATGAGCTTTTCAGACAATCACGGTAGATTCACACTTCAAAACTACATATCCATCTTCAATGACAATGTTTTCTACAAATCAGTTTTGAACACCTGCGTTTGGGTTTTCGGAAGTGTTGTGGGACAGATAGCACTTGGACTTGTAGTTGCTCTTTTACTGACTCAGATCAAACGTGGACAGGTCTTTTTCAGGAGTGTGATCCTCATACTGCCCTGGGCAACGCTCGATATAGTAGCTGGTGTTATGTGGAAGTGGATGTACAACGATATGTACGGTGTTTTGAACGATATTCTTGTGAAAATTGGATTGGCGAGTGATTACATTCCTTGGCTGGCTACACCAAAGATGGCCATGCTCGCAGTGATCATTGCCAACATTTGGAAAGGATTCTGTCTCTCTGGTATGTTTTTCATAGCTGGCATTCAGACAATTCCTCAAGAATTGTATGAGGCCGCCGAAATAGACGGTGCGAATGCGTACAGACGTTTTTGGAACGTGACTATACCTCAATTGAAACCTGTATTGATAACAACTTTAATGTTCACAATCATCTGGACGATAAACTACTTTCCGCTCATATACGTGATGACTGCCGGTGGTCCAAACTATGGAACTGAAACGATAGTCACCTATATCTACAGATTGAGCCTCAGATTTTTGGAATACAATAAAGCCGCAGCGCTTTCAAACATTTTGTTTGTAATCGTCTTCACAATAGCGTATTTTTTCACTCGAAAGATGGCAAAGGAAGTGGCTGCTTGATGACGAGAAGTACTAAAAGGAAAATGATAAAAATTATTTCATACATTTTGTTGGCCTTCATATCACTTATAGTTGCTTTTCCATTTTTGTGGCTTGTCTTAACCTCTTTTAAGTCATACCAGGAAATATACGCTTATCCCATAATATACATGCCGAGAAGTTGGACGATCGAACACTATCAAAAGATATCGAGTCTCGATTTTAAGAGTTATTTTCTGAACAGCGTAACAGTAGGTTTGGGAACCATGATTTTTTCACTGCTGATAGGTATATTCCCTGCTTATGCCTTCTCTCGATATTCGTTCAGATTCAAGAGTGAGTTAATGGTCAGTGTTTTGATCTTTCAAATGTTCCCGATGGTTGTTTTCTTAGTACCTATGTTCAAATTTCTTGATTGGATAAAGTTACTCGACACCCACATTGGCTTGATCTTGGCTTACATTCCATTCACAACGCCCATATCGATCGTTTTTCTGAGGAGTTTTTTCTTGTCTGTACCAAAATCACTCGAAGAAGCAGCATTGATAGATGGTTGCACCAGAACAAAGGCATTTTTCAGAGTGATCTTCCCGGTGACATTACCTGGCATAGCCGCAGTAGGTGTATATGCATTTCTCTTTGCATGGAGTGAACTACTCTATTCCATGTCACTACTGACCAGCAAGAGTTTGCAAACAATACCTACCTTTCTCTCTGTCTTTGTGGGGCAATATCAAACTCGTTGGGGTCCTCTGTTCGCAGGTTCTGTTTTCGCCACATTGCCTCCATTGGTAGTGTTTATACTGTTACAAAGATACTTTATCGCTGGTTTGGTGAGTGGGGCGGTGAAAGAATGACGATCAGTGATGATCTGCTGTTTGAAGTGGCATATGACTACTATGTCAAGAACATTCTGCAGAAGGACATAGCAAAGAAGCTCGGTGTGTCCAGAGTACAGGTGAGCAAATACCTTAAAATGGCCGTTGAAAGAAAGATTGTGCGTATTGAAGTAGTACCTCCAAAGATTCCACAAAAATTGGAATCTGACTATGATACACTGTTCAAGCAGAGATTTGGCTTGAAAAAACTTTTGCTTGCAACAGGGCACGCAAACAATCAACTGCTTTTGCAATCCCTCGCACGAAGGACTTGGGAGTATCTTTCTGATTTGCCGAATGAACCAATGAAGATCGGTATAGGTTGGGGTACAACGATGTTCACCTTAGCAACTATTGATTTCAAAACCGAGAAATCTAACTGGACTGTTCTGCCACTTTCTGGTGGAACCTTCAGATTGTCTGACAAACATTTTGACTCCAACTTCATAGCCCAGAACTTTGCCGAAAGACTTAATGCGAAAGCAGTTCCTGTGTATTTCCCTTTCTTGATGGACAGCCTTGAGCAAAAGGAGCGTTTGCAAGAAGCTCAGGAATTCAGATATATAGACTCTCTCTGGAGCAATTTGGACATTGTGCTGTGCAGTGTGGGATACTCCACCTCTCGTTCACCTTTGTTTCGACAGAACGTTTTTGATGGTGCAGATCTCGACAGACTTGAGAAACTTGGTATAGTTGGTGATGTTCTGACTCATTATTTTGACATAAATGGAAAGGTACACGATCTTGAATTCATGCAGAAGGTCAACAACATAACGATGCAGCAGTATCTAAAAGCCAAGTGCAAAATAGTTGTTGCCGGTGGTTTTCACAAGATCGAAAGCATAGTTGGTCTGTTGAGAGGGAAGTTGGTCGATCTCTTAATAACAGATACAAACACCGCAAAGAATATCGTTGAATATATGTCTGAGCGGAATTGGAGGTAGCATCTTGAGCATTCAGATATTGAACCTCAATCCTTGTTATGACCACTGGGTGATCATTCAAAAACCACCGAGAACTCCAAATGTCTTGAGAGGAGAATACGTTGTAAAACTTGTAGACGGCAAAGGTTTGAACATAGCCAGGGTTTTCAAAACACTTGGTTTTGAAGACTACACCTGCATAAACATTCTCGGTGGCGAAGTGGGGAAGATCATCCACGAAAAATGCCAAGAAGATGGAATAAAAACCTTGGAATTCTGGATCAAAGACGAAAACAGGATAAATACAGCCGTTGTATATGAATATGAAAAGAGAATGCTCATGATTAACGAGCCTGGCCCTATGATGCAAAGAGACGAAATAGAAAGATTCGTTGAATTCTTTTCCTCAGTTCTACAGAAAAACAGCACATTGGTGATCTCTGGAAGCGCACCAAGGGGTTTTGGAACAAACGATATGTCGAAGATAGCGCAGATTGCGAAGGAGAATTCTTGTAGACTGATGATAGATATATCTGGAGAATGGCTGAAAGAACTTATGAATTTCGAGCCGGAAATGGTTAAAGTCAACGCCGATGAACTGAGGATTGCTTTAGATCTTCAAGAGTTGAGCGTTAAAGAGCTGTGTAAGATCAAGAACGACTACAATATAAAAATTTTATGTGTGACCTACGGTAAGCAAGGCGCTGTGACGGTAACAGACAGCAAGATCGTTCGCGTGAAACCAAAGGTTGTCCATTCAGACTACTCTGTGGGGTCTGGAGATTCTTTCTTTGCAGGATACTTGTATTCAGAAGCGTTGAATAAACCTATTCAAGAAAGACTCATTTTTGCAACAGCATGTGGTACGGCAAATACATTGAGATATGGCGCTGCTATCTTCAGTTTGCAAGATCTGGAAGGTCAGCTTTCAAATGTGAAGATCACGGAGGAAGAACTATGAAGGCATATATAGGTGTGGATCTTGGAACTACGAATACGAAGATCGTAGTAGTTAGTGAAAAAGGTATAGACAAAATAGTGAAAACCGACACACCAAGGAAAACGATTGGCAGCGTTGAGTATTTTGACCTCGACAAATTAGAACACAATCTTGAAAAGATCATCGCTGAGTTGCAAGAAGAATACGACATATCTGGTCTCAGTTGCACGAGTTACGGTGAGTCAGTTGTGCCGGTCGCAAATGGTCAAAAGCTGCACGATCCAATAGTTTGGTATGACACATGCACAAAATCAATCCAAGCAAAATATGAAACAGTAGTTGCCCAGCTTGCACCTTATGAAGTATCTGGTTCAAGAGATATATATTACTTTTCACTGTACAAAATCTTGTACATGTATGAAAATGGCATTGTCATGCCAAATCAAGTTCAGAAATGGCTTCCAGTTTGTTCCTACATCTTGTACAAGTTGACATCGAATGCTGTTTGGGACGTGACGCAGGCCTGCCGAAGTCACATGGTCGATGTACACAAGAGAAGTTGGAATAAGGAGTTAATCGATCATTTTGGTATATCGCAAGATCAACTGGGAAAACTTGATTACACAAGCACTTTCGTTGGTTATCACGGCAAGATACCAGTATTCTTAGCCGGTCATGATCATTTGACTGGTACCTTTGGGTTGGTCTCGCTGTATGGAAGTGAATTGATATTCGATTCAATGGGCACTGCTTCTTTGATAACAGCCATATCTCAGGAAAAGAATGAAGAAATGCACATGAAACAACCATTCATGAAAAATGGAGGTCTTGTAGGTATAGGCTTCAAAGATGGTCAGTACTATCTTGCCTCTGGTGTAAGGTATCACGGCAAATTGATCGAGTTGGTCTTGAGAACCTTTGGTATCAAAGTTTCCAGCAAGAAATTCAACTTGATCAATGAGAAAATCAAAGCCATGCCACAGAAGATAAACTTCTACATTTACAGCAACGGCGACAACATAGTCGGTGAAAGTTGTCAAGGTATCAACTTTGCCGAGATTCCACCTGACTGTACACCCGAGGAGATTCTTCAGAGTGTTTATCATTATCTGTGTTTCACAAGCAGGGTGACGATTGAAAGTCTCAGCAAATACGTTGGAGATCTTCCTGTTATAGTTGGTGGTGCTTTGATCAACAACGATCTTTTTATGCAGTACAAAGTTTCAATGCTGTGCAGAAATCTTTATTATTTAAACACGACTGAGTTGACTGCCCTTGGAGCAGCAATAGCTGCAATCAAGGGAGCAGGAGACGAAAAGATGCTCGAATCTCTTAGAAAAAAGATAGTCTTCCAAAAAATAGTCCCAAACAAAGTACTTTCTGAACAAATGAATCAACTCTATGAAAAGATGAAAGAAGGCTACAACAGACTCTTGAGATGAGGAGGATTGAAGATGTTGGTCACACTCAAAGAACTCGTTCAAAAGGCTTACAACTCTGATTACGCAATACCGGCTTTCAACATTCACACCTACGAGGATGCTGCAGCGATCGTCAAAGGTGCGGAAGAAATGAGATCTCCTGTTATACTGATGGCTTCTCCGAGTGCAATTAAGCATTTGGGCATAAAGATCGCAGCTTGTATTATGAACGATCTTGCCGAGAATGCAAAAATACCAGTTGTGTCACATTTAGACCATGCGACAGATCTGGAAACTATCTTCAAGGCAATGAAAGCAGGGTTCACTTCTGTGATGTACGATGGCTCGAGCTTGAGTTTTGAAGAAAACGTGCAGAACACAAAATTGGTTGTGAAAGTTGCCAGATCTCTTGGCGTATCTGTCGAAGCAGAAATAGGTAGAGTGGGAAAATCAGAGGAAGGTGAAGAACTTCAGCAGATATTGACAGAACCAGAGATTGCCAAAGCCTTCTTTGAACAAACACAGGTTGATGCTTTGGCAATAGCAGTTGGTACTGCTCATGCGATGCAAAAACAAGAAGCACAGATAAACTTCGAGCGAGTTGAACAAATACAAAGTGTTGTAGATGTACCTTTGGTACTTCATGGCTCAAGTGGTGTACCAGATGAAGATCTAACGAAGATCAGCAAGATGAGATTCGGCAAGATAAACATCGGCACTGTACTCAAAACAGTTTATGTCGACAGAATTCGAAAATTATTACAGGAACAACCACAACTGAAAGATCAGATCAAGTTACTACAGGAAGCATCTGCAGCTGTAACTGAGATGGTGAAACACAAGATAAAACTGCTCAACAGTGCGAACAGGACGTGAAAGTAATTAGTATCATAAACTCATTAAGAAAAGAGAATTAGTGTCGATAGCTTTTGGCAGAGCAAAACTGCAATTGTTATGATTCTTTACTGCATCAACTCATAAGGAATTCAATTGTCTTGTTCAATATCTCTATGGTTCTATTGTCTCTCAATACAAATTCAAAACCATGATTGGCTTTATGGTGCAGCAAGAGTTTTGCCCTGCATGAGTTTTCTCTGAGCTTTTTGAACATCTTCAGTGAACTTGTGTATGGAACGATTGAATCTTTCATTCCATGAACCAACAGAATTTCTGGACATGGTGGTGTTATATAGTTTATCGGAGAGTATTTCTCGTAAATCTCCTTAGATTTAGTCGGCAATCTTTTTATCGTTGCCATCACAGAAAATCGGGCGAAGATCGATTCAGACTGCCAAATGTCTAACAGATCACATGGTGTGTAATAAGCTACAATCTTATCGACAAGGCTTGAATCTCTCAAACCAGTCAACAAAGCGAGGTGCCCTCCGGCAGATAGACCCATTAGGGAAAACTTCGCCTGGCAAGAATCGATGAGTTTTCTCTTGATGAATTTCACAGCTTCAGTCAATTCCTCAACGAGTTTCTCTATGTCTGTGATGTAACCTCTGCTGTATTCTATCGCCGCAACGATGAACCCATTAGATACCAGAAACCTATACCAAGACATGTTGTTTGGTTGGCGTCTGTAACCGCTGATCCATCCACCACCGTGTGCAAAGACAACTACACCATTTATCTTTTCAGCTTTTGGATAAAAGACATCAAGAAACTTTCTCGGTAGATATTCGTGTGTTTCTACCCTACACCAAGATGGAGTTCTTTTATCGAGTGCCAACCTGCCAAAGATTGATTTTCTGATCAGTGGAATGTTCGCAATAATGACAATCAAAGCAGACAAACCAAAATCGAAGAACATCAGAAAGATAGTTGAGAACAACAGTATGTACTTGAAGATCAATTTGTATTTTCTTGAACCGGTTTTCAACTTAGACCACTACCTACGGAATGACAAAGATCGCTGTGTCACCACTTTTTATCTTTCCACCTCTTATGACTTTCAAGAATATACCTTCTGTGGGCATCACACATTTGCCAACAGCTTTTGCCACTGCACAGCCATCATGGCATTCTTTGCCGATTTGAGTTACTTCAAGCTCTACGTCTTTCACAAATACCTTTGTACCAACAGGCAGTTGCCACACTTCAATGCCATCCACAGTTATGTTCTCTGCAAAGTCTCCATAGTTCACTTCGATGCCCCAGTTTCTTGCTTTTTCTATGCTACTCACCGAAAGCATTGACACCTGCCTGTGCCAATTGCCTGCATGAGCATCGCCCTTTACACCATAGTTTTCCAAAAGCTCAATTTCATCAACAGGTGTCTTCTTCACACCCTTTACCCTCGAGATATTCACAGAGAGAATCTTCGCTTCAACCTCTTTCTCTTTTCCATTCACCAGACTTGCCTCCCGATTTTTCAACGAGGTATATCTGTTCTACAACCATGCCTTTGTCTATGGCTTTACACATATCGTATATGGTCAAGGCTGCAACGGTGACAGCAGTTAGTGCTTCCATTTCCGCACCTGTTTTTCCGACGCATTTGACTATTGAGGTTATGTGTATAGAGTTTTCTTCGTGATCTACATTGAACTGTAATTCAACTTCGGTCAAATTTATGTTATGGCATAGTGGAATCAATTCTGACGTTTTTTTCGCAGCCATTATTCCGGCTATCTTTGCTGTAGTCAGAACATTACCTTTTTTAATGTTTCCACTGCTGATAGCTTTGAGAGTTTGCTCTTTCATCTTTATTGTGGCGTGGGCTACCGCAGTTCTTTCGGTGTCTTCTTTGTGAGTTATGTCAACCATGTGAAGGTTTCCATCTTTGTCCAAATGCGTTAGTTCAGAATTCATTGTCATCCCCCCAATTTGTACATTTCATTGTCTACTTGCGTATCTTTCATATGGTGGGCGAATGGTTTCTTCTCCACTGCAGTTTTGATCATATTCAGAACTTGTTCGGTTGAAGCACCAGATCTGAGAGATTTCAAAAGATTTACATGGTAAGTAGAACCCAAACACGGATAAAGTCTCCCATCACAAGAAAGTCTTAGCTTATTGCAGCTCGTACAAAAAGACTTACTCAAAGCAGATATTATTCCGACATAATTGCCATCTTTGGTGACAAAGTATCTCGCAGGCCCTGCACCAAGTTTCACAGTCGTTGGTTTCAATTCGAAAGTTGAAAGTCTTTTCAGTATTTCTCCTTCAAAAACTGCACCTCGATTCTCTTTGCCTATCGGCATCATTTCAATGAATCTTATGGGAATACCTCTCTTGGCTGAAAAATTCACCAAGTCACAGAGTTCATCTAAGTTCTTCTCGCTAACAACGGTATTTATCTTCACAAAGAGATTGCACTCTATTGCCGTTTCTATTCCTTCGAGAACAGCTCTTAGGGAACCTCTTGTGATTTCGTAAAATCTGTCTTCGCTCAAACTGTTGAGACTCACATTCACCGAAAGCAAGCCAGCTTCTTTTAGTGGCTTTGCAAGTTCTTTCAGCTTACTACCATTTGTAGTCAACGACAGCTGGAAATGCCCTGAAAGCCTTCTTGTTATTTCGATCACATCTTCTCTGAGCAGTGGTTCTCCACCTGTTATTCGAATTTGTTTGATGCCGAGATTAGAGAATACCTCTGTCAGAACATCAATTTCATCTATGGTCAACAAGTTGTCTGAAGGTAAGAATTTTACATCTGTTGGCATACAGTAAAAACACCTGTGATTACATCTATCGGTTATGGAGAATCTCAGATAGTCTATGCTACGGTTATATTTGTCAATCACATTCACACCTCAACAAGATTATACGCTATTAGTCTGTAGCTGAAATTTCTCGTCAGTTATTTCACCACACTACAGATTCTCTTGCTCACATTGACCTCCTCCCAATCCCCTGAAGGGGATAGGATTCCACCTTCAGGCGATCAGGCTTCCTGCTTCATTGTAGGAAACTTATCAAGACATGCGGACTATTTCCGCACACCTTGACAGCGGCCTCCCACTCCACATGCTTTACTTCGGACCGGTCCAACCCTACTTTTCTCAACATGTTATAAGAAAGTTGCCCATCTGAAAAAAAGGAGATCTATCAAGAGGCTGTGCTCAAATGGTATGACTTTCTTGTTGCAATACAGAGTTTTGCCTTTTGCAATACCTATAGTCTTTCAAAATGTATATAATTTGAGATTGTCAAGGAGTGTAGACAATTGTACTTCTACATATTCACTGCCATAACGAGTTTTGCAGGCCAAATCTATGGCGTAGTTTTCAATTTGTTCTTGAGATATATTGGTCTGAGTAATATCGAGATAGGAAAGATCACCTCTGCTGGTCTTTGGGGATCTGCGGTTCTTGGTACATTCCTCTCATTTCTTGCCAGCAGAGTTGACAAGAGAAAATTGCTGCGATTCCTTTTTTCTTTGCAAACACTGACTCTCTTTCTGAAAATCTTATTGTTGACGGCTCAGTGGCAAATAGTCTTGAACTTCATCTCTGGCGCAGCTTCCTCGGCGGTGTCCATCATCATAACCGCTGCGATGGTTTCTTCGAGTTCAGCGAAGAACAGAATGATTCTCTTTGGCTCGAATTTCTCAATCTCAATGATCGTTGGAGTTCTTGGAAATCTGATCGGCGGTGCGATCAGCGATATTATCGGCTTGAGATTGACAATGTTGGTTGGGGCGACTATTTACAGCACGAGTTTTCTAACTCTTGACAAACTCTCTACGATCGACAGGCAGATTTCACAGCAGATTCACTTTGATTCTCTGCAGAAGGACATCTTCTGGTACTATTTACTCTCAAACTTGTTGGTTGGCTTTGGAGCAGGTCTGTTCATAAACTTTGGAAATCTAATACTCAACGATCTTTTTGCCATATCCACAACGTTGATAGGCGTGGTGATGGCATTCACCCAGATCGCCACAGGTGTTGGAGGAGCGATGAATCACTTTCTCGAGAAACGCTTTGGTTCAACAAGAGTTCTCTTCTTCTGTTACACAGTTGTTGTACCGTTGATGATCTCTTTGGCATTTGTTCGAAACCCATTTTTCTTTTGCTTACTTTATATACTCAGATTCATGCTGATGAACATGGTCAGCCCAATATTCTCTGTACTTGTTTTTTCAAATCTGCCTTTGCAATATCTTTCTTTCACGAACGCTCTTGGAAATCTCTTGAACAACTCTTCTCGTGCTGTTGCGGCCCTTTTATATGGATATATTGTCAAAGACAATTCAGATTACACAAAATTGCTGTTGATAAGCTCTCTCTTCTACCTTTTCAACGCCCTTTTGACCTATTTCTTACACAAAAAACTTGTTCTCCGTTCTAACAGCGCTGTTGTATAATTTCCATGAACAGATCAATTTCTTGAGGTGCAATATGAGAGTAACCATCTTTCTTCTTTTCGTGTTGACAGCTATAGCGTGTGGACAGCACTTGCTCGTTTTAACCAACAGCAATCTTGAGTTGTATGATATTTCAATACCACTTGTTCCAACGAAAATTGCGTCAGCCGAAACTGTAAATCCTCTGAAAGCGTTATACCAATCAGAAAGAATATATGTTCTTTCAGCCACACAGATAGAACTCTATGATTCCTCTTTGAACAGGATTGCTACAGTAAGGCTGAACGAGAAGATTTTTGATGCCTTACTGATCGATAACCTATATTTGTTCTCAGAGTACAAGATGTCTGTATATAGCAAAACCTTGACTCTCATTCGCAGCTACACCTTCGCTGAAAAGGTGCTGAGAGTTGATTTTTGTGCAGATAACATACTGATCTTGCATTCATCAGGAAAGATCGTCTGCTATACAAAATCGATGAACAAATTATGGGATCTATCTGGACCAGATCCATTTTTGGGAATGCAGACCTTAGATGACAGCCTCTTCGTCTGGACAAAAAGTAGGTTCTACATGTTCAAGATCAACGAAGGTTATCCCGTTTATGAAAAGGAAGGCAACTTCTCCGGCAATTTCATTCAGGTGATCAGAGTTAGAGACAGCTTGGTTCTGCTTGATTCTAACGGCGTGCTAAGGTTAGTTCCACTGCAAAGCTTCAAGATCACCGATACCCTCAACGTCAATGGCAAGTCAATGAGTGCCTACGGAGATTACATATACGCAACCACAAAAGACGGCAAGATAAGAGTTGTGAATGTCTTGTTCTCTTCAATGAAGTTGTTACACAGTTTTTCGACAAATGCTTTGTTTTCAAAAACGATTTCCATTCCACTAAAGCCCAAGACAGTTGAACCTGAAAAACCCACACAACCAATACAACCCACCGTTGAACCTCCAAAGATCGAGAAAAAACAAATTGAATTGATCTACGAGGCAAAACTACCGATGCCTATCAACACCTCTTGTGTCATTTTTGGGAAAGATCTTTATTCGACATCGATGTCTGGTGAACTGATTAATTTCAGTATAGAAACAAAGAAAAGCTCATCATCGAAGATCTCTTTCATCACCACAGGCGATCTCACTTTGATGAATGACGGCACATTGATAATGGGTTCTTGGGACAAAGGTGTCTATCTCGTGAGAAACAAGGCGACAAAACTCAGAACAGATTCAAATGTAAGTCTCGCCAGTTCAATAACACCCGTAGGATTTGTAGTCGCAGATGATGATGGAATACTCTCACATTTCGATAGTTTTGGAAACGAGATTTGGAAATTCAATTTAGGCAACTGGCTTGTCTGTCCTGTTGCGGTACACGAACGCTTCGGAATTCTCACGCTCGATTGGTTGGGAATACTGAGACTGATCGACTTTTCTGGCAATTTGGTCTGGGCAACCTACTTAGAGTTCAGTAATCAAGGAGCCATCGCTTTATCTGAAGAAAAAGCCTTTGTGGTCAACAATGGTAAGCTTTACTGTATAGAACTTTCATCTGGCAAAGTAATGTGGATTTTTTCACAAACAAGCAATATGGTGAACCATATTGTCTGCGACAACAAAATCGTTCTGTGTTATACAGAATCAGGAGAACTGTACTCGCTCAGTCACTCAGGAAAGTTACTTTCCTCGAGCAAATTTGAGAACCTTTTCAGCATCATCTTGACTGAAAGTGGCAGAATTCTTGTCTTCACACAGACAGAGGTTGTATTGGTCGATCAGAATCTCAAAACGCTTTTCAGTGAGAAGCTGCCTTACCCTCCTACGGTACATCCAACGATATCAGAAGATGGGACTGTCTATGTTATCTCGAATGATCGACTGATTGTTTACTCCGTAGATGATAAACCTGCAGCAGGGTGGGCAATGTACTTGAAAGACCAATCACACAGCAGTTTCTTACCATCGAACCGTTGATGAAAGATCTCTGAATACCTTGGTAAGGGCGTACAAGACTACGAGAAACTCCAGTCTACCGAGAAACATGCCCGTGATCAGTGTCCAAAGAGCACCATCTGGCATCGAGTAACCCGTTATACCAACTGAAAGACCGACACCTGCGAGAGCCGAAGCAAATTCAAAGATCGACTCAGATAACCCATAGCCATAAATTAGTAAAACAACAACACCAACGATAAAAGAGACGATATAAAGTCCTGTAACAAGAAAGGCTTCTCTGATGAGTGAATCATCGAGATATCTCTTGCTGTTACCTTTCCATATTTCAACTTGCATCACAGCACTTCTGGGCAAGAGAAATCTTTTCACAGAGAACAAAAGCGTTTTACCCATCACAGCCAATCGATACTGCTTTATACCACCCGAGGTTGAGTCCATACAACCACCCATCAACATCAAAACAGAAAGAACGAATATGCCCAGGGGAAAGCCAATCCAACTTCGGAGGTCCGATGTTGAAAATCCTGTACCGGTTAAAGCAGATACGACTTGGAAAAGTGCTTGTCTCACACCACTGTGAACGGTGGGGAATATTCTTCCCACACCAGCTGAGGAAAGTACAACAACAGAAACTGTGGTTAGTAAAAACATCTGCTTTGGTTCAGGATTTTTCCTCAATGCCTGCCAATTTCTCTGCCAAAAGGCGTAGTGAATTCCGAATCCAGTCGCTCCAAGCCACATCAGAACAATGCATACCACTTCAATTGAGAAGTTGTTGTACGAGCCTATGCTGTTGTTTTTCGTGGAGAAACCCCCTGTTGCGAGTGCTGTAAGAGAGTGGTTAAAGGCATCGAATAGATTCATACCAGCCACTCTCAGAGCCATCGTTCCCACAAGAGCATAAGCCACGTAAACTATTAAGATGATCCTTGCTGAATATCTGATATTCGGTGCTATGTTGTCAACTCTACCTTCAGCCTGATACAAACCAAGGCCTGTTGGACCGATTACCGCTCCCATAACTATGATCGCAAAGCCTGCGCCACCCAAAAATTGTGTAAGACTCCGCCAGACGAGTATCGTCTTAGGTATTATCTCAACATCTGAAATAACAGTTAAACCTGTGGTAGTCCAACCGCTTGTAGATTCAAATATCGCGCGTGAGAAACTGAGAACTCTTGCGAAGACGTACGGCAGCGATGACAGAAAAATGATCAAAATCCATGAAAACAAGACTATTACTGCCCCCTCTTTCGAGGTGATCACTTCCATGGTTGCGAAACGACACCTTATACAAAACAATCGTGAGAGCAGTAGAGAAAGACCAGATACTATGAGAAATGCAGGAATGGCGTTGAGTTCTCGGTAGATCAAAGAAAATGGCAAAGGAATTAAGAATATGAAAGAGAAGAGCAACAAAAGACTGCTCATTACTTTAAAGACGGTTGCGTAGCTTGCTTGAAGGTGCGAAGACATTTCATTCACCCACCAAGCTTCTGATCACCTGTGTCTGGATACTCGGTTCACAGATGACAAAAACACGATCCCTTGGCAACAATTCTGTCTCTCCTCTTGGAATCACGACATTGTTTTGACGTAATATTCCACCGATGATACACTCATTCGGCAGGTTTATCTCTTTGAGTCTTTTGCCAACGGAGGGAGAACTATCTGGTATCTCGATTCTCAGGAAAACCAATTTACCTTCTTCCACTGGAAAAAACTCTTCCATTTCTTCGACAAGTAAAAGACCTTGTATCGTTCGGCTCAACAATGCTGTGGGGCTAACCGCAACTCTTACTCCAAGTCTGTTGAAGACATCTATATTCTCTGGGTCGTTGACGAGAGTTACAATTCTTTCTACACCATAATATTTCTTGATCATCTGTGAGATTATCAGACTATCACGATCTGTATTCGTCAAAATGACAACTATGTCATCTGACGAAAACTCTATCTGATCGAGAATGTTTTTCTTACTTCCATCGCCATTGATTATTACCGCAGAAAGCTTCTTCGCCAATTCTTGGCATACTTGTGGGTCTTTGTTGACGATATAGACGTGATAGCCCTTTGAGATCATAGATCGCGCCAGATGATATGCGATACGATAACCACCTATTATCACTATCTTCAACTCCGTCCCCCCGCATCGACCTCTTCTATGATTTTGCTGGCAACAAGAGCAGTTGGTGAAACTACTTTTATATCAAACTCTTTGAATATCTCTTCGTTATCGGGATCATTCACCCTCGCTATGACCTCCTTAACACCGAAATACTGTTTTGCAACCGTTGATATCATGAAATTTGTGTTATCATCACCAGTTAATGCCAAGACTACATCTGCTCTTTCAATCTTCGCCTCTTTCAGATGAACAATCTCTGTTGCATCACCCAAGACTTTGAATCCTGTGAATTCTTCTGAAAGATTGTCAAAGGCCATCTCCCTGTTGTCTATCACGACAACGTTGTTACCAGTGGCAGACATATGAGAAGCCACTATAGAACCTATTCTCCCACAACCAACGATAATCGCGTACAAACCCTCAACTCTCTTTCTCATATCTTTGAATCTCCTTCAGAGCTCTCTTATGATCTGGATCAAAGATGAGTGCTGCCTTGAGATGCTTCAGAGCGAGTACAGGGTTGCCAAGTTTTTCCATAACCATGCCATAGATGAAATGTGCGTCGGCAGATGGATTGATCGCGAACAACTGCCTTGCCATACGTTCTGCAATGTCATACCTTTCTTGATTCAATTTTTCTTCTATCTTTCTCTCGAGTTTTTCAAAGGTGATCTCTTCTTGGTTCAAGAGTTCTTCAACTTTCTTTACCAAATCTTGTGCCGGGAAAGGCTTTGACAGATAATCAGAGGCACCACTTTTCATCGCTTCGACGACGGGTATGGCATTTGTGATCGCAGAAACTATCAAAATTGGCATCTCACGTCCTTCTTGTTGCATTCTTCTGAGCAATTCAATACCAGATATACCCGGCAACCTCAGATCCAATGTCATGAGATCGAATGGTTGACGGCGCATTTCCACGAGGGCTTCCTCAGCCGTTGCAACGGCTGTGACTGTATGATTTCGTTCCTCAAGAATTCTCTTTATGAGGCTCCTCACATTTCTTTCATCGTCTACCACGAGTATATTCGCCATAGGAGGATCACCATAGAATCAAGTTTACCACAAACGTATTTCAGAGAAAAAACATCCGAGAATACGTTGAGTTCATCAAACGAATTGCCATTTGATGATCAGCATCAACAAGAATAGTATAATTATTATCGATAAAATAAATTGCACAGTGGAGGGAAGAAAAAGTGGAGACATACCAGAGACCACCGAAGATCTCACAGAGTGTGGCACAACAATTAAAAAACGATATTATAAAGGGTTTCTATGCTCCAGGCCAGAGGATCAAGATTTTGGATATAGCCAAACGATTTGGAGTAAGCCAAACCTCAGTGAGAGAAGCACTCAAGGTTTTGGAGAAGTCTGACCTCGTCACCGAGCTACCACACAAAGGATATATTGTGACGCAGCTCGATCTTTCAGAGCTGTTAGACATATGGAAAATCAAAGAGAAACTCTGGGCATTGGCATTCGCTTGGTTTGCAGAACGGGCAACAGATGAACAGATCAAAAAAGCAAAATCTTGTGTAAAACAGTTTCGAGATGCATACTTAGAGAACGACATTGACAAGGCTTTCGAAGCAAACTTTGCACTCACAGATGTGGTACTTGAGGGCTGCGGTTCAAAAAAACTGGCATCATTACTCGATTCGACGGAAGATCAAGCAAAAAGATACAGATACCTGAGCCTTATGTACGATGACAATCTGAGAATCTCGTCACAGTATTTCACTGAAATCTCATATGTTTTAGAAGCCAGAGATGCGAAAAAGTCAGCAGATTTGATAACAGAATACATCCAATTCAGTGCCAAGGTGATCAAAGAACATTACCATGATATAGTATCGAGGTATAAGAAAAACCTAGAAAAAGTAAAATAGAATGAGATTTAGGCATCTTTTTGGAATTTTCCTACCTATTCTCTTCAACTTTCCCACAATTTACTGATTTTTGGCTCTTGTTTTTCATTTGAGATATTATGTATTATCGATAATCGAGAAGAGGGGGTGATCTCTTTGGGTGCTAGACTGATTGATTTAAGCGAGACAATTGTACCAAACTCACCTTCTGAACCCTGGCCAGCCAAAGTAACTTATTTAGATCACAGAGCGGGCTCTCAGGAGATGAGAGAGCGTTTCGGTGTAGATCCAAAAGATTTGGTTTTTTCTAGTGGGTTAGGTTGGTCCTACGAATTCATTGATGCCATGACTCACACAGGTACACACTTAGACGCACCTTGGCATTTTCACCCAATTGTTGAAGGAAAACTCGCCAAAACAATTGATGAAGTGCCTCTTGAATGGTGCTACTCTGATGGTGTGGTACTCGACATGCGCCACAAGAACTTTGGCGAATTCATTACTGTTGAAGACTTAAAAAGAGAACTCGACAGAATTCAGTATTCAATCAAACCACTTGACATCGTCTTGATAATGACAGGTGCAGACAAGAGAATGGGAACAAAGGAGTATTTTCTCCAGCCAGGGATGAGTCGCGAAGCCACACTTTGGTTGTTAGAACAAGGTGTCAAGATAACCGGCATCGACGCTTACACTTGGGATCGACCCTTCGCGAATATGTCGAAGGACTACCAACAAACAAAAGATGGTTCATACATATGGCCAGCTCATTTTGCAGCAATTGAAAAGGAATACTGTCACATCGAAAAATTGGCAAATCTCGACAAGATACCGAAACCTTTCGGCTTCAAAGTAGCAGTCTTTCCGGTAAAAATATTCAAAGCGAGTGCCGGGTGGGTAAGGGCTGTCGCAATTGTTGAGGAATAAAAAGGAGGGTGGAAAATGGGTACTGTGGCGATCTTTACTGTTTTCTTTGCGATCTTTGGTTTTGTGATGATACTTGTTGGGTGGATTACAAGAAAGTGGATAGGTAGGAGTACAGACTATCTTGTAGCTGGAAGACAGATCAATCTAATTGTGAATATCTTAGGAGTTGCCGCAATCGGATACGCCGGAACCACACTGACTCTTGCACCAGCTTTCACATTGATGGGTGGTCTGACGAAGAGTGTTTTCATGTTGGGTGTTGCTTACTCACTAGCTGGAATAATATCCTATGCCCTCTTGATAGCACCGGCCGCAAGGAGAACTGGTGCACACACTCTACCAGAATGGCTCGAAATGAGATTCGACAAGAAAGTCAGGTTCGTGATAACCCTTGTAACCGTAGTTGCAATGCTGGGCATAACTGCCAACAACATTCTGTCTATGGCGACGATTATCTCAGGGTTCACCAAATGGTCTGTACCTTCAACCATACTCTTAGTTTTCTTGATCTTCCTCTTCTTCACGATCCTTGGAGGTATGTGGGCAGTAACATTAACTGACTTCATACAAGGTGTTCTGTGCACAGTTGCAATTCCAACACTGATAATCTTCTTGTTAGTAAAATACGGAGGTATGAGTTTCTTAACTCAGAACTGGCCTGGTGGTAATGTCTGGACGACTGGTATAGCCGGTAAGACCTTCCCTTGGTTTTCAATGTTCTATCCAAGTGTCTTAGTGGCTTTCTTCTTGTATGGCATGGCACTTGTGTGGGGTTCAAACAGCTACTGGATAAGGGTCAGTTCTGTCAGAAGCGAGAGAGTTGCAAAACTTTCATATCTGTGGGCTGCGGTAATACTTTTCTTGGCTAATGGATTCATGTATCCCTTGTTGGGTGCTTATGTTGGCTCTGCGCATCCAGAAATGTTTGCTCCGAAGGGAACCGCTGCACCAGCCGCTGCGTTTGGTATCTTCTTAAGGGAGACTCCAGCTGCATTGGCTGCTTACTTTTTGCTAACAACAGTAGCTGCTTCAGTTTCAACGGCTACCACTTATTACATGGCGGGAAGTTCTGTTATCGTAAGAGATATATACCAAAGATTTTTCAAACCAAACGCAAAACCAGAGCAACTTGTAAAACCTTCAATGATAGTCAATGCCC
>JBBFME010000024.1:0-21083 GCA_037478695.1 Pseudothermotoga sp.
CTGTATTCATTTTCAAGTTCTGCTGGTAGAACCCATGTCTGTGAGTCATTGAGCGGACTACCGTTGATCTTGATGTAGCCAACAGCTTGATCGAGTGATGTTTGGGTAGTCGATGGTCTCGATGAGAGATAGCTGGCAACTGACCACCAAGCAATACCGGCTATGAAAGCTACTGCGAGAATCCAGACGATAATCTTTTGTTGCTTCTTAAACCATTCTCTCATTCTGCAGCACTCCCTTCGATGTCATCTTCATCATCGCTTTGAGTAACAAGTGGAAAGGCTATCACATCTCTTATCGATGGAGAATCAGTTAAGAGCATCATCAATCTGTCTATACCTATGCCCAAACCACCAGTGGGAGGAAGTCCATATTCAAGAGCTCTGATGAAGTCCAAATCCATTCTGTGGGCTTCCTCATCGCCAGCACTTCTCAATTCCATCTGGGATTTGAACCTTTCCATTTGGTCGTCCGGATCGTTGAGCTCACTGAAAGCATTCCCCAGTTCCATCCCACAGATAATTGGTTCAAATCTCTCGGTCAATCTGGGATCTTCTCTGTGCCTCTTGGCGAGTGGGGAGATCTCAACAGGATGATCCATCAAGAATGTTGGCTGGATAACCTTGTCCTCAACTAAATCCCATAACTTTTCTATCATTCTCGCCCTCGTGTTCGTGTCCAGTTCAACACCACGTTCCTTCAAAGCACTATACAGAACTTTATTATTATCCTCGAGTATGTCAACACCGAGTTCTTGCTTTATGAACTCTCTCATCTTCAACCTTCTCCAAGGACGTGTGAAATCAAGCTCTCTGCCTTGGTAATTCAGTTTGTAAGTACCGTACAAGTGATAGACCAACTCTGATATCAAAGTCTCAGTGAGTTCCATCATGTCGTGGTAATCTGCGTAGGCTTGATAGATTTCAATCGAAGTAAACTCTGGACTGTGCTTGTAAGAGATCCCTTCATTTCTGAAGTTCTTTCCCAACTCGAAGACTCTTTCAAATCCACCGACGATGTATCTTTTCAAATGCAATTCAGGTGCTATTCTCAAATACATCTCACAATCAAGCGCTTCAAGTCTTGTTACAAAAGGTTTTGCCGCTCCTCCACCAGGTATGAAGTTCAAGATTGGCGTTTCCACTTCGACAAATCCCCTCTTGATGAGAAACTCTCTTATGAAAGAAATGGCTTTGTAGCGAATTTTGAATCTCTCGAGTGTTGAATCATTCGCGATCATGTCAACATAACGCCGGCGATAGGCAATCTCTTTGTCTTTTAAGCCATGCCATTTTTCAGGCATAGGTCTTCTCGCCTTGCTAAGAATCTGATATTCCTTGACGTATATGGTGAGTTCGCCAGTCTTACTCTTGAAAGGAAAACCCACTATTCCAATGAAATCTCCAGGTGCTATGTATTTCTTGAACAATTCGTATCTTGGTTGAGAGACCTCTTCTTGCCTTATGTACGCCTGGATTCTTCCATCGAAGTCACGCAGGGTGAAAAAACAAGACTTACCGTGCAACCTGATTGTCATTATTCGTCCCGCTATTGAAAGTTCCTCGTTTTCCAGAATTTCACCGGGCTGAAGAGTGCCATACTTTTCCAAAATTTCCTTTGTGCTTTGCTTTTTTTCAAACCTGTATGGATAAGGATTTATTCCGAGATTTCTGAGATCTTCAACTTCTCTTGCGCGTTGTTTGCGCACTTCTTCGATCACATAACCACCTCATTCTTGTTCAGATGATCTTGTGCTTATACCAACGATTTCATACCTGACCTGCCCAGTGGGAGTTGCTACCTTAACCACCTCGCCGACCTTCCTCCCTACGAGGGCTCTACCGATGGGTGAATCGATACTGATCTTGCTCGCAAAGACATCTGCTTCCTGTGGATTAACAAGTCGTATTGAGCGTTCCTCACCTGTGTTGAGATTCTTTATCAGAACCCACGAACCAACTGAAATCTGGCTCGAATCTGTGTTTTCGATGATCTCGGAGTTGTTCAAAATCTGCTCCAGTTCGGCTATCCTGCTCCCTATTCTGCCCTGCTCATTCTTAGCCTCATCATACTCCGTGTTCTCTGAAAGATCTCCGAGTTCGCGCGCTTCCTTTATCCTTTCTGCGACCTCGTACATGAGTTTTTGTTTCAGCGTGTCAAGCTCTTGTTTTAGTTCCTCGTAACCTTCTTTCGTCAAGTGAATCACGTTTTTCTTGTTCACGTTCACACCTCCTGGTCTCTTTTCAATTCACGTACAATCTCAAGAAATTGATCTATCTCACGAAAATCTTTGTAAACGGATGCAAATCTCACGTATGCAACTTGATCTATTTGTCTGAGCTTTCCCATAACAAGTTCACCTATGAGCTTTGAAGGTATTTCAGTCGTTCCTTGTCTCTGCAAAGCCAGCTCGACCTCTTCAACCAACTTCTCCAAAGTTTCATAAGATATTGGTCTTTTCTCACAAGCCTTCAAAATCCCGTTCAGTAACTTTGAGCGATCGAATGTCTCTCTTCTGCCGTCCTTCTTCACAACTATGAGCGGCAACAACTCGTACCTTTCGTACGTTGTGAACCTCGCTCCACACTCTGGGCATTCCCTTCTCCTTCTTATCGCAGTCCCATCAAGCGTTGGCCTTGAGTCTAAGACTCTACTGTCTGGATAACCACAAAAAGGGCATTTCACCTGCTCTGCCCTCTTTCTATTTTCTCAGCAAGCTGTATGATCTTTCTCATTCTCGCATACACCATTGATTTACTCATCTTTGGTTCCATCATCTCTCCAAGTTCTCTCAGACTCAGATCTTCGTTCTCAATTCTCAATCTTGCAAGCCTTTTCAGATCGTCTTCTAATGAATCTATTCCCAAGGTCCGATCTATGACCTCAATTGCCCTTACCTGTTTCACAGTGCTAATTCCTATTCTATCAGCATTTGCAGACAAAAAGTTCATACTTCTGTTAACATCAGATGCCACTGAACGCTTCTGTACAATCTCTTCAACTCTCAAAGCCGCTTCGGCGGCACCGATTAAATTGAGAAATTCAATCAGATCTACAGCTCTTCTTATAGATAGTTTGTAGCTGTTGCGAAAATGATGAACCTTTGATATGATTCCGAAGTTGGCTTTCAAGTGCTTACAGATCTGTTCCAAGAGTTCTTGAGAGTTGCTACTGATCTCCACGTGATAAGAAATGGATGGATCGATCATTGAACCGCACGATAGGTAAACACCTCTGACAAAAGCACCAAAAAGCACCGCATCGTCCAGTACCATTAGCGGAAGTTTTTGAATTAAGTGATCTTCGAAGATCTCGACAGCACCCACGGGTAAATTGAACTCCACAGTCTTTTGCTTCCACAGGCGTTTTGGCTGTACAACTGTCGTTTCGTGTTCACCGATCGAAAGATGATCCATGAGTTTTAAAAATCTCCTTGCAACTCTGATCTCTGGCAAGGTTATAGAGACAGTACTTGCCTCTCTTGATAATCTCAAAACACCGCGAGCTTTTATGAAACCCATCAGCTCTGCCCTTGCCTCAGAGTCGTTAGAGATTTCCAAAGAACACAACTCGTACTTGACTCTTTCAGAGAAGCTTATATCATCCATTCAGCTTCTCCTCTCGCAAATTTGTAAAATAGTTTGGGCGAGTAGATCGCTATCATGTCTGGCTTTGAGTCTTGGGTCACTCGATTCATAAACTGTTTTCAGTAAAGGTCTGAAAATGTATCTTTCATCGACTGGTCCCCTTGGTCTAACAGGTTCTGCACCCTGCAATGAGTAAGATTCGATTATCTCCTTTGGAAAAACTGAATTGTTTGCGATGATGAAATCTAATGAACCGCGCAAATATTTTTCGATCTCTTGGACGTGATCTTCCAAGCTCATCTTCAATGTCTCTCCAGGTTGAGTCATTAGATTGGCGACGTAGATTTTCAACGCCTTCTTGTTATCGCATATGGTTTCAGACACACCTTCCACAAGAAGATTAGTTATGACACTCGTGTAAAGACTTCCTGGACCCAGTACGATCACATCTGCCTCTCGGAGTACTTGAACAACCTCAGCGAGTACCTTAGCCGGCTTGTTCAATTTGACAGAAACTATCTTCGAATTGTACTGGACGATCTGTGTTTCTCCCATTATCGTCGTACCGTCTTCGTAGGTAGCAACAAGTCTGACCAATTCCTCACTAACTGGTAAGACTCTACCTTTTATGGCAAGGATACTCGAAGCTAACTTAACAGCTGTGCTGAAGCTTCCCGTCATTCTGGTCAACGCAGCCAAAATGATATTCCCAACGCTGTGATTGGAAAGAGTACCATTACTTTGAAATCTGTAAGAAAAGATGCGACTCATGAGACTTTCGTCTTCTGCCAAGGCTATGATATTGCTTCTGATATCTCCAGGTGGTGGAATCTCCAATTCTTCTCTGAGTTTCCCAGAACTTCCACCCTCATCTGTCACAGCAACGATTGCTGAGAGATCCAGATTATGATTTTTTAGGCCTCTCAACAGAACCGAGAGGCCAGTACCACCACCGATGACAACAACTTTCATTTGTTCACGTCCCTGTGTTCTACATGAACTGTGAAATTGTCTTTGAGAAGTTCTAAAAGTCTTTCAACGACGTAAACAGATCTGTGCCTACCACCGGTACAACCGACCGACACGGTCATCGTCGCCCTTCCCTCTTTTATATAACCCTGAGCCGCTAAGATCAACATTCTTGCCGTGCATTCTACGAACTCTCTCATGACATCATATCTTTTGAAGAACTCTGCTACTCTCCCGTCCCTACCATCAAGTGGTGCTAATTCCTTATCATAAAACGGATTTGGCAGAAAACGGGTATCTATCACGAAATCTGTATCGAGTGGGACACCGTACTTGAATCCAAAACTCCTGATTCTGATGACAAACTGCTCTTCTTCGCGCAGAAGGGAACCGATTTTCTCGCGCAAAGTATGTATGTCCAAGTCGGTGGTATCTACGACAATAGACAGCTCTCGCATCTCTTCAAGCATTTCTTTCTCTTTCAAAATCGCCTGCTGCAGGTTCAAAGCTCCTTCTAAGGGATGACGTCTACGCGTTGTTGCAAACCTTCTGAGCAGCTCTTCAACGGTCGCTTCAAGGAAGATCACGGTGACCAAGCCATCGTAGATTTCGATCAATCTCTTGGTTGCTTGGACCGCATCGCCCAGCTGAGCGCTTCTAACGTCGATGACAAGTGCAACCCTCTCTACAGAAGAACTGGCAAGAAGTGCCATGAAGTCATTCAGAAGGACAGGAGGAAGATTGTCTATGCAGAAAAAACCCATATCTTCAAGAACCTTTATCGCCGTACTCTTGCCTGCTCCGGACAAACCTGAAAGTATCAGTACCCTCTTCACCTTCTCTGAGCCTCCAAATCGATACTCTGAACACAAAAATCAACGGAGAAAGTATCCTTGTACTTTTCAATCTTCTTGACAAAAGTTGAAAGATCACCGGTGACATAGAAATTCACTCTACCACGATTGAGAGAATCCTTCGCAAATCTCTGTGCAATTTTGTCAGCAACGCTCTCAGCAGGATCAAAAAACTTGAGTTCTGGAAAGTGCTGTCTTATTCTCTCTGCCAGAAAAGGAAAGTGTGTACAGCCAAATACCAGAATTCGTATGTCTGTGTTTCTGATTGGGCTCAGGCAGTTCTCGATCTCTTGATCTGCTATGGGTGATTCCATCAAGCCATCTTCGACTATTCTGACGAAACTTTGACACGGTAATTCGAGACATTCTTTAACTCCCTTAGCCCTGAGAATCTTACCGTAGATACCACTTCTGGCGGTGAATTCTGTCGCAATTACCACAACTTTGTCGAAGTTTTCAGGCAATTCAAAATCGAGTATTCCAAAGTACGGTATCTGAAAGCCGTGTTCTGATATTCTGATAGATGCGTCTGCTGTGTTGCAGGCAGTCACAACACATTCAGCACCTTGACTTGCGAGAAAGTCTATCACCCTTGTGGAAATTCTCAATATTTCTTGCTGACTCTTGACCCCAAATGGTGCATTCTTTGTATCTGCAACGTATATATATTCAACGTTATTCATGCGCTTCACAAGTTGCGTTAAAACTGTTAAGCCACCGATACCAGAATCAAAAAGCCCTATCTTCAAAATCACTTCACCGCTTTCTTCGAAGCGCTTTCACCAAACTTGGAAATCATACGTGAAACAGCCCTTTCATACCTCAATTTGTCCAACAAAGCGTTGGCAAGCATGACAACGAGAATCTCGTCTGTCTGTGCGTCTTGCACAGTGTTTTTGATCTGAGAGTACTGGGTCTGAATCTGGTTCAAGATATTTACAAGTTCTTCCTCTGTTGCATCAGTTGTTAGATCGTATGTCCTTTCTCCCAGTCTAATCGTGATGCTTTTCGTCATAACCACTCTCCGCAAAACCTATCATACCCTGCAATTTTTCAACGAGAGAACCCAATGAGTTTCGATAGTTTTCCACAAGTGTCTCAAGTTCTCTTTTTTCTTTATCCAATCTCTCGATCTTGCTCAGAGCTTCGTTCATCTGATTCCAGAGTTGTTCGTTCTCGTCTTTCAGTCTTTTGTAATCTTGGAGGAACTTATCAACCAAAGCTTCAAGTTCGTTGAGTTTGTCCAAAACCCTCACCCCTTGGAAATAAAGTATACCACAAACAGATCGATTTTTTGGCTATACTATGAATGATAGGCTAATCTTGGGGGCGATTGTGTGAAAGTAATCGGTGAGGGTATAGCTCTTCCAGATATTGTTGAAGTAGCCAGAAATGGTGAGTCTGTCTCTATTTCACCAGAAGCAATCCAAAGAATGAAAAGGAGTAGAGATGTTGTCGAGAAGATCATAGACAACGACAAGACTGTGTACGGTGTCAACACAGGTTTTGGGGCACTCGCAACAACGAGAATATCGAGAGAAGATCTCCTCAAAATCCAAAGAAATATAGTCTTGTCACACGCCTGTGGTGTAGGAGATCCTCTGAGCGAGGACATAGTTCGAGCCATGATGATGATAAGAGCACACTCACTTTCTTTAGGTTTCTCCGGTGTAAGGCCTGTTGTAGTTGAAAAGCTCTGCGAGTTGCTCAACAAGCAGATCACACCTTATGTACCGTCAAAGGGTTCGGTCGGCGCAAGCGGTGATCTCTCACCACTCGCTCACATGGTGCTGCCGATCATCGGAGAGGGCCATGTACTTCAAGATGGCAAGAGAGTACCGTCGATGAAGGTTCTAAGAGAGAAAGGCTTTGAACCCATTCAATTGGCAGAAAAAGAAGGCTTAAGCTTGGTGAATGGCACACAAGCGATGACTGCATCTCTCGCATTGGTGATAAACGATGCTGTCAATCTCCTGTACATGGCGACAGTTGTTTCTGCACTGAGTGTTGACACATTACTTTCCTCAACAGACGCTTATGAAGATGTTGTCTGGATTGCAAGGCCACACTTAGGGCAGAAGGTGATAGCAAGATTACTCAAAACTCTGCTCGAAGGTAGTCAAATAAGAGAATCACACAGAAATTGTCCTCGAGTTCAAGATGCCTACTCCATCAGGTGTATACCACAAGTGTATGGAGCTGTTTTCGATACGATAATCTACGTCAAGAAGATCGTCGAGTTAGAGATGAACTCAGCTACCGACAATCCACTCGTATATGAAGATAAAGTCCTTTCACAAGGAAACTTTCATGGCGAACCCATAGCATTGGCTGCAGACTTTCTCTCGATTGCATTGACAGATCTCGGAAATATGATCGAACGAAGAATCGACAGACTTCTGAATCCAAAGGTCAACGAAGGCTTGCCTGCTTTCCTTGCCCAGCATAGTGGCTTGAATTCTGGATACATGATCTGGCAGTATACAGCTGCTGCGCTTTGCAATGAAAACAAAGTGCTATCACACCCGGCTTCTGCAGATACAATACCAACCAGTGCGTACCAAGAAGATCATGTGAGTATGGGAATGAACGCGTGTTTGAAAACTTCGAAGATCTTGGAAAATCTCATCTCAATACTCTCCATAGAGTTGATGTGTGCGGTGAGGGCTTTGACTTTTCGACGTCCGCTGAAATCTTCTATGGCAAACGAGCAATTGGTTGAACAGCTCACACCGCTTTTTGAAGAAACGCAAGAAGATGCATACCTACAGGATCAGTTCTCAAGAGTACGCTCTTTTTTGGAAAACAGGATCAAATCTGTGGCGTGTGATTGGTGGAGTGAATATGAATGAAAGTCTGTGGTTTGACGATCTCGAACAGTTCTTGATCTGCCCAAGAAGGTATTATCTCGAAAGGGAAGAAATCAGTTCAAGATGGGAAAAGACTATCTTCGAACAAGAAACAAGGGACATGATGAGAGCAGGATTTTCTGTAGAAAAGCCTGTCATAGCTGTTGAACTGTTTGGCAGAACATTGGTCTCTGATCCTGAGCTGGTAGTTCCCGATGGTGATAGATGGAAAGTCGTGCTGAAGAAGAGCGCTAAGCACTTCAAGAACAAATACTATTTAGAAGCAGCCTTTCACGGCTATGTGTTTTCAAGCGCTGGTTTTATAGTCTCCCAAGTGATAATAGATACTCCATACTTCGTGAAAGAAATCGACTGGAGAGATGGTCTGACTCGTCTCTTTTCGGTGATCGAGAGTGTTGTTCAACTTGGGATGAACGATCCTCCTGATCCAAAACCCATTTCACACTGCAAGAGTTGTCAATATGTGTTGAACTGCACAGAACTTTTGGTTCAAAAGAAGGATTTACTCGCCATACACGGTTTGAACGAGAAGACGAGGATGAAGTTAACAGAAAACGGCATAGGCAACCTACTGGATTTAGTTCACAGCGAGGGTATCAAAGACATATCTAAGGAGAGTTTTGAGAAAATGAAAAAGAAGGCGATCGCGCTTCTTGAGAAGAGAGAAATAATCCTTTCAGAGTATGAAGAGTTAGCTGATGGAGTTTTCTTAGACATAGAGTCTCATACCCTCAGAGAATTTGATTACCTGTTCGGTGTACTCGTTGACGATAGTTATATACCGTTCCTCAGTGAAAACGAAGATCAAGAATACAAGGTTTTCAGTAACCTGCTTGAATTTCTTGACCAAACAGAGGGACCGATCTATCACTATTGCCCTTACGAACCTTCGCGTTTCTCAAACCTCATTCAGGAATGGAGAGATCTGAAGCCACTCGGTGAAAGGATCAAGAGAAGGTTCGTCGATCTCTATCAAATTCTCACAAAGCACGTGGCACTCCCCTTGTTTACCTATTCGTTGAAGAGTGTTGCACGCTTTTACGGTTTCAACTGGCGAACAAAACTCGATGGCCTGAAAGCCTCCAGGTACTTTCAACTTTGGCTGAACACACACGATGACTCTTATCTGAAGACAGTCCTCGATTACAACGAGGACGATACGCGTGCAACAAGATTGATCCTCGAGAAACTCAAGATCCTACGAAACCATTAAGTTACCTTACAGTAATGCAAAAGTCATTTTAATCGATCATAATTTGACCGACCAGTCAGTAAAGGAGGTATGATTATGCCAGTGGTGGGAGGAATTAAAGGTGTTATCTACAGGCAAGCAGGAAAGCTTGTCTCGACGGTTCTCCAACACACCGACGAAGAAGGATTGTACAAACTTTTCTCTACACTGAGTGCTTTTACAAAGGAGCCCTCGAAGAGCGCACTGAAGAAATTGGCGATCATGGCTAAGGAAAAACACCCGATGATAACGAGTTGGGTGAACGTTTTCAGAAGATCGAGCCCAAAGTGCGTGGAGAAGATCATAAACAACCTCATTATCAACGAATTTGCCATTGGAGAACCTATGAGACAACAGAAGATGCAAGAACACAAAGTAGTTCTGCCAAAACTTGGTGTGATAAGCCCAACTTATGCTTGTAATTTGAACTGCGTTGGTTGCTATGCTGGAATGTATGGCCGCAAGTACGAACTCACAAAAGAAGAGGTCGAAAAGGTTATACGTGAAGCAAATGAACTTGGTATCTACTTCTGGGTTATCACCGGTGGAGAACCATTCTACTGGCCTCACCTGTTGGAGATACTCGAAGAGTTCAACGACAACTATTTCTTGATCTACACCAACGGTATTCTAATAACAGACGAGGTTGCACAAAAGCTTGCAAAACTTGGCAACGCGACTCCTGCGATCTCTGTCGAAGGTTTTGAGCTCGATACAGACTGGAGAAGAGGAAGAGGTGTTTTCAAGAGCATTATGGAAACCTGGGAAAGGCTCAGGAAATACGGTGTGCCTTTCGGAGCCTCGATCACCGCAACCAGAATGAACCACGATACGTTGATGAAAGACGAATTCTGGAAGTTCCTCGAAGAGCAACAGGTAGTCTATGCCTGGGTCTTCCAATACATGCCTGTTGGAATCAACGCGTCAATGGACCTTGTTCCAACACCTCAGCAAAGGTATGAAAGGTTCTTCAAAACAGATGAAGTCAGACTCGGTGGAAAGTTTGCATTTGTAGCAGACTTCTGGAACCATGGCTTCCTGACACACGGTTGTCTCGCAGCTGGCTCGAAGTACTTCCACGTGAACGCCAAAGGTTATGTGGAACCATGTGTCTTCCAGCAGTACGCCGTTGACAGCATCAGGGAAAAATCCGTTCTGGAAATACTAAAATCACCGTTCTTCGAAGCTTACAAGCGAATGGTTCCATATTCAAACAATCTCTTCAGGCCATGCCCCATAATCGACAATCCAAAGGTCTACAGGGCGATGGTAAAACATTTCAACGCGATACCACAGCACGAAGGTTCCGAAAGAGTCGTTGAAGATCTCGCACAAGAAATCGACAAACTCGCAGAAGAATGGAAGGTTTATGCCGATAAACTCTGGTACGAACAAGGGTATGTCGATAGATATCCTGTGAACAGGGGCATCTACAACTACGAGACTCGAATGAAGAGATACATGAACAAAGAAGAAGCTCTTGCGGTCGACAAGAAATTGAAGTGAGGGTCTCCCCTCACTTCCTTGCCAAGGCAGGGGAGTGGAAAGATGTCTGACAGTCGCGAGAGAATCCTTGAGGCTGCAAGAGCAGCCTTCTCAGAAAAGGGATTTGAAGGAGTCAGTGTCGAAGAAATTGCGCAGCGTGCCGGCGTACGCAAGGCATTGATATACTATTACTTCCCCAGCAAAGAAATTCTCTTTGAGGAAGTCTGGAACAACGCACTTGAGGAGTTAGAAAGACATATCTTCAAAGAGATAGAAGGCGAGAGTTATTACATCAAGAAGATAAAGAGATTTCTGAAGGCATATATAGACTTCGTAACCAGCAGAAAAATTCTTTCCAGTGTTATAGAAAGAGAAAGACCGGCGGTGCTGAGTGCGTCAAATGACGATAGCAACACGAGTTGGTTCCGACTCAAGGAACGTTACGACATATTCGTGGAGAAGGTTGCAAAACTCATAGACGAGGGTAAAGAAAGCAAAGTCGTTCACCCCGATGTTGACTCAAGAGCTGCTGCAAAACTGATCGCTCAAGCGATGAGTGGTTCTTCTGCCACCGAGGCAATACAAACCCTCATATTGCGTGGTTTGATAAAAGAGAGTTGAAACTCTGAAGGCAAAAGTTTATAATCTTCTTTGTGACGGGGCCGTAGCTCAGCTGGGAGAGCGCTACCTTCGCAAGGTAGAAGCCGTGGGTTCGAATCCCATCGGCTCCACCAGAAACGGAGCTTCTTGGCTCCGTTTTTGTGTTAAAGTTCCTTTTGGGAGTGATGCAGGATGGCACAGATGATCCCTCCTCACAACCTTGAAGCCGAGGAAGCCGTTTTGGGAAGCATATTGATCGATCCAAGCGTTGTAAACGACGTGATGGAGATCTTGAGAAACAATGATTTCTACTCTAAGAAACATCAAGCCATTTTCACAGTGATGGAAAGACTCTACGAAAGAGGAGATCCAATAGATATACTTTCAGTCTGTGAGGAACTCAAGAAAAGCGGGCAGATGAAGTTTGTCGGCAGTGATCTCGATGTGGCGAAATTGGCAGAGACTGTACCGACCTCTGCCCATGTTATGCATTATGCAAAAATAGTGAGAGATAAATCTATACTGCGCAATCTCATCGAAGCAGGAAGAAATATAGTTGAGTCGGCATACGGTGAAAAAGAAGTCGATGAAATCCTCGATGAAGCCGAACGTGTAGTCTTTGACATAGCAGAATCGCGGACAACCAAGACCTATGAACACATAGGCGCCATCATGCACCAAGTCTTTGAAAATCTCGAAGAGATGAGAACCAAAAGTACGAATGTCTTGGAGCCAGGTGCGGTGGTGAGTGGACTGCCTACTGGCTTGAAATCCTTAGACAGACAAACAACGGGATTTCACAAATCAGATCTCGTCATCGTCGCTGCTCGTCCTTCGGTTGGCAAAACTGCCTTTGCCCTCACCATAGCGAGAAACATGGCGGTGAAGTTCAACCTCTCAGTTGGCTTGTTCAGCCTCGAGATGTCGAAGGAGCAGTTGGCTCAAAGATTGTTGTGTACAGAATCGAGAGTTGATCTTCACAAACTCAGAACCGGTTTTCTGACCAACGATGAATGGGAGAGATTGACGGTTGGTGCATCGGTTCTGTACAAAGCAAATCTCATCGTTGACGATGAACCTTCACTCGATCCAAGAACACTTCGAGCGAAAGCCAGGAGGATGAAAAGAGAGTACAACGTTGACGCGATTTTCATTGATTATCTTCAGTTGATGCACGTACGTGGTGGATTTTCCGAAAGCCGCCAGCAAGAGATCTCTGAGATCTCGCGATCTCTGAAACTGCTCTCAAGAGAGTTGAACATCGTAGTGGTAGCACTCTCTCAACTCTCTCGTGCTGTCGAGGCAAGAGAGGACAAAAGACCAAGACTGAGCGATCTGAGAGAATCCGGTGCTATTGAACAAGATGCAGATACGGTGATCTTCATCTACAGAGATGAATATTACAAGAAGAGTGATCGCATCCACGAGCCTCACGAAGCAGAGATAATTATAGGAAAGCAGAGAAATGGACCGATAGGAACGGTGATGCTCATGTTTGAACCAAAAACTGCATCGTTTTATGAAATCGAGCAGGCGGTTAGAGAGTGATGAACTTACGCGTTGGCATCGGTATCGACAGACATCCCTTCAAGCAAGGTAGAAGATTAGTTCTCGGTGGCGTCGAGATAGATTTTTCTCTTGGTCTTGATGGCCATTCTGATGCAGACGTTCTGTGCCACGCGATAATTGACTCTCTTCTTGGCGCGGCATCATTGGAAGACATCGGCAGTCACTTTCCAGAGACCGATGAGTGGAAAGATGCCTCAAGTCTAAAACTGCTTGAGAGAACCGTTCAATTGCTCAGAGAACACGGTTGGCAAGTGATCAACATCGATGCCACAGTGGTAACTGGGTTGATCAGATTATCACAGTACAGAGACCAGATGATCGAGAATCTCTCAAGAGCCATTGGAATACCAAGAGATTGTGTTGGTATCAAATTCAAAAGCTCGAACGGTTTGGGTTTTGAATCAAAGGAAGGCATTTCATCAACAGCGGTGTCTTTGATTTCACGGAATCCTTCCAGTTGAAGACCTCCTTCCTTCGAGCACTTCTTGGGCTATTTTCAAAAGCCATTCTTCATCGGAGAAAACCAAGACACCACTCTTCTTGAACGGCTGATTGACGTGTATCGCTCGCTCAGTCTTTCCAAGAATGACTACAGCACCTTCGAGAGCTCTTTTGCGAATATCTTGAACCACAGAAAGATCTACCTTCAGATCAACGTTATTCCTTGGCAGCTTACCAGTTACTCTGCCATCGACAAAGACAAAGACGTTCTCGTAACCCAGCTCTTGTAGCCTCTTGATCTTTGATTCATTTTCTACCAAAACTGGGTAGATGGCTTTTCTGTTGATCAACGATCTGATTACATCAGCATCCACATCACCAAGACCGTTCAGTATCGGTACAACGCCACTGTTGAACAAACCTTCGGCAAGATAGGTTATCACTTGACTTGTTATGAAGGCAGATCGCGAGATTCTACCGAGGGGATCTGAATCGGAGTCATCGAGTGTGTCAAGAGTTCCAAAGACTACATAGTGAAAACCATAAGATCTCGCCACCATTCCCGCAGCAAAGCCAACATCTCTTGCTGTTTCGAGATTTTGATTGCAACCAAGACACAACAAACTGATGTCCTTCACAAGTCTTTCCAAAGCAATTAGAAGTATTGAATCACCTGAAACTTGTTGCAGATCAAAGAAGATCTCAGCTGATAAGACCACGCTCGAGCATATTAAGAATATAGATACCAGGACCACCTTTTGTGTTTTCTTCAACAACAACATCGGCAACCTCCTTCAGTGCCTGTGTACCGTTGGCGACTGCCACCTTGAATCCCACCGCTTTGAGCAGTGGAATGTCGTTGTCGTTATCGCCAAAGGCAACGGCATCTTTCAAATCCCAGTTGTTGTATCTTGCTATCAGTTTAAGTGCTTCGCCTTTATCGACTTGCAATGGAACAAAGTCGAGATAGTTGGAGAAAGATTTGAATATCGAAAGCTCCTTGAAGGTTGCTCTGAGTTCACCTATGATTGAATCAAGTTTGACAGGATCATCTATAGCCAACAGCTTGGTAGCTCCCTTTTCACCAACTTCTTCTGCGAGATCTGAAACAACTGTCAGTTCAATCTGAGAGTGATCACTGTAGGCCTTTGCAAATTCGTTTTCCTCTTCGACAACGAGTTTGTCATCGATGTAAGCCTGTCTGTGTACCTTCATCTCCCTGAGAAATTCCACAACTGCCCGAGCTATCCCTGGCTCTATCTTCACATCGAGTACCTTGCCAATCTTTGGTAGCCACACAACAGAACCATTGTATGCGATCAGCGGAAAGTCTTCTTGAAAGTATCGGCGCAACAATTTGACTATCGATGGCAACATGCGACCGCTCGCAAAAACAATTTGTTTGCCGATTGTCATCAATTTTTCAATTGCCTTGACATTCATTGGGTGTATGTTGTGTGTGTCTTGCAGAATAGTGCCATCCAGGTCGAAGACAAAGATCTTCAAGGTATCTCTCCTTCCATCCACAGTCTTTCGAAATACTCATTGTATTGCCGCGTGATGTTCTTATCCTTGATAACCACTAACATCTCTGCATTACTAGTATAACCGCTCTTTGTCGCATTCGCCGAACCTGTTAGTACCGCCTGTCTATCGATTATAAAGAGTTTACTGTGAAGTGTGAAGTCTTTGATCACTCTGAGATCCATACCACCGAAAGGTAATTTAGACAGATCAGAGTTTCTGAAAAACCATTCATCGATCAAGACTCTCACACGAACGCCTCTACTTGAGAGTATCTTGATCGTTGCCCAAACCTGTGGATGGGTCAGTGCATACATCGCCACATCCAAGGTCTTCTTCGCCTTGCTGAGTTCCTTTAGTACAGTGTCAGCAATGAAGAGATTTGTGATGAAAATCTTTGGATGATTCAAAGTCAATCCTGTGCTTCTGCCTTCCCACAAATCGTCAAAAAAGTACTGAAAAGCCGACGCAATGTCGCTGTCTTCTAAAATGAGAAAATCGTTGAATGATTGAAAAAGGCTGTGAACTGTGAAATTCGCAGATCCAAGTAAAAGAACCTTTTCATCCATAACGATTACCTTCATGTGGAATAAGGAACTTTCAGCGTCGATCTTTGCAGGTATTTGTGAATTGATCAGCGGACTTTCACTGATCACTCTGACTTTTACGCCGCGTCTCACGGCATTCTCGAGGGCCATCACTATCTCGGGTTCATCTATTGTAAAGGTGCACAAAGAAATGGTGTGCTGCGCACTCTCGATCTGTTTGACGATCACATCAACAGACACAAGAGGTGTGAAGAAGACCTCTATGCCTAAAGCTACAAATGATATCATTGTCAGTGGAATCACAATCACTCGTCTCATCAACATCGATTATACAGGAGTGATACGATGGTAAATGTAATAGACGAACGCATAACTCATCTGCTGACAGGACCGATAGGCACGAACACCTATGTGCTCAAGAATAATCCTGTGATCGTCATCGATCCTGGTTATGGCGTGAAAGAGTTCGTTAGAGGTGAATGTATTGTTCTTCTAACGCACATGCACTTTGACCACATCTGCGGTTTGAAAGAACTCAAACCACTGAGAGTTTACATCAGCAAGACTGACCTGAACGGTTTGCGTGATCCAAAGGTGAACAAATCAGATCTCTTCAGAAATGGTTTTTCCTACAACGGAGAGTGTGAGATACTGCCTGAGAAAATCGAGCTTGGCGAATGGCATTTCAGAGTTATAGAAACACCAGGACATACGATGGGATCTGTAGTCTACGCAACTGAGAAATTCTTCTTCACCGGTGATACAATCTTCATGGAAAGTATAGGTAGAACTGATTTTCCTGAATCTGACGAAACCAAGATGCTTGAAAGCCTTAGAAAACTGGCAAGGATTTTCAAAGGAGTCGATCGAAAGACTTTTGTACTCCCTGGACACATGGAATGGGGTTTTGTCGGTGATCTTTTCGAGAAGAACTGTTTTTTCAAGGAGGCTTTAATATGAGAAAGGTCTTACTCTTGCTCGTTGTGCTCTCGCTCTCAAGTTGCATGCTCAGACCTGTTCATGTGCCACCGAGTGCTTATTCTCTGACGTCAGCACTCAGGCTGGCTCAAGATGGATATGCACTCATCTTTCTTGAAGAAATAGATGGATATGGTCCGGTTGTGAAAGATGGTTTGGTGGCAAGTTATATCAAAGGGGACTCAAGCTATCTGCTCTATGGTTTTAAGTTCTTTGGAGAATCACCGAAGGATTATTGGAAGAAAGTGGTTAAAGTGTATGGAGTTTGGAATTCACGTACTTACTTAGATCTTCCGAACAGCGGTCTGTACAGCGTTGCAAAGGAAGGCAAGTACATCGTTGCCTGGTGGAAGGATGCATGGTTGTTCATAGTTGAATCTTCCACAAGCGCCGAGAAATTTGCAAACGAATTGATGGATATCTTTGCGAGAGTTGGAGGGGCGAGCAGATGGTGATCATGGCACACAGGGGTTACTCTGCAAAGTTCGTAGAGAACACTCTGAAGGCTTTCGAGAAAGCTTTTGAATGCGGCGCTGATGGTCTTGAGTTCGACCTGAGAATGACGGCAGACAAGCATATAGTAGTCATACACGACGAAGACTTAGAAAGAGTTTTTGGTGTGAAGAGAAAAGTTTGTGAGTTGACTTTGGGCGAACTGAAAAGTTATGCAAAAGAAGGTGAAAAGATTCCGACCTTCGAAGAGTTGCTCTCGATTGTCCCTGAGGGGAAGTTGTTGAACGCGGAGTTCAAAGAACCACAGGTGGCTGAAGATGCGATAAGGTTGATCGAGAAACATTCTCTGCAGAAGGAAACGGTTATCTCCTCCTTTCATCACGACTTAATAACCAGATTGATAAAACAATACCCACATATGCACTTTGGTTTCTTAGTCGGTGAAGAACTGAAAGACAATCCAGTTCAACTCATTAAAAACTTGCTCGAGTACAAACCATACTCGATGCATCTGCCACATCAGTTGGCAGATTATCCTGAGTATTTCAACATCATATGCGATTTGGTGAAGAGCAAAGGTGTCAAGATATTCATCTGGACATTGGACGATCTGCAAAAGTATGAAAGGATCAAAGATAAGATAGACGCTGTCATCACCAACGACGTCGGAAGTTTTGTAAAACATATCAAGGCAAGGATATGATTTCAAGAATATTATTTTCAACTACTGATGGGGGAGAAAAGATGAACAAACTGATCATCGCTTTACTTTTTGTGAGTGTGTCTTGTTTTGGTTTTACCTTCAAATTCGATGGATGGATTGAATACGACTTTGACAAACCCACCGATCTTACCAAGTTCTCTGTAATAGTTCCATTCATGGGCACTACCTTCACCGCGAGCGGTGGCTTCAAGAGAGACAATCAAGTGATACCGCCTTATGCAGAAAAACTTTGGTACAACTATTGGTATTGGGATGAAGGTTATTTTGAGTGGAGAAACGAGTTTTTTTCAATAGAAGCGGGTGTGAAACAAAACTCAGTGGGACCAGGGCAGATATACAAACTCTTTGTGGCTGAAAACGGTTTTTCATATCCTTCGGTGCATTCGACTGCATCGCTCGGCAGATTTAGAGTTGAAACACTCTGGGGTGGGCTAAGATTTGTCGAGACTGGGACCAAACCCTTGAAGGCTTTCAACTACAGATCTTTGATCTTTTCGCCTTTCGATGGCTTTGAAATAGCATACCAGGAGAGCGTTCTGTATCTTAAGCGGGTCTTTGATCCATATTACTTCTTCATTCCGATTCCCATACCCGGCATCCAAGAGTTTTGGCACCTGCCCGCACCGTGGGCGTACTCCACCGATGAAATGGACGACAACTCCATGATAGGAGGCTGGATAAGATATTCGGCAGATAATTACTCGGTCTACTCAGATATCCTCATAGACGACATCAACATGAACAGGTTTCTCAACCCAGAAGGCTTTCAAAACCCAGACAAGATAGCCTTTTTGGTCGGCTTCACTGGAAAAAGTGGACCATACAAAGTGACCTTTGAAGTCGCAGGTGCAACCGCATTTACCTTCGAAAGATCAACTGCCATTAGACCCTACGAGTATGTCTATTTCGAAAATTCCAATCTTCCCATTGAAAGTAATATGATCGGCTATCGTCACGGCGAAAACAACATTGCTTGCTCGATCGCCTTGGAATACTCCAACAGCGGTTGGTCTATAAGCGCTCTCTATGAAGGACTCATATACGGCACAAGAACACCAGGAAGTCCCTGGCACGGTGGAACGATACCATCTGGCACACATTGGCTCATCGGGGATGTGAAATCTCAGTTTTCATTTAAAGGTAGAGTTGGCTATACTTTCAAAGATCTACCCAAATATCTTGGGGAAAGATTGACAGTAGGTTTCAGGTTTGGCTTCATCGGTGAAAAACCGTTTGTTGGTTTTGATCTGTCAAGCGTTGTCGACGTGAACATGTGAGGAGGTGAGAGCGATGAAAGGACTTGTCCTGTGTGCTGGAAAGGGTACAAGGCTTAGACCATTGACCTATACGACCGCCAAACATCTCATACCGGTTGCAAACAGACCTGTGATTGAATACACGCTCGACTTCATGAAGGATGCAGGTGTCACAGAAGTTGCTATAGTAGTGAGCCCCGAAAACAAAGAACTTTTCAGAGAAACATTGAAAGATGGCACAGATCTTGGTATTCGTATTGAATACATAGTACAAGAACAACCAAAGGGCATAGCACACGCGGTCTATCAAGCAAGAGAATTTGTAAAGGACGAACCATTTCTGATGGTTTTGGGAGACAATCTGATTTTCGAAGATATAAGACCTGCCGTTGAACGGTTCTCAAAAGTCCAAGCAGACGCCCTGATACTCTTAGCCCACGTTGAAGACCCAAGGGCATACGGTGTGGCTGTTCTGGAAAATGACAGAATAAAATACGTCGTTGAAAAGCCCAAAGATCCGCCAAGTGATCTCGCGATAGTGGGTGTTTACATGTTCCGAAAAGATATCTTCAAAGCCATAGAGAACATCAAACCTTCTTGGAGAGGCGAACTCGAAATTACAGACGCCATAGGCTATCTTGTTCAAAACAATTATTCCGTTATGGCACACGTTATAACAGGATGGTGGAAGGACACCGGAAAACCTGAAGATCTGCTCGAAGCTAATAGAAAGATCTTGGACAACATGAAACAAACAGTGATTCTGGGAAGCTTAGAAAAGAACAGTTCCATACAAGGTAGAGTCAACATTGGAAAGGGAACGATCATCGCAGGTTCGGTTATTCGAGGACCTGCTGTGATAGGTGAAAATTGCAGGGTGATCAATTCATATGTTGGTCCATATACAGCCATTGGCAACGGTGTATCTCTTGAAGATTGCGAGATCGAAAACTCTATTCTGATGGATTTGAGCAATGTGGCAAATGTTGCGAGCAGAATAGATTCTTCCATTCTCGGTAAAGGTGCGAAGGTCATTCAAAATGGTGGTGTACCAAAGGTCGCAAGATTGGTTGTGGGAGACTTGAGCTTCATTCAGTTTTAGAAAAAGCCCCCATGACGGGGGCTTTTTACTATCTCATCTTCACCCAACGTATGACCATTGGACTTGCTATATAAATGGAAGAGTACGTTCCAACTATCGAGCCGACAGTCATACCAAAAGCAAAAGGTTTTATTGCATTACCGGCAAACAGTAACAAAACAAATACTACAATGAAGGTCGTCAACGATGTGTTGATGGTTCTGGTGAAGACTTGGTTTATACTGTCGTTCACAATCATTCCAACTTCTCTGCCTCTGAACTTTTTCATGTTCTCCCTTATTCTGTCATAAACGACTATCGTGTTGTTCAAAGAATAACCGATCAACGTCAAAAGCGCCGCGACGGCCGGGACATTCAGTTCGTAGTTGAGGAATGAAAAGAAACCAAGTGTTACAACAACATCGTGTACCAATGCAAGAGTTGCACCGACACCAAAGATGAAGTTGAATCTGAGTGTGATGTAAACGAGTATCGCTATCAGTGTTATGAGTATCGCTCTCCAGGTCAATCTTCTGATCTCTTCAGCGGCTGATCCTCCAGTTTCGTTGAAAGAAACTACCTGACCTTTTACATTGCTTTCAGAAAGCTTTTTCTCTATTGACGACTGAAGAGTTTCCTTTTCTGTCACGTCAAATGTTTTCGTCACCGTTATTGAAAACTTCGTCACGCCCTCGGGGTCCCCAACAGATCTAACCCTCGTAACCCGAGCCGATGAAAAATCGCTGGAAATCTCATTCAAGAGCTTTCGTACATCGGCTTCTGCAAAGGTCGATGATTCAACTCTCAAGATGATCTCAGAACCACCCAAGAATTCCACACCAAAGTTGAATCCTTTTGTGAAAATGGAGACAAGACTTGCAGCAACCAAGACCAGGGAGATCGTTATGAAGAT
>JBBFME010000025.1:0-20912 GCA_037478695.1 Pseudothermotoga sp.
ATAGGAATCATAGCAGGATTAAGAAGCAGTGGATATTTTGTAGTAAGAAGCCTTTCAGGAGAAAAGATACATGATAGTGCTAAATACAGCAAATTAAGACTTATGGAAAGATCAAAAACTTTGATGTTTGAAAGGAGGGAAGCGGCTGTTTCCTGACACGACTAAAGTTGCATGTCTCCACAGCCGCAAATTGATGAAGGCAACTGTGATTGGACTTCAATGGGGCGATGAAGGCAAGGGAAAAGTTGTCACTCATCTATCGAGAGATTACGATTGTGTGGTGAGATATTCTGGTGGAAGTAACGCTGGTCATACGGTGGATTACGGTGATTTCAAAATCGTGCACCATTTATTGCCTTCGGCTGATCTGAAGAGACAGAAGATGATGTATATTGGTCCGGGTGTTGTGGTGGATTTAGATGTTTTACTCCAGGAGATCGAGCAGATCGATCAATACCTTCCATATGCGCGAAGGTTGCTCAGAATATCGAAGCAAGCCCACGTCGTAGTACCTGTTTATAAAGAGCTTGATGAAATTATTGACAAATCTCGCTTGAACGCAATAGGTACAACGAGAAGGGGCATAGGCTTGTCGTATGCCAACCGTGCTTTGAGATGTGGCTTGAGATTTCAAGATCTTGAAGATCCCGATAGAGCAAGAAATCTACTTCAAGAATTGTCAAGAGTATGGAAAATCTCTATCGACTGCGAAAAGGTTTTGAATGAAATGTTCGCTAAGTACGATCTCATTCGCGATCTAATGATAGACAGCATAGAAGCTGTTAGGACTCTCAAGGACAAAAATCTTCTCTTTGAAGGCACACAAGGTGTACTCTTAGATGTCGATGTTGGAACATACCCGTATGTGACGTCAACCAATTGTTCGAGTACAGGTGTTCAAGCTGGATTCTCCTGGCCAGTCAAAGTAGATCATATCTATGGGGTTATGAAAGCTTACACAACAAGAGTTGGAGAAGGACCTTTCCCAACAGAACTCAAAGGTGAAGCCCAAGAAAGGCTGCGCAAACTTGGAGGAGAGTATGGCGCTACAACAGGAAGACCGAGAAGATGCGGCTGGTTAGACCTTGTTCTTCTCAGGTATGCAACTGAGTTTTCTGGATGCAACTCTTTGATCATGACAAAGGCAGATGTTTTAGCTGGATATGACAAAGTTCCTGTGTGTGTTGCATACAAAATCAATGGCAGAACAGTAGAAGAAATAAACAACCTGACAAACATTGATGAGGTTGAACCTGTTTATGAGTCATTCGATGGTTGGAAATCATTGCAATCAGCAGAGTTCGAAAGGTTCGTCACCAAAATCGAGAAGGAGCTTGGTATAAAGTTCAGTTACATCTCTACTGGTCCAAGAATCGATGAGATAATCAAAATCTGAGGGGGTGAGGTCTGTGGAATTGATCGAAGCAATCAAGACGAGAAGGAGTATAAGACACTATGAGCCTGTAGATGTTCCAAAAGAGACCGTGCAACAGATTTTGCAGCTCGCGTTGAACGCTCCGAGTGCAGGGAACAAACAACCTTGGCGAATCCACGCGGTACACAACCCAACGCTTAGGAAACATCTGTGTGATGCTGCAGGTGGACAGATTTTTCTCATGGAAGCTCCTTGGGTAATCTGTGTAATCGCAGTTCCAGAGGAAAGTGCCTCAAGGTATGGTGAAAGAGGTAGAACACTTTATTGTATTCAAGACACCGCTGCACTCATTACCCACATAATGCTGATTGCCAGAAACTTTGGACTCGACACATGCTGGGTAGGAGCATTCGATGAAAAGAAAGCTGGAGAGATACTGCAATTACCTGCGGGGCAAAGATGCGTGGCGATGATTCCACTCGGATATGCAGGCGAACCAAGAAAGGATCGACCCAGAAAACCGTTGAATGAGATAACCATATTTCATGAATGAGGAGGGTACAAGATGGCGGTAAACCTTACAGGAAGATCTCTACTAACCTTGCTCGAGTACACACCAGAAGAGATAAGCTTTCTGCTTGACCTATCTGCTCAGGTTAAGAGAGAAAGTCGGGCAAAGGTAACCCACAGAAGATTTGTGGGCAAGACACTCGCTATGATCTTCGAGAAACGGTCAACCAGGACGAGGTTGGCATTTGAAACGGCTTTCGCCGAAGAAGGAGGCCACCCGATCTTTCTGTCAATTCAAGATATTCAACTCGGAGCAAAAGAGTCGATTGAAGATACCGCAAGAGTTCTCGGCAGGATGGTCGACGCGATAATGTTCCGTGGTTACAAACAAGAGACGGTCGAAGCTTTGGCGAAATATTCAGGTGTGCCTGTCTACAACGGGCTAACAGATGTATACCATCCAACCCAGGTACTTGCTGATTTGATGACAGTTCAAGAGACCTTTGGAAGATTGAAAAATGTCAAACTTGTTTTCATGGGAGACGGACGAAACAACATGGCTAACTCACTCATGATAGGGTGTGCAAAGATGGGCATGCATTATGTGATATGCTCTCCCAAGGAACTAAAGCCAGAAGAAAACCTTCTGAGAACCTGTCTCGAGGTCGCCGCAGAGACAGAGGCAAAGATAGAGATGATCGAAGATCCACAGAAGGCAGTAGAAGGTGCAGATGTCATATACACAGATGTGTGGGCTTCTATGGGTGAGGAAAGCAAGCAACAAGAACGCGAAAGACTCCTTAGACCTTACCAAGTGAACGACGCAATCATGAAGAGTACCGGTAAGAAAGAGACCATCTTCTTGCACTGCCTACCTGCTGTGAAAGGACAAGAAGTGACCTTTGAAGTAATTGAAGGAAAACAGAGTCGTGTTTGGGATGAAGCAGAAAACAGAAAACACACGATAAAAGCTCTGATGATTGCCACACTCCTGTAAATAAAAAACGGAGCCGAAAGGCTCCGTTTCAATTGTGTTCGATTCAGTTTATCGGAACTACGTTGACTGCCTGAGGTCCTTTGTTTCCCTGCTGAACTTCGAACTGGACTTTCTGGCCCTCTTTGAGTGTCTTAAAACCATCAGACTTGATTGCAGAGAAGTGTACGAATACGTCTTCTCCACCTTCCTTGGTGATAAAACCGTAGCCTTTCTTTGAATCGAACCACTTAACTGTTCCTTTGAACATACTGATTCCTCCTAAACTGTGGCGGTCATCCGCCGGCGTTAATTTCATCATAACATATCTCCTCAAAGTATTCATGCCTAATCAAAGAAAACACAGTCATGCCACCATATCGTTACACTCTACAGAGAAAAATTCATGCAAGATTTTTTTCAAGGTTGAGTGAATCATAGGCTGCTTTCATTCTACGCAGTATCTGCATTAGAAGTTCTCTGTCACACGCAATGTTGAGCCTGACACAATTGGGGTCGCCAAAATCAGAGCCACAGTTCAAGAAAACTTGCGCTTCTCGAAGAAAGAATTTCTGCGGATCTTGCAAATTCAGTTTCGAACAATCCAACCACATCAAAAAGGTTGCCTCTGGCATATGTAAATCTATCAACGGCATCTGCTCGGTGATGTAGTTGTACGCAAGGTCTCTGTTGGTTTGCAAATAGTCGATGAGATCGTTCAGCCACTCTTCGCCATAATTGTATGCAGCCAGTAGTCCTTCTATCCCAAAGAGGTTACCAGTCGTCAGTTCAAGTTTTTCCAAGAAAGCCTTGTATGCATTTCTAATCTCACAATCAGGTATGATGCCATAGGAATTCGTAAGACCAGGAATGTTGAATGTCTTCCCTGGTGAATTGAGCACAACTACCTTGGATTGTGAAACAGCCAAGATCGAGGTAAAAGTATGAGGTTTGTAAACGACATCTGCGTGTATCTCATCGCTGATGATTATTACATCTCGAGCCGATGTTATGCTGTAGAGTTTTTCAAGTTCCTCCCTTGTCCAGACCCTTCCCACAGGATTGTGAGGATTTGACAAAATCAACAACTTTGTTTTGGCATCTATCAGTTTTTCTAAGCCAGCAAAATCCATCTCGTAACCGTTCTTCGTTTTCAAAAGACGATTTTCGCAAAGAGTTCTATTATTTTTGTTGATCACCTGGAAGAACGGTGGGTAAACAGGTGGTTGAATCACTATCTTGTCACCTGGTTGCGTTAGAGCATTCACCAAGATTGCGATCATAGGAACAACGCCAGGTCCATCAACAATCCACTCGGATTTCAACTCACATTTATACCTGCGCTTGTACCAATTCACAATTGTCTCATAATACGATCGCGAACGAAAAGTATACCCAAAAACACCGTGTTGAACTCGTTTCGTAAATGCTTCGATTACTGCTGGTGCACTTTGAAAATCCATGTCGGCAATCCATGCTGGAATGACATCTTGACCATACTTGTTGACGATCAAGTCGTACTTCACACAGTCAGTGTTCATTCTGCTCACGTTGTTCAGCACGTCGTCACATCCTTTTAGTCGACTGAAATACATTTCCAACTCGATATTACTATACTATATAAGTACAAATAAACAAAATCACCAAAGCAAGCAATTCATACTATCAAAAGATAATCCAATCAGAATCTCAAGAAAATCGACAATAGAACCTTTGAAGAATTCATATAGTTTCACTTTACTCCGCAAATATGTATGCGTGACTCATACTCTGAAATCGAAATGTTTTAACAAAGCTATGTGCGCACATTATATGGCCCGATGAAGAATGAACAACAAAGTCAAGTGTCGTGTTTCTCCAGAAAAAAGAAACGTCGACTTCAGTTCAACTACAGTAACGCTTCGACATCTTGTCCACAGCTTCCCACAAGCCCATCAGATAGGTTATTCCCAATGCTCTATCGTACAAACCATAACCGGGTCTTGCTCGCTCGTTCCATATCGTTCGTCCATGATCTGGCCTCATGTACCCATCAAAGCCCGTATCGTACAGAGCCTTCACCAGTTCAAACATGTCAAGAGAGCCATATAAAGAAGGGTGTGCACTTTCATAAAAATGCCCTCTTGAAAGAATTTTCAAGTTCCTCAGATGAACGAAATGGATTCTTTTCATTTTTCCAAAGTATCTGATCATCTCCGGTAGATTGTTCTCTTCATTAGCTCCAAGTGATCCTGTACAGAATGCTAAGCCATTGTAAGGACTATCTACTGCTCGCAAGATTTTTTCAATCTTCTCTCTGCATGTTACTATCTTGGGCAATCCAAAGACACTGAAGGGTGGATCATCTGGGTGTATTGCCAGTTTTACTCCATATTTTTCACAGACTGGAATAACATTCTCAAGGAAATAGATCAGATTTGAAAAGAGCTTATCCTCATCAACTTTTTCATATAGTTTCATCAATCTGTCGAGTTCTTTCAATCTTTTCCAGTCCCATCCAGCCAACACAAACCCTTGAGAATTTGTTTTTACCATTTCAACGAGTTTTGACGGTGTTATACCTTCGATTTTCTTGTGATCGTACTCCATGACTTCGGAACCATCTTCGAGTTTTTTTGCCAGATCTGTTCTGATCCAGTCAAAAACAGGCATAAAGTTGTAGACAATCACTTTTACACCAGCCTTAGCGAGATTTTCTATCGTGGCATTGTAATTTTCAATGTAATGATCCCTTGTTGGTAGTCCAAGTTTGATATCCTCATGAACATTCACACTTTCGATTACTTCAAGCTTGAGACCGACATTCTCAATCTTTTTCTTCAAATTTATTATCTTCTCCATGGGCCAGATCTCCCCAACAGGTACGTCGAACAACGCACCTACCACTCCTTCAACGTACGGAATTTGTCTTATCTGCTCAAGAGTGATCGTATCAAAGCCTTCACCATACCATCTGAAAACGACCTTCATCGTTCAACCCTCCACAACTTCTGCTAAGGTCTTCCTCACAGCACCAACTTGACTTATCATTTTCTTGAAAAGACCTTCTATTTTTTCACCAAGGTCTGTGGAATACAAGTTCACACGAAAGAGGTTCTCATTTTCAAGAATCGGTCTAAGACGATCTTTTACCGTTTCAACACGAAGAAATTCGATCTTCAACAAAAATCTTTTCAGCTCCTCCAACATCGGGTCTGGACTGAGCTCGATTGATTTACCATTGTCATCAACACCCATTAGATACCTCAACCATCCCGCGATCACCAGCGGTATGTATTTCAAAGTCTTTGAGCTGAGCACACCCCTTTCATAGTAGGATCTCATCGTTTCTCCAAACCTTACAGGAATCTTCTGTGATGTGTCCATCAATATCCTTTGTGGTGTGTCAGGAATATATGGATTTGGCAACCTCACATTCAAGACTTCCTTAAGAAATTCTCTGGGTGAGATGATACCTGGATCTGGTGTAACCAACAAACCTTCTTCGCCAACTCCACGAGCCAATTTCTCAATTGAAGAATCTCTCATACATTCATAGATTGTTTCGTAGCCAAGTAGACGACCAAAAATCGAAACTGCTGTATGGAGTGGATTCAAACATGCTGTGACTTTCATTCGTTCGGCCTTTTCGACAGTCTGCCTGTCTGAAACGAAAATGTTTTTACAGGTTTTTTCAAACAGCGGTCTTGGACCAGTAAAGTTGTCTTCTATCACCAAGTATTGAGCCTCTTCCATGTTGACAAACGGGGCGATATGCGTTTTCTTCGATGTGATAACAATATCCATTTGCTCTATTCCGAGTTTTTCCAGCCTCTCTCTTATCTGTGTTGAGGGTGCTGGAACTATCTTGTCTATCATAGTCCATGGAAAGCTTACTTTTTCAGAAAGATACTCGATGAAATCTTTTGAAACATGACCCCTTTCAACCCACTGCTCGGCAATCTTGATAAGAGCAAAGAAAAGTCTTTGACCATTCTGAGAAAGATTATCAAGACTCATTAACGTGAGAGGAAATCCGTGTCTGAAACGTTCATAAAGCAGTGATAAAACCTTACCCATCGACGATTTTGGAAATCTCGGACCAGAATTTATATCTTCTACCACAGATGTCAAAAACTCACCCTTAGAATCTTCTATCGCATAGCCTTTTTCGGTGATAGTGAAGGACACAATTTGAAGAGACGGACTTCTAAAAATCTCAGTCAGCCTTTCCCAGTCTTTTGTGTCAGGATCGGCTTTAAGCGCCTCTGCGATGTTAGTGATCAACTCGATATCGATCGTACCATTTGCATGTAATGTCACTGCCAACGCCAGATTGTCGTATGGTTTATAGATCTTGTCTATGATCTCATAATCGAAAAGCTCAGCTGCTATGATGCCAGTGTTTGACAGTCCTTTTTCTATCAGATTCTGCTGTAAACCGGCTATGAAACCTCTGAAGATGTTACCACTTCCAAAATGAACCCACTTTGGTTCTTGCTTTGTATTCGATCTAACCTCTCTCAGGTTGATTTTCGGAACTCTCACATTGATCTTAGCCCATGAACCAGTTTCTCTTAAAGTTTCTAAACTGAGTTTCATCATTCTTCACTCCTCTGACTTCAGAGAATAACCAAAGTAATTTCTCATCTCTTCATTGAACGGTTGGAACATAATCTCATCGAGTACTGATTTCACCTGTTCAAAAGAAGTTGTTCGTCGATCTCTTACAAGAATTTCTTCCAAAACTTTCTTGTCACGCGAAACAAAAGCCTCTAAAGCCATTTCCATTTGTGCTATTCTTGGAAGTAAGTAAAAGTATTTTATCTTCCAAGACAGATCAGGTTCGATTTTCTCCGGTTGGATTTTTTCGCCTTCAACCCAAACGGGAACTTCAACGATCACATCATCTGGCAGGTCTTTGATGGTACCTTTGTTCAACACATTGAGAACCAACCTGGTCTTTATACCAAAGGTTACAGCTTTGATGAATGGAATATGTTGTTCACCACTCATCTTGCCCTTTTTGAAAAGATCTGGCATCAGTTCAGTCAACTTCAACTTAGAATCACTTTTTACATCATTTGCCAATTTGAACATCTTCTTTCTCATCTCTCTCATCGCTTCGTGAAATCTTGGTCTTTCAACTTCGTTGTCTATGCCTCCATAAGGACCGAGCCATTTCTTCTTTGTTTGCAAATCGTAGTGATACTTCCAGCTTCCATTTCTCACTGTGTCACCTATGGGAAGCATGCCATAGAACTTGTACATGTCAATCGCCGCAGGTGACATTTGAAGATCCCAAGGATTTGTCGGTTGCCACTCGTGAGATCTTTGATCTATCCATTCTTCGAGTAACACATAAGCATCTTTGTCATTGCAGAAAAAACGATTCAACCATATGCCATGATTGACCCCTGCGACTTGCCAATCCACTTCCTCAATAGCGAGCCCCAAAGTTTTGCAGACTTCGTACACACCAGCAACTCCGTGACAAAAACCTATTATATTCGCATTGGTGAGGCGTCTCACCAACTGCGTTATCTCAAAAACTGGATTTGCCGTTTGCATCAACCAAGCCTTTGGGGAATATTTTTCGATCTTTTTCGCTATATCGACAGCCAGTTTCATGTCCGGATAAGAGGCTAAGACGTAAGAATAGGTGGAAACCATGTTGAGTTCTCTACTGTCAATGCCTCTGTAATACCTGTGTTTCTCTCCAATGGATGTTACCTTATCCCATCTCTCATAACCATCTCTCAAATACCTTGGGTCATACGGATAAGCCGTGTTTATAACGAAATTTGCGCCATCAATCGCTTCGTCCAAACTTTGGGTTCCCCTGATCTCGATCTCTGAACCGAGTTCCTGAACATACTTATTAGCCAAAATATTCGCAGTCTTTAGCCTCTCTTCGTTGATGTCCATGAGACAGACAGTTACTTTTGAAAGTTCTTCACTCTGTGCAATATCACCAATCAATTGAAGGGCAAATCTCACACTTCCTGCACCCACTATGGATATCTTCACCGATCTAACCTCCTTTGCAATTTCTGTTTCTCTACATCTATTGTTTTTCTCACTGAAAAAAATTATAGTCGCGAAAGGTCATATGCTAACTACTCCGGCATAGGAGAATTCTTCATGTAATTCCTGAGACTCAAGATAATTCCACTTTCATGAAAGAGATCGCGCATCCGAATAGTTAACGTACCACGACATTTCTGAAAGAGCAATTCGAAGCACTGAACATGTCGTGGGTTCTTGTCTTCAATTCAATCTGTATAGTAATTCCGTTCAAAGTTCGATAGCGAAAACTGCTCATTTCTATTTGCATAAATTCATTGCTATAATCTCAGTCGAAAAAGCATTGAGGATGGTGATGATCTGTGTACCTGGCTTCCTTTGAGATTAATGGTGAACAAAATTGGGGATTTGTCGAGCCGAAACTTGGTTTGCTCTGTCCCTCCAAAGTTTGGCTGGGCGAAGATGCACCGAAAACACTATTGGAGTTCATCAGACTGTACCACGATGAAATTTCATCCTTACCTCGACCGAAAATGAACGATAGATGGTTGAAAGTTGAAAATCTTCACATCGCAGCACCTGTACCCAAACTTGTGAGAAATGTATTCTGCGTTGGAAAGAACTACCAAGATCACGTCTCTGAGATGGCGAAGGTTGGTCATTCTACTCAAACGCAGATTTCGCATCCACATTTCTTCACGAAAGCCACTAACACGATTGCATCACCATACTCGAAGATATATTTGCACCCACAGATAACTAATCAAGTAGATTATGAAGCAGAACTGGCAGTCGTAATAGGAAAGAGAGGCATCAACATACCAGAGAACAAAGCCATGGATTATGTCTTTGGTTACACGATACTGAACGATCTCACAGCGAGAGATCTTCAAAGAAATCATGTTCAATGGTTCAAAGGTAAGAGTTTAGATGGTTTCTGCCCCATGGGCCCATGGATTGCAACAAAAGACGAGATAGGTTATCCTGTTGAACTCGAGATTCAGTCTTGGGTAAACGGAGAACTAAGGCAACATTCCAATACAAGAGAAATGATCTTCAGTATACCAGAACTCGTGAGTATCTTGTCTCAGGGAATGACTCTTGAACCTGGCGACATTCTCGCGACAGGCACACCATCTGGTGTTGGAATGGGCTTTGAACCACCAAGATTGCTGAAACCAGGTGATGTGGTGAGGATAGAAATTGAAAAAATAGGCTACATCGAAAACGAGATGTATGTTTGAGAACCAGGAAAAAGTAGTACGATACCCTGAAACATGAGTTGACAAATTCAAACCTCAGACGCTTAGCTATCTACATTACGAGAAACAACACGCGATTATTGAAGAGAACAATCGAAATACAAAAAGTTCAGACAGATGCGAGAATTGCCAGACTTTCTTTCTGTAGAGAAATCTGATTCAAGCACTTCTGCAGACATCAAAGACCAGTAATTCAGGTTGTAACAATGGCTGTTTCTACTCGAAGATTAATCGATTCAAAATCAAATCAAGTCACAGGTAAAGAGTTCTTGTTTGAAGTGGTTAAATCATTCCAGGAAAGAAAAAAATTACATACTAATGAAAAAGCAAGCTTTTTGAAGTTTTGATGAGAAACAACAAGGATTCTCCTCTCAGAAAGGGATATTCGCTGGTTCTGGTAACAAAAAAATCATTTGTCGTCCTTGACCAAGGATGAATCAATCTGTATATTCTGTACGGTGAAACTGGGGGGCAGAGTGTGATCAAATTCATTCTTCGTCGCACTTTGATGGCGATTCCAACTCTTTTCATTGTTGCTGTGGTTTCTTTCGTAATCATTGAACTTCCACCTGGTGATTATCTGACCACGTACACTATGAACTTGATGCAAAGTGGAGAAACAATCGATCAAGCAGAACTGGAAGCTCTGCGAGCAAGATACGGTTTGGACAAACCGATCTTGATGAGGTTCTTCATATGGTTTACTGGATTGTTCAAAGGTGATCTGGGTTATTCTTTCATGTGGGAAAAAGATGTCTCAGACCTCTTAGGACAAAGACTTTGGTACACCGTCCTGATATCAGTTCTCGCAACGGTTTTTGCCTGGGTTGTTGGATTTCTGATAGGAGTGTATTCCGGCACTCACCAATATTCGATAGGTGACTATTCCTTCACGGTGCTTGGTTACATCGGCCTTGCCACTCCTTCATTCCTGAGTGCATTGTTGTTGCTGTGGTTTGCATTCACAACCTTCGGGATAAGCTTGGGCGGGTTGTTCTCGCCGGAGTATGCAGACGCTCCGTGGAGTTGGGCAAAATTCATAGACTTACTGAAGCATATATGGATACCAGTAATCGTCATTGGTAGTAGCAGTATGGCTGGACTGATAAGAATCCTGCGTGCCAATCTACTCGATGAGCTGGAAAAACCTTATGTGACTGCGGCTAAAGCCAGAGGCGTTCCACAGAAAGTCCTCTACTGGAAATACCCATTGAGAGTTGCGGTAATACCTTTTGCAAGCACCGCTGGCTGGATTCTTCCAGATATAGTCTCTGGAGCCGTGGTGACGGGTATCGTTTTGAACCTTCCAACAGTTGGAACCCTGCTGCTCGATGCGTTGAGGTCACAGGATATGTATTTAGCTGGAAGTCTTGTGTTGTTTTTGAGCGTTTTCACAGTTATTGGAACGGTGATTTCGGACATCTTACTCGCTTGGCTTGACCCGAGAATAAGGTTTGAATGAGGTGACAACAGGATGTCAGACCTTGAGAAAGGTATAGAGAGAAAAAAAGAAGAGATCTACTTGGCACCAGAATGGAAACTAATGTGGTGGAGGTTCAGAAAAAATAAGCTTGCGATTGTAGGAATAGTTATTCTGCTTGTTCTGTACACAACAGGAATTTTTTGTGAATTCTTTTCCCCTTACGATCCGAACAAATTGTTTTCCAGATATGTCTATGCACCTCCTCAGAAAATACATTTTGTCAGAGACGGCAAGCTGGTTAGGCCATTTGTCTATGGTTTCAAGATAGAAAGAGATCCGACAACTCTTAGGAGAATATACAGCGAAGATAAGACGAAGATCTACCCAGTGAAATTCTTTGTTAAAGGCGATGAATATAAACTCTGGAACATCTGGAAGTCCAATCTACATTTTTTCGGCGTAGAGGATGGCACTATCTTCTTGTTTGGAACCGACAGAATGGGAAGAGATGTTTTTTCGAGAATACTTTATGGTGCCAGAATATCAACGACAATTGGTCTTGTGGGCGTTGCGTTGAGTTTGCTGCTTGGCATTATAATCGGTGGAATATCTGGTTACTACGGAGGAACTGTCGATAACTTCATTCAAAGAACCATAGAATTCATTAGAAGTATTCCAACAATACCACTCTGGATGGCACTTGCTGCAGCATTACCCAGGTATTGGTCACAAATAAAGGTTTACTTCGGAATAACTGTGATTCTATCCCTGATAGGTTGGACGGGACTTGCAAGGGTTGTGAGGAGCAAGTTTTTCTCTCTCAAAGAGGAAGACTATGTTACTGCGGCACGCATAGCTGGTGCGAGCGAATTTCGAATAATCTTCAAGCACATGCTACCTGCCTTGACAAGTCACTTAATAGCATCTGTAACATTGGCTATACCAGGAATGATCCTCGGAGAAACTGGGTTGAGCTTTCTTGGCTTGGGTTTGAGGTCTCCTGCGATAAGCTGGGGTGTCTTGTTACAAGAAGCTCAGAATATCAGAACAGTCGCGTTGTATCCATGGTTGCTTATTCCCGGTTTGTTTGTAATAGTTACTGTTCTCTGTTTCAATTTCGTTGGTGATGGCTTGAGAGATGCTGCAGATCCCTATAAAACATAGAGGGAGAGAAGTCCATGACGAATCACCAAGTTTTGGTAGTCAAAAATCTGAGAACTTATTTTGAGTTAGATGAAGGAACTGTCAAGGCAGTCGACAGAATTTCTTTCATCGTAAGACAAGGAGAAATCTTAGGGTTAGTCGGCGAGTCAGGCTGCGGTAAGAGTGTAACCGCATTGTCTATAATGCGCATTCTGCCGAAGAGTGCGCGAATCGTTGAGGGTGAAGTGATCTTCAACTCAAAGATAGGAACTTGTGACCTGGCAAGGATGAATGGAAATGACGAACGATTACGACAAATAAGAGGGAAAGAGATCACCATGATTTTTCAAGAACCGGCTGCCTCGTTCTCTCCCGTTTATACAGTTGGTTCTCAAATAGTCGAAGCAATACAATTGCATCAAGATGTCTCAAAACATAAAGCAAAAGAAATGGCAATCGAAATGCTTACAAAACTGAGATTGCCAAATCCAGAAAGGGTATTCAGCGCTTATCCATTTGAACTCTCAGGTGGTATGCTCCAGCGATGCATGATAGCAATGGCTTTGATTATGAATCCAAGAATTCTGATCGCCGATGAACCCACAACAGCCTTGGATGTAACAGTCCAAGCACAGATTTTGTTCTTGATGAAAAAACTGCAGAAGGAGTACGACACATCTATTATTTTGATAACACATGACATGGGTGTAATAGCACAAATGGCAGATCGTGTCGCTGTGATGTACTTGGGACACATTGTGGAAAGTGCAAATGTCTATGAACTTTTCTCAAAACCAATGCATCCTTATACACAAGCCTTGCTCAAATCTATACCTAGCCTCGGCAAAAAGAAGTCCAAACTTGAAGCCATCAAAGGTGTTGTTCCAGATCCTTATAACTTACCACAAGGATGTCGATTTCACAACAGATGTTCTCAATTCATGAAAGGAGTTTGTGACATAGAAATTCCTCCCGAAGTAAACTTAGGCAACAATCTTATGGTGAAGTGTTTCTTGTACAGAGGAGTGGAATCATGAACGGAGATAGACCATTAATTGAAATAAAAAATCTCAAGAAATATTTCCCTGTGGAGAGAGGTTTCTTCAAAAGGATAGTTGGTTACGTGAAAGCTGTGGACGACGTGAGCTTCACGATCAAAGAAGGAGAAACCTTCGCACTGGTCGGAGAGTCAGGATGTGGAAAAACAACAACCGCAAAATGCATTCTCAGAGCTGTGGATGTGACTGACGGAGACATTCTTCTGTACTTGGATGACACTCAGATCAACATAGCAAGACTCAACAAGGGACAACTGAAGACATACAGAAAATATATGCAGTATATCTTTCAAAACCCATACACTTCACTCAATCCAAGAATGAAAGTAAAAGAGATCGTGGGGGAACCACTAATCGTCAACAAAATCGCCAAAGGGAAAGAACTTGAGGCGAGTGTTGCAGAACTTCTCGAAGCAGTAGGATTACACCCCGATTACATGATCAGATATCCATATGCCTTCAGCGGTGGACAGAGACAAAGAATAGTGATAGCAAGGGCACTTGCCCTGAAACCAAAACTCGTCATTTGCGATGAACCAGTCGCGGCACTCGATCTTTCTATAAGAGCACAAATACTGAACTTGCTTGTCGAACTTCAACAAAAGTTTCAGCTGACATATCTGTTCATATCACACGATCTTGGTGTAGTTCAGCATATAGCCGACAGATTGGCTGTGATGTACTTGGGAAAGATCTTCGAGATAGCCGAAGCACAGGAGATCTTTGAAAATCCAAAGCACCCATATACCAACAGTTTGTTGAATTCTGTGCCAAAAATCGATCCTTCTTTTAGGGCAGAGAATCTTCGACCAGTCGAAGGAGAAGTTCCAAACCCAATCAATCCTCCGAGCGGGTGCTACTTCCACCCACGTTGTCCATTTGCACAGCAGATCTGCAAAGAGATTCAGCCGAAACTGGAAAACTTTGGAAGTGAAGATAATCCACACTTCGTCGCATGTCATTTTGCAGAGAAACTCTCTTTCAAACAGTGTTCCACTTTGTAGGAGAGGTGCTGTTATGAGGTTCAAGGTTTTTCTTGTCATAGTTCTGATAGTGTCGACGGCTTTGGCTTTTGCTTGGGGTGCATATGCGACACCAGAGGATTACTACAAAGCAACTGGAAAGAGAATAACCCAGTACAGAGAATCACCTATGCTGACAGAACTCGTCAAACAAGGGAAACTTCCACCACTCGAGCAACGTTTACCGGAAGAACCTTTGGTGATAGTTCCAGAAGAAGAGATAGGACAGTTTGGTGGAACTTGGAGAAGAGTCTGGAAAGGCCTTGCCGATCAATGGGGCATCTACAGGCTTGCAGCACCACGTTTGGTCTTCTTCACCGCAGACGGTGGATCCTTTGTTCCAGGTCTTGCTAAGAAGTGGGAGATATTGGAAGACGGAAGAATCTACATTTTCTACCTGAGAAAAGGTACAAAATGGTCTGATGGTCATCCTTACACAGCAGATGACATCATCTTCTGGGTGGAAGATATCGTTGGTAACGACGAAATTAGCTCGGCAAAACCTGGTTGGTTCAATTTCGGTGGTGAGAAGGTAAGAGTTTCAAAGATCGATGATTACACAGTCAAATTTGAATTTGCAAAACCAAACGCCCTCTTCATGCTACAGGTTGCTTACAGTACAGGGTTTTCTGGTGCCCCAAAACACTATCTGAAGCAGTTCCACACCAAGTACACTTCGTTGGAGGAACTCCAAAAGATAATGGCTGCTGAAAAACAAGATACATGGGTCAATTTGTTCAATTTGAAAAACAATCCTATCAGGAACCTCGAACTGCCTGTTCTTTGGACGTGGAAAGCTGCATCAGATCCATCAGGCCAATTCTTCATCATGGAGAGAAATCCTTACTTCTGGGCTGTCGATATCGAAGGCAATCAACTCCCATACATCGATGTCATAAGACATGAATATGTCATGAGTGATGAAATGATTCTCCTCAAAGCAATAGCAGGTGAGATCGACATGCAACATAGACACATTGGGTTGCTTGGAGCAGGTGCTGGAAACTATACATTGCTCATGGAGAATGCCAAGAAAGGGGACTACAGAATCTTGAATTGGACAACAGCAAATGGATCTGTGAGCCAATTGATGCTCAACACACACAACAATGCTGATTCTGTTTTGAAAGAAATCTTCAGTGACAAAAGGTTCAGATATGCACTATCGCTTGCAATTGACAGAGAAGAGATCAACGAAGTTTTGTTCAATGGATTAGCAAAACCAAGGCAAGCATCATTTGTGAGTGGATCTGGTTACTATGATCCAGAGTGGGAGAAAGCATATGCAGAGTACGACATAAAGAAAGCGAATCAACTATTAGACGAGATGGGATTGAAATGGGATGCGAAGAAAGAATACAGACTCAGACCGGATGGAAAACCATTACAGTTCACAATCCAAGTTACAGGGCAAGTACATGTTGACATATGGACAATGGTAAAAGAACAATGGAAACAGATAGGAGTAAGAGTAGAGATTGAAAACTTAGAAAGAAGTCTATATGAATCGAGACTTAGCGCAGGTAATTTTGATGCGCAGGCTTGGCCTATGGATAGGGCAGCCTTACCTTTGACTGATCCTATCTGGATCGTACCAGCAGCCACGCAGTATTCCTCTGCATGGTACATAGGATGGATGGACTGGATAAACGCGTACAAACAAGGGCAAGAACCACCGGCAACAGCGATTGAACCACCAGAAGATGTGAAAAAGCTGGTTCAAATCTGGGAAAAGGTCCTAATCGAGACAGATCCTTCAAAGAGAAAAGAACTAATGCTCGAGATCACAAAGATACACAGAGAAAACCTGTGGATGATTGGAACCGTCGGAGAAGATATAGCTCCAACCGTTGTGAAGAACAACTTCAGAAATGTTCCTGAAAAATTGGTCTCAGATGCGGTCTTTTTCACTCCAACAAATGGCATGCCAATGCAATTCTTCTTCAAACAGAAATGAGCGTGACACCCGGTCCCGTAATGGGGACCGGGTTTAGTCGGAGGGCTAATAATGAGTAGAGAGTACGAAATGGCCTGGCTTGAATATCGAAATGCATATAGGATTTCTCAAAACGATGATTGGTTTCATTCCATTGTGCTATGTGATGAAAATGAAGAACTCCGGGTTGTTCGAGAAGAACTGAAGATTTTTGCCGAAGAATTCTTTCAGATCAAACCGAGATTTTACAACAAACCTCTGAAGAAAAGAAAATATCTGCTTGTCGGAAGAATCGATGCGCTACCATTTGAATTGAAGATTGATCAAGATGTACATCAAGAAGGCTTCATACTGAAATCAGTTCGGTTTAAAGAATCTTCGATCTTAGTCTTGGCCGGGCCATCTAATTCTTCTATCATCTATGGAGTCTACGAACTGATCAAACGGACCATCCTGGGTGAAGACCTGAATCAAGTCAACTTGGTTTCGAATCCAAAACTCAGATTAAGAATGTTGAACCATTGGGACAATCTGGACGGAACCATAGAACGCGGTTATGCAGGTAATTCGATCTTTTTCAAGGATGACTCGATAGTTGTTAGCAACAGAACCAAAGACTACGCACGATTACTTGCTTCCACTGGAATAAACGGTATTGTTCTAAACAACGTCAATGTCAGAAAAGCTGCGTTGAAGCTCATAGAGAAAGATTATCTGCCAAAAGTTGCCAAACTCGCGCATATTTTCAACGATTACGGAATAAAGATCTTCCTAAGCGTGAGCTTTGCCTCCCCAATTCATTTGGGTGGTCTCAACACAGCTGATCCACTCAGTAGCCTTGTTGCAAAATGGTGGAGAGAAAAAGCAAAGGAAATTTATTCTTACATACCCAATTTTGGTGGTTTTCTTGTTAAAGCTGATTCAGAATTCAATCCAGGTCCACATGTCTATGGAAGAAATCAAGCCCAAGGTGCGAATGTCATAGCAAAAGCACTTGAACCATTCGACGGCTATCTCATCTGGAGAGCTTTTGTGTACAACTGTATGCAAGATTGGCGCGATCAAGAAACAGATCGTGCGAAAGCAGCTTATGAGATATTCAAACCGCTCGATGGTGAATTTGCCGAAAACGCGATCGTTCAGATAAAATACGGACCAATGGATTTTCAGATCAGAGAACCAGTTTCTCCACTCTTTGGTGGTTTGGAGAAAACAAATCAAATTCTTGAATTGCAAATAACTCAAGAATATACAGGTCAACAGATACACTTGTGCTACCTTGGTACTCTCTGGAAGGAAATCTTGGACTTCGATACTTATGCAAAGGGCGAAGGCTCTCAGATCAAAAGAATAATCGATGGAACTGTCTTTGGTATGAAAAACTGTGGAATGGCTGGAGTGGCAAACACAGGAGATAGCGTTAACTGGACTGGTCACGATTTGGCACAGGCAAATCTTTGGACGTTTGGTAAACTCGCGTGGAATCCCGATGATTCATTGCAACACATCTTAGAGGAATGGATAAAGCTGACTTTTGGTAGTGAAAAAACGCTTCTGAAAAATCTTTCTCACATGCTTATGAATTCACGTAAAGCTTATGAAGAATATACAACGCCTTATGGTCTCGGTTGGATGGTGAATCCAGGACATCACTATGGGCCAAACCCAGAGGGATACGAATACTCACATTGGGGTACGTATCACAGGGCAAATTGGGAGGCAATAGGAGTTGATCGTACATCGAAAGGGACGAAGTTCACACAGCAGTATCACTCACCGTGGAGAAAAGTCTACGACGATCCAAACTCTTGTCCAGAAGAACTTCTGTTGTTCTTTCACAGACTCAGGTATGATTACAAAATGAAAAACGGAAAAACCTTACTGCAGAACATCTACGATTTGCATTTCAAAGGGGTTGAAAAAATTGAAGAGTTTGTCAAACTTTGGAATGAACTTTCTCCATTCATCGATGAAAAGAGGTTCACCCGTGTGAAGGATAAGTTGCAAACCCAACTTGAAAATGCAAAGGAATGGAGAGATGCTGTAAATACTTATTTCTACAGGAAGACTGGCATACCAGACGAACGAGGAAGAGTGATCTACCCATGAAAATGATTACAATTTTCGCTTTGACAGGAGGAGATGACTATGGAATTCTTCAAGGAAATTGGAAAAATCGCCTATGAAGGGCCTCAGAGTGTTAATCCGCTCAGTTTCAAATTTTACAACCCAGATGAGATAGTAGAAGGAAAACCAATGAAAGCACATCTGAAATTCTCGGTGGCATTCTGGCATACTTTTGCCTCACAAGGTAGAGACATGTTCGGCGATCCTGTCTTCTACAGACCCTGGGAAAATTACAACGACCCAATCGATAGAGCCTTTGCAAGAATCGACGCACTCTTTGAATTCTGTGAAAAACTCCAAATCGGATATTTCTGCTTCCATGATCGAGACATTGCACCTGAAGGAGAGACTTTGAGGGAAACCAACAAAATACTTGATAGAGTTGTGGAATACATTAGGAGAAGGATGAAGAGTTCGAATGCAAAATTGCTATGGGCTACAGCGAACCTATTCTCACACCCGAGGTACTCTCAGGGGGCAGCAACATCTCCTTCGGCTGAAGTTTTCGCCCACGCGGCTGCACAGGTAAAGAAGGCTATTGAAGTAGCAAAGGAACTCGATGCAAGAGGTTATGTGTTCTGGGGTGGGAGAGAGGGCTACGAAACACTCCTAAATACCGATATGAAACTCGAACTCGATAACATGGCAAATTTTCTCAGGATGGCTGTAGATTATGCCAAAAAGATTGGTTTTGAGGGACAGTTCATGATAGAACCAAAACCGAAGGAACCCACGAAACATCAATATGATTTTGACGTTGCAACCTGTCTTGCTTTTCTGAAAACATACAATTTAGATGAACACTTCAAGTTCAACATCGAAGCAAATCATGCGACACTGGCTAACCACACCTTTGCCCACGAATTGAGATTAGCGAGGATTCATGGAAAATTTTGCAGTATAGATGCAAATCAAGGAGACCTGTTGTTGGGTTGGGACACCGATCAATTTCCAACGAACATCTACGAAACAGTCTTTGGCATGTATGAAGTCCTTAAAGCCGGAGGTTTTAAAGAAGGCGGACTGAACTTCGATGCGAAAGTGAGAAGATCCTCCCATACACTTCGCGATTTGTTCATAGCCCACATAGGAGCTATGGATACCTTTGCTCTGGGCTTCAAAGTAGCTAATGAAATGATCAAGGACGGTTCCTTGGACAGATTGATTGAGGAGCGTTACAGCAGTTATGAAACAGAGATCGGTAGAAAGATTAAATCAGGACAAACGAACTTCGAAGAACTGGAAAGATACATAATAGACAAAAGAGTACAGATTCCAGATTCTGGAAGACAAGAAGAACTTGAGAACATGGTTAACCATTATCTGTGGAAGATCTTTAAGCAATACGCATAAGGAAATCAAAGTGCAATATCATCACGATATTTTTGTTCTTGCATAAAGCCCAAGAAACCATCACTTGGAGAAATTGCCATGCCTTTCTTCCATACGTCAGAACAAGAAAAACTCTATCCTCTATGATAGAGATCTTAGCTCTAATGATGATCAGATATTAATTTACATTCAATTCCATGATTTTGCGACTCAAGCAAAACTGAACTTGTCATCCCAGAGATTGAATCACTCGCAAATGTGGTGAAGGAAAAGTCGTGAGATACTTGCCAAATGAATGTTCATAGCTATCAACACTACAGTGAAACAATACTGAGAAATATCTTCATCTCAGTCAATCGCGATGTGTCGTTCATTTCCGAAATACTCTGTTACAACAGTTAGAGAGAACCCAGAGGAAATGACCATACTTTTCGAATTTCTACAGTCAAGGGCATACTCAGAATTGGTTCTTGTAAATTGGTTGGCTCTCTTAGAATACTCACAATTGACTACATTTTGGCAAATTGTCTTATCGCAAAGCATCTTTTTAACGTAAATAATCTCAGGAATATTTTGCGAAAGTCAAAAACAACAACTTGAAAGTGTACAAATTTGAAGAATACAAAATCGGTGTCAAAGATTGTGAAACACCTTGTGGGCAAGAACGCATCAAATAAAAAGAGGCTGCTTTAAAGCAGCCTCTTTAAATCCCCGGGCACTACCTACTCTCACATGGAGTCGCCTC
>JBBFME010000026.1:0-20516 GCA_037478695.1 Pseudothermotoga sp.
ACCATAACTGCACGGGGATTCGGTAAACGTTCTTCGCTGAGTGAGTACAGAGTTCAAAGTCGAGGAGGTATAGGAATAAAGACGATGCCGGGTGTCGAAAAAGCAGGTCACTTGTGTGGTATGGATGTCGTTACAGATCCAGACTCCGATGTGATAGTTATGACGAAAAATGGCCAATCCATAAGGTTCAAGGTTTCAACGGTCAGTCTACTCAGTAGGACCGCCAAGGGTGTTAAGATCGTCGAGCTTTCAGAGTCAGATGAAGTTTCACGTTTTGCGGTGGTAGAATCATGTACAGAGAGTTAGACCATGTGGCTGACTTGAGGTATGAGCTTGTCTGTGAAGATCTTGAGTCTGTCTTTTGTGACCTGATACTCATTCTCAAGAGCAACTACAAACCTGTGTTGAAGCGAAAGGTGGTTTTGGAAAAGCAGTATCAGATCAAGGAGATCGAGGATATGGTCTTCGATGTTGTCAACGATTGGATATATATGATCGATGCACAGAAAGTTTTTCCGCTGCAGTGCAGAATGGGAAATCTTTTATACTGCAGTTTTGTAGGTTTTTCCAAATTGAGAGGTCTTGAGTTGAAGGCTTTGACATATCACGAACTGAAAGCGCAGACAAATGAAGGTAAGATAATGTTAAAGGTGGTGTTCGATACATGAAAGAACTTACTGATAGGCAGAAAAAGGTTTTAGACTTTGTGCTCACATACATAGACAAGCATGGTTATCCACCGAGTGTCAGAGATGTCGCCAGGGCTTTTCGTATAACTCCAAGGGGCGCGATGATAAACTTAGATGCCTTGGAGAGGAAAGGCTACATAACCAGGGGAAGAAAGGCAAGAAGCATAAGGGTGTTGAACAGATCCGAGTCTGTCAGACTGCCGGTGATCGGCAACATAGCAGCCGGCAATGCAATCGAAGCCATAGAGAATCCCACTGAACTTGTTGAGGTGCCAATCAGCATGGTCAGAAGTGGGTTTGACCATTTCTTGTTGCGCGTTAAAGGCGACAGTATGATCGAAGAACACATTGTGGACAAAGATTACGTGGTTGTTAGAAAACAAGAGTTTGTCGATAACGGTGACATAGCGGCTGTGCTAATAGACAACAATGAAACAACCTTGAAGAAGGTTTACAGAGAACAGGACAAGATCGTTCTACAACCTGCTAATTCCAAACTGAAACCAATTGAATTGGACCCCAAGAGAGTCAAAATCATCGGCAAGATAGTGGGAGTGATAAGAATCTATGGATGAAAAGTTCTACAATGTGACCAATATAAGAGACATTTGGGTGATTCGCCCAACCGGTGAACTCGATATGACTAACGCGACAACCTTCAAGGAAGATATAAAGAAAGAGTTTGTGCAGGAAGGTAAGGTGAACATAATACTTGATCTTTCTTCGGTAAATTACATTGACAGTACAGGACTTGGTGTGCTGATAAGCCTTCAGAGGTCTTGTAGAATGGGCGGTGGTGCCTTAGTACTCTGTGGACTTGAGAATAATTTAAAAAGGATTCTCAAGATGACTTCACTCGATTCTGTGTTCACTATTCGAGAGAGCTTAGAAGGAGCCTTGAAAGTTTTTCTGGAAGGATGAGCTGAGTTGAGAATCGCTCTTGGTTCGGATCATGCTGGTTTCAAGCTCAAGGAATCTTTGAAAGGTTTCTTGGTCTCGAAGGATTACAAGGTCTTGGACGAAGGCACTTATTCGGAGGAGTCGGTTGACTATCCAGATTTCGCAAGGAAGGTTGCACAAGACATAAAGTCGAAAAAGGCTGACTTGGGCATACTTGTCTGTGGCACGGGCATAGGCATGAGTATAGCGGCGAACAGAATCAAGGGTATAAGAGCCGCACTGTGCTTGTTCCCTGAAATGGCAAAGTTGGCGAGGACTCACAACGATGCGAACGTGCTCGTTTTGCCGGGTAGATTGATAAGCAACGAACTTGCGCAGTGGATAACAGAGGTATTTTTGAGTGAAAGGTTTGAAGGAGGAAGACACGAAAGACGCGTGAAGAAACTCGAGGAGATGGATCAATGAAAGTAGTCTACGACTCACTTCATTCGAATTACAGGCCGACTAAGGAGATTGACAACGGCAAGTTTGTAGAAAATCCCGAGAAACCAGAGAGAATAGATGCGATAAAAGAGGTACTGATACTCCACGGTTTTGACAACCTTGTCCCACCGAGCAAGTTCCCCATGAGCTATGTGTACATGGTCCACGATGAAACATACGTAGAGTGGTTGAAGAAAAAATCTTCTTCGCTTTCGAAAGAAGACGAGTACATCACAGAAGTTTTTGGCTATGACATGTGTTTTGATACCGGCACGCCTATTTTACAGAATACCTTCGAGGTTGCGAGAAGGGCTGTTGATGCCGTTCTCACAGCTGCGTCGATCGTCGGTTCTAACACGAATCTCGTCTACACACTCACAAGACCACCAGGTCATCACGCCACGCGTAATCTCTGCGGAGGATACTGTTATTTCAACAACGCGGCGATAGCGGCAAGTTATCTACTCAAAAGAGGTGCGGAAAGAATCGCTATTCTTGACCTTGATTTCCACCACGGTAATGGAACACAGGAGATTTTTTACGATACAGACCTGGTTTACTACATATCCATTCACGGTGACCCCAAGATCTTCTATCCATGGATCAGCGGAAAAGAGAGTGAGGTTGGTGAAGGACCTGGTGAGGGCTTCAATCTGAACCTTCCTTTACCACCACATGCAGACTGGGATAAATACTCCGAGGCACTTTCCTATGCGATCCGAGAGATAAACGATTATTATCCCGATATACTGATACTTTCCTTAGGTTTTGACACACACAGCGAAGATCCTGTTGGCAAGTTCAGTTTGGTTGATGAGAACTATGCGAAAATGGCAAAGATGATCTCGAAATTGAAATTGGCAACTCTCGTCGTTCAAGAGGGAGGCTACAACCCTCGAGCAAATGCATTAGCGGCTGTGAATTTCTTTTCCAATTTTGAGTGATCAGAGTTTCTCAAAGAGATCCATATTGCGTTCGTGCAAGGATTTGTACACTTCAAAAAGTTTTTCGTAATCGTTGTGTCTTTGAATCGACGGGGAAAAAGCTTTTGATATCTTTACCATCTTCTTACTCAAATCTCTGAAGTCTTCCTTTGTGAACGCGCAGATCGAGATTATGGCACAACCCAAAAGTTCAGAATCGAAGATCTGTGGTATTTCGATCTCCTTTCCAAGAACATCGGCCTTTATCTGATTCCAAAGATTGTTCATCGCTTGGCCACCTGTCGCTCTTATCCTATTTATCTTACAGCCGTGAAATTCCATCAACTGCAAGATGTTCCTCATAGCATACGCAACACCTTCAACGACACTCACCAACAAAGACCTGTAGTCGTCTTTGAGTGATAAACCGAAAAAGACTCCTCTCAGATTCTTGTTCCAGTAGGGACTTCTTTCGCCGTTCAGATGAGGTAGAAAGATCACACCAGTCGGTCTTTTCACCGTGACCAACTGTGACAGTTCAATCAATCGGGTTCTCGCAACATTCTGCGAGAACCACTCGTAGGCTTTACCGGTTGTCGTCATCACCGCGCTTATCTTCCAGTAGTCTTTTATGAAAAAAGGAGTTGTCATCAGACCGGGACAAATGATCTTTTCTCTGCTGCACAACGTCAAGCCTTGCGAGGTGCCCCCTCGATCGCAGAGCATACCATCTTCGATTGTGCCAGTACCGACTAATGCCATGGCAAAATCTGGTGCGCCAGAGATGACCTTAACTTGTTTGTCAACTCTCAAAATACGTGCAACTTCTGGCTTGATTTTGCCGACTGAATTTCCAGTAGGTATCAACTGTGGTATGAGAAAGGTCTTGTGAAGGTCAAAGGCTTCGAGTGCTTCGTAACTCCACGGGAGGTATCCTTCAAAAGCAAAGGTTGCATTTACAATCAGACCAGTTAATCTCAAGATTATGTAATCGCTCGGTTGAAGCAGGTACACCTTCTCTTTTGTGTCTTTCAGAAAAATCAAATGCGAGATAACCGTCGCGATTTGTTCGTCTATGCCTTTCTTGATTATCGAGCCAATGTGCTCGTATCCTCTTTTGTCGAGCCAAGTGATCGCTTTTCCAAATAGTTTCCCATCTTCTTTTACCATCACGGTTGTTGGGCCTTGTCCTGTAATGCAGATCGATACGATCTTTTTTCTTATGTCATCTTCCATTGTGTGAAAACCTTGAACAACAATCTTCCACCATCTGTCTGGATCGATCTCGTGAACATCATCTTTCGACGATTCCGCACACCGCCGTTGAAACTCAAAAACCTTTTCACCGTTTGTGTCAAAGACTGCCATCTTGACATTGGTAGTGCCAACATCGATGGTTGCAAAGAGTTCAGAAGACACCTTTGTCGCCCCTTCTCTTGTAAGCGAGTATTTGTTCGAAATCTCTATAACGTTGAGTCAATCTTTCTTTATCTAACTCGAGCATCTTCAAAATCAATAGATCAACGACAAACAGCTGCAAGTATCTGGTCAAAAAGCCACCTTCGGAGAGAACTTCAGTTTTGACATAGGTTGGCAGGAGTATATCACACGCTTGAGCTATCTTGGAAGCAGGTGAAGCTATTGCTAAGACACGCGCACCAGATTTCTTCGAGTAATTGATGGAATCGAGTAAGTCCGTTGAAGAATGACTACTCGAGATCGCCACAGCACACCCGTCGACTCCCAAATGTGAAGCAGAGATACTCTGCAAAAATGGATTGTCGAAAAAATTCACTTGAAAACCAAGTTCTTTCAACTTCAAAAACAAATCTTTTCCAGCAACGCCATCAAAACCATAGGCAAGAATTTCAACGACCTTGCTTTTCAAGATCTCTTCTGCCGCGTCTTTGATCTGTTCTTCATTGATGAGTTGAATTGATTCTTTCAATTCTGAGAAGACAAAACCGAAGTAATCTTTTGTTATTCTGCCTATTCTCGAAGGGTCTGGTCTCATCGTTTGCAGCAAGTTTATCTCCTGTGCGATCGAGATCTTAAAGGTCTTAAAGCCTGAGAAACCCAGTTTTTTGCACAGTTCTACTATTGTGGAGGGTGAAGTGTTCGACAGCCTTGCGAACTCTACAATGTTCATCTGCAGAACCCTACCGGGATCTTCTATAACAACCTTTGCTATTCTGGCTTGCGATTCACTCAGTGTTGGTAAAAGATCTTTTATACTCTGAAAAACACTCACAACAGCCATATCAATACCTCGCTTTGTATTTTCTCAGATAAGCATACAGTATCATTGTTACAACCGTACTGATATATGGAATTGTCATCAAGAGTTCGGAAGGAATCTTTGAGATTACCTGCAAATAATCTGAAAGAAAACTGAACAGCCCAAAAACCAAACACGATATAACAACTACAGAAATCTTCTTCCCGCCCAATATCACCGCAACGAGTGCTATCCAACCTCGGTTGTTAGTCATCCCCGAGACAAAGGCCTTCATTGGCAGAGAAAGAGCAGCACCAGCAAGAGCTGTGAATACACCGCTCAGCAAGAATGCCACAACTCTCACTCGATCGATGTCTATTCCGAGATCTCTGGCAATCTTTGAATTTTCCCCTGTAGCTCGCATTTGATATCCTATAGGAGTTTTGTAAATCAACAGATGAGAAAGAAAGGCCAACAAAAAACTGAGATAGACGAAAATGTCATATCCATTGAGCAGCTTGCCTAACAGTGGAAAGTTTTCAACAACTGGTAGATCTATTTTCTGAAGAGTTGGCATACGCTGAGAGACAAAGGTGCCTTTTGAACCGAGAAAGGTTGGCATCAGGAAACTGGTCAATCCACTCGCCAAAAGATTGATAGCCAGTCCCGATAGAAAAATATTTGCCTTCAACCTGCAAGCGAGTTCGAGTAGAAGGGCAAAGATACAGCAAACTACAACAGAAACCAAAACAGAAAACAAGAGACTACCACTTCTGTCTGCAACATATATCGCCGTGAAAGAACCTATCAGCATCATGCCTTCGAGGGCTATGTTCAACTTTCCTGCAAGATTTGTAAATGTTCCACCTAATGCGGCGAGCATTATTGGAACAGATGATGAAATGACTGAATGAATGAATCTCAAAGTCATACTCTCATTACCTTTCTCTTTTCAAGAAATTCCATAAGAGCTTGTGCTGTAAGCAAGTAGAAGATTATTGCCTGAATGATCTTCGAGATCTCTGGTGTGATCTGAGCCATGATCGATGCGATTTGTGCGCCTGATTCAAGGTAAGAAAAGAGTATTGCAGATGGTATGACGAGTAGTGGATTGTTTCTCGCGATCATTGCAACTGCTATGCCGTTGAAACCGTAACCATATGAAAAACCCCTCACAAAGCGACCGTGTACCCCCAAGAGATCTACAATGCCTCCAAGAGCAGCAAGACCACCGCTCAAAAACAGTGCCACAGCCCATATCTTTTGAGGTTCTATTCCACTGTATCTCGCAAAAAGATGGTTTGAGCCAACTACCTTGATCTGATATCCAAGGACTGAAAATCTCAAAATGAAGTAAGCCAATACACACACAATAACGCTGAGAAAGATTCCTGTGTGCAGATCTGAAGGTGGCAGAATCTTGGAAAAGATCATCGAATCCTCGATGTATCTCGATGCAGAAAGGCCGGCAAGTGGATCTCTCATTGGTCCGTTGATGAAATAATTCACCACATGGATCAAAGCCTGTCCTATGAGAAAAGAAGACAACAGTTCGTCGACATCGAATGAGATCTTCAAGACCGCCGACAGAGTAGAGATCAAACCACCTATGAAAAAAGCTGTTAGAAGAACCAAGAACCTTGAGATTTCAGCTGGAACTGTTTTCAGTTGAAGTGCCACAAAGGTTGCGCAAAATGTTCCAAAGTAGAGTTGGCCTTCTAACCCAAGATTGAAGATCGAAGCACGAAAAGCTATTACCGCAGCAATGCCAGTCAGCATAAGTGGTATGGAGCCACTCAACATGTTGCCCAAAAAGTAGAGATTGCTGAGTGGACCAAGATAGAACCATTTGATCGTCTCCAAAGGCGATTTGCTTGTAAGAAATATTATCATTGTGCCACTTACAAGTGCAACCATTAGCGTGAAAAGAAAGACTTTAAGCCAGTACAGAGTTTTTTTCACGTGACAACATCGCCTCGATTAGTTTGGTTTTAGTCACAGAACCGTCGTTTAGGAATTCTTCAGCTAAAGCTCCTTTTGACAGAACAAAGATTCTGTCACAGAGATCGAGAATTTCTCCAAGATCTGTTGAGTACAGAAGAATGGAAGAACCTTCTTGGCGGAGTTTCAGAAAGATTTCTTTGAGTAGAGAAACAGATCTCAGATCCAAGCCCGCTGTGGGATTAGAGGCAATCAAAAGCTTTGGTCGTAGTTCCAGTTCTCTTGCGAGCAAAATTCTTTGCTGGTTTCCTCCAGAGAGAGTCTCTATTCTTTGCCATATTGAATCGACTTTGATCTGATATTTTTCCACAACTTTCTTTGACCAACCTTCGACTTCTTTCCAGCTCAACCATCCGAAGTGTGAGAATCTTTCATAATTTGTCGCTATCAAGTTGTCGGCTATGGAAAGTTGAAGCGACAAGCCAATCTGAGTCTTCTGCTGGGGTATGTAAGCCAAACCGATCTTTCTTCTTTCCTTGATTGTCTTGAAGGTGATATCTACTCCTTGAAAATCTATTTTGCCAGAAAGTATCTTTCTCATACCTGCAATTGCCTCTAAAATTTCAGCAGCTCCACTGAAGGCAAATCCTACTAATCCTACTATCTCTCCTTCTTTTGTGTCAAATGAAATTGGACCTACGAGTTGTTTTTCTGTCTCAAATGTGAGTCTATCGACCTTCAAAAGGACTTTTTGAGAATCGCGCCTTCTTTTACTTCTTACTACATTGGTTTCACCAGCCATCAAGTAGGCGAGTTTTTCAAAAGAAGGTTTTTCATCTTTTGAGTAATAGACCGTTCTACCATTCCTCAAAACGGTTATGTGATCTGCCACAGAGATCGCATCTGTTATTTCGTGAGTTATGAAGATGATTGTTTTGCCAAGTTCTTTGAGATTTCTCATAACTTTCAACAGTTGCTCTGATTCGATCTCTGAAAGATAAGAGGTGGGCTCATCGAGTATCAACAGCTCTGCTTTCATATAGACTGCTCTGAGTATTTCTAATTTCTGTTTTTCCTCCACAGACAGATCTCTTGTCTTCTTTCTCAAATCTAACACAAGACCTGTTTGCGTCATGATTTTGCTAACCTCTTGCTCGGCACTTTTTAGATCAAGTGTTGTAAGGCTCCATGCCATTCTTTGCAAAACGATGTTTTCCAGCGCTGTAAAGTCCTCTATCAGGCTGAAATGCTGATGAACCATCGCTATTCCCAATTTTCGCGCATCGTTGAGATTTCTTATTGTGACAGGTTCACCATCGAGGAAGATCTGCCCATAGTCCATCTTTTCCAAACCGCAGAGAATTCTCATCAACGTCGTCTTGCCCGCGCCGTTCTCGCCGAGTAATGCGTGTATCGTGCCTTTTTCAACGACTAAATTTGCACCATTCAATGCTTTAGTTTTATTAACTGAAAAGGTCTTATGTATGTCTCTCATCTCAAGGTATATCTTCATCTCAGTCACCAAGTGGGTTTATCTTCCCTTCCTTTATTTCTTCATAAATTTTCAACATCTGCTCTCTGATCTGTTCTGGTACATTCTGTACGTAATATGAGTCATCAAAGGTAAAGCCTATCACTCCTTCTTTGATACCCCATCTCTCGTAGGTTGAAAAGGCTAATTCCCCATGATAAGCTCTTCTCAATAGATCATATATAGCTATATCTGCCTTTTTCAGAACGCAGGCCAAAATCGTGTCTGGCGAAAGACCTATGATATTCGAATCAACACCGATGATGTATTTGCCAAGCTCTTTGGCTTTTTGTATAGCCCCAACACTTGTTCCACCGGCGACTGTGAAGATCACATCCACACCTTGTGAAAATTGCAGTTGTGCGAGTTCAGAACCCTTGTTTGGATCAGCCCAACTCCCTGCAACAGAGAAGATCACTTCGATTCTCGAATCAACGTCTCTTGCGCCTTTTTCATAAGCAGGTTTCATCTTTTCCATCATTGCAGGATAGATATCCCCTGCGATCATTCCCACTTTGAGCTGTGGGTTGGCACCTTCAAGATCACTTTTTGTTATCAATGCCGCGAAATAGCCTGCCAAGTATGCCATCTCTTCGTCCTTGAAACCGAGTGAATAGACATTCGGCAGAACCGGGGCGATACCGTCGAGAAGTGCAAATTTCTGTAGTGGGAACATCTTTGCTGCCTTCTCAACGCTCTTTGGCATACCTTCTGTGAAGGTGATGATCAAGTCATACGATTTGGTCGAGGCAAGGCTTATCAACAATGGTTCCCATTTTGCCGGATTGTAACCACCCTCGACTATCTTCACTTCAAACCCAAAGTCTTTGGCAGCTCTCTTTGCTCCATCTACCATCATTTCATAGATTGCATTGCCACCGACTTCGCCTGTTATGAGCAACGCAACGCTGTAGGCGTTTGCTATTACAGAGATCATGGCTAAGAAAATCGCTGTCGATTTTCTCACAAAGCATCACCTCTTGTTGTAAAATAGACTTAAAATGAGTGAGATAGCCAAAATTATTTCGCTTGGTTCCGAAAATATTTTACCAGGTGTTTTGTTGGCGTCAACACCTTTTTCAGTTCTTTATCTTTTTGTTTTTCAAAATCAAAGTACTTTGCGCTTTATGTGGTATGATGTAGTTACAATACTTGATTGAGGAGTTGGTATTATGCAAAAAGAGGATTTTGAGGTCTTTGTATTAACCGACGAGGACAACGTGGATCATCATTTTGTCTTGCTTGCAGAGATCGAAGATTCTGGTAAAAAATACTGGATCTGTGAAGAAATAATGGTTGATGAAAAAGGCGAAATCATCGACTTCGGTGACATCTATCCCTTCCAAGTCAAAGAAGGCGAAGATGGTGGCCTCTTCGTTGACTCGATAGAAACCGATGAGGAATTCGAAAGGGTTTCAAAGGCTTGGAATGAGCTTTTGGAAAAAGACGAAAACCTTAAAGACATGTTCGAGATGCACGAACACGACGAAGAGGAGGACAACTGATAACTTTGCAGAGAAGTTATTCAGTTGAGTCCATTTACATAGACCTGAAGACAAAGATCGAGAGTGGATATTATCAGCAAGACAGAAGATTGCCAGATGAAAAACAGTTAGCATCTATATATGGCGTTGGCAAGCAAGCGATTAGAATGGCAATAAAGAAGCTCGTCGATGAAGGTGTCGTGAAAAGGATCAAAGGACGCGGCACCTTTGTTCTTTTCACACCAAAAAAACAATTATTAGGTCTGATCGACAGTTCGTGGAACTTCGAAGTGCTCAGAAGAAACCTCGGCAACCCACCTAAAGAGTGCCACTATTTCGAAAAAGAGATCGTCTTGACCTTTGAAATTCTGTGGCAGGCAGAAGAAAAAAAGTTGTGTTTTGAAAGATGCTACCTCGATCCCATCAAGAACCCAACTGCCTTGAGGCTTTTGCAGAGTGAAGAAAAGATTCACCCAATTGATTTTTGTGCGCAGAATGTTGGCTCCGGCAGAGTTCAAGAGATCTTCGAACTTACAAAACCACAAAAGGTTGTCTTGAAAAATCTCTCCATCGACGAACAAACCTTCTTAATTAGGAGAACCATACTCTTGTTCGACCACCTTGGACAGTTGTTAGGCTTTTCTTGGTTGTACTATCATCCTTCGGTTCAGATCAACCGGTTTCATAAACTCTGAAAGAGATCTTTTCATTGTCGAACCCTTGTGTTTACAGTACTGTCACACGAGATCTTTGAACTCAACCACAAGGTACCCTGTCTAAAAATCGGAAAGTAAAACAGGACCCCCCACCCTCCTTTTGACACATAGATAGACCTTATAGAGATTCACTCAGGGCGATCGCAGGATCGCCCTTTGTTTTTTCAAAACCCAAGTGGAAAACTGCGTGCGAGCCTTTTACTCCTCGACACACTTCACCTTCGAATATCACAGCAGCTGTAAAGAACTAAAGAAGCTCTTTGTGAAATCTTGCTGTGGACTCTCTGGAAAAGAAATTTTCCATTCAAATATGGTGCGGATTTCTAAGCTTTTTGCGGCGAAATCATGATATCGGTAAGTGATCTTTTTAGCCTTCTTGCAACTTCCTTTGCTTTCGCATATTTTTGGCACACAGAAAGTTCCCGTCGAAAATCTTTGTTCTTCGATAAATTCTCTACACACCTGACGGAATCTGTGGTAGTATAACCAAAGAAGGAGGTGTCTTGGTGAAAACTTTCATGATAATAGTCCATTCATTGATCAGTGTTGCGCTGATCTACATGGTGTTGAACCAGATGAGCAAGTTTGCAGAACTTGGAGGTGCCTTTGGTTCTGGCGCTTTGCACACAATGTTTGGTCGAAAGAAAGGCCTTGATACATCGGGAAAGATCACACTTGGATTGAGCATAGCCTTTTTTGTGAGCAGTATTTTGACGGCATTCTTCATCTCGAGGTGATGCAATGCAACCGAAAGAACAGCTCGAAGTTCTGAAGAGAAACGTAGTAGATCTGGTAAGTGAAGAAGATCTTTTGAGCAAACTTCAGCGAAAGAAACAACTTCGTGTGAAATTGGGCGTTGATCCATCGAGGCCTGATCTTCACTTAGGTCATGCTGTTGTTCTCTTCAAGCTTCGACAATTTCAAGATTTGGGCCATCACGTTATATTGATCATCGGTGATTTCACCGCACAAATAGGTGATCCTTCAGGCAGAGATTCAACAAGGCCAATGCTGACTGAAGAAGAGGTCAAGCAAAATGCGAAGTCTTACCAAGAACAAGCCTTTAAGATTCTCGATAAAGAGAAAACAGAGGTTCGCTTCAACAGTGAATGGCTTGGCAAGATGAGTTTTGCGGACGTGATCAAACTCGCTTCGAAATACACGGTTGCGAGGATGCTCGAAAGAGATGATTTTTCAAAAAGGTATTCTTCAAATATACCCATATCGATAGCGGAGTTTCTATACCCTCTTGCACAGGCTTGTGATTCAGTTGCTATACAAGCAGATGTGGAGCTCGGTGGGACCGATCAATACTTCAATTTGCTCGTGGGCAGGAAGATTCAAGAAGAAGTTGGACAAGAGCCACAGGTTGTCATGACAATGCCCATCATCGAAGGAACAGACGGCAAGATGAAGATGAGCAAGAGTTATGGCAACTACATTGCCTTCAACGACGAACCATTGAACATGTATGGCAAGCTGATGTCTATTCCAGATGAATTGATAGTCAAGTACATGAGAGTTCTCACACAGCTTCCAGAGAGAGAGATAAGTGAGTATGAAGAGCTGATGAAAAACAGAGCGATAAATCCAAGAGATGTTAAGATGAAATTGGCTTTCAAGATAACAGAGTTCTTCCACGGTTTGGAACAAGCACAGAAAGCTGAAAACGAGTTTGTTAAGATCTTTCGAAAAAAAGAATTACCGACAGAGTTGCCCGTTGTTGAACTTGACAAGGACGGCGTTGAATTGGTAGAATTACTCTTGAAGTTGCAGGTAGTTCCCAGTAAGAGCGAAGCAAGAAGACTCATAACTCAAGGTGCTGTGAAATTGGACGATGAAAAGATTACAGACATACATGCTAAAATCTCTGTAGACGGAGAAAGAATTCTCAAGATAGGCAAAAGACAGTTCTTCAAACTCATCAGGCAGTAAACTTATTTGTACTCTTGATTTTTGACGTTGAGTGGTGCTATATTCTATCTTGATCTTTGTTCTGGTCTTTGAAAAGTGGGGGGAGTAATCCCACCGTCGCAAATAATATGAAGGGAGGTTGGAGTTTATGAAGAAACTTGTACTATTAGCCATGGCATTGCTCGTAGCAGTAGGGGTAATGGCTGAGGGAATGTTTCCCGATGTTCCGGCCAAACACTGGGCTTATCCATACGTCGAACACCTCAAGAGCAAAGGCATCGTGATCGGTTATCCCGATGGAACCTTCAAAGGGGATCGGAACATTACCCGCTATGAAGAAGCAGCAATGATAAGCAGATTGATAGGTTTGATCGAAACCGAAATCGTGGCTCCACACATTTCCGATGTTCTGAGGGTCTTGGATGCCATCAGCCTCAAGCTTGGAGCAACGGTGCAAAAGGTAGATCAGCTCGAAGGCAAACTCAACGCCATGAGTGGTTTCTCGGGTCAGTTAGATTCCATGTCATCTCAACTGACTGAGCTGAAGAAGAACGTCGAGTTGCTCAAGCAGACTGTGAACATCCATGACAAAGACATCATCAAGGTCTATGAAACTCTTGCCAACCTGCAGAAGAGTTGCGAAACAAAGTTTGCCGAGCTCGCCGCTGCAGATGCCTCAACCCTTGATAGGGTTGCAGCCCTTGAAAAAGCATTGGGTGATTTAGATGCAAAGATCGCGCAGGTCCAAAAGAAGCTCTTGGCTTTAGAACCACTCAAAGACATCCTGAAAGACCTCACTGCCAAGGTAACAGCTCAAGGAGAAAGGCTTGATGCAGCAGAGGCGAAGATCGGAGATCTCAGCTCAACTCTCGACAGCGCAGTCATGACACTTGGCTATCTGTTGATAAAGCTCGACAGAGCACAAGAAAATCTCAACAAAGTCACTGACAGAGTTTCAGCACTTGAAGAGAAGGCAAAGGGAATCGACGCAAATGCAAAGGCTATCGAGGCACTCAAACAAGATACTTCTAACAAATTCGCAGAGCTTGAAGGAAAACTTGCCAACCTCGAGACAAGCTTCAACGACTTCGCGGCGATGCACGATGAACAGATCAACTACATTCTCGATGAAATGGACAACATGAACGCTCAGATCGACGAAGTACGCGAAGGTTTGTTGGCTCTTAGAGAGGACACAACCTCACAGTTTGCGCAGACAACGAGTTCCATTGAAAATCTCAAAACAGAACTTATGGCAAAGATTAGCCAACTTGAAACAGCAAACCTCGCTCTCACTGGTGCTGTGATCGGTGCTATAATCGTCGCAGTAGCAGCCATGATTGTGGGCGCAATGTAAACCCCTACAGGGGTTTAAAAACAACACTTTTAAAGGTGAAGGAGGGTGTTAGAGTATGAAAAAACTTTTGGTGGTTCTGCTCGCTCTGGTAACAGTCGCAGCCTTTGGTGCAGTCAGTATTTCTGGTTCTGCTTGGGCAAAGCTGCAGCTTCAGTATGATTCGGAGACAGCTAGTGCTACACCATCGATAACATCGGGTGGTAGTGTCAAGCTAGTTCTTTCTGGAAATACTGGTGAAAAGACAGGATTTTCGGTGACATTCAACGGGTTTAGCGTGCAGAGTGCTTATGTCTGGGAGTACCTCTACAAGACAGACAGCCTCAGTGTCAAGTACAGACTTGGTACCTTCTCAAGCTGGGGATCTTCCTTGGTTACGAACTCTGGAGGAGCTCTGGCACTTGATTTCGCAATGAAATCAGGAGATCTGACAGACAATCTGTCTGTGTTTGCTTACTTCCCCGCAGATGGTGACCCATTTGTTGATCTCGATGTGTTGAACACACTTCAGTTCACTTTCGTAACATTGACAGCCTTTGCAGAGGGTCTTGTCTCTGCTGGTGTGAGTGCGTTCCCAACACTTGGTGTAGATCTAACACTTGATGTAGCGAAGGCTTTGAATATTTCAGACGCGAACCTCAGTGCTTATGCTTGCTTGGAAATCGATCCATTGGGTTCTGGACTTGACATGCTGCCTGCTTCTGAGTTTGGTGTAGAATGGGGCATTGACAAGTTCAGTGGCAGTGTTTACCTTGCGGATCTAGAGTCAATCGGTGCAGAGTTTGAAACAACAGTTCTTTCACCTGTCACACTCGGTGGTTATGTTGTGCTGCCTGTTCAGGTAACCGGTTTCAGCGACATCGCACTCGGTGCTTGGGCATCATGGAAGAGCGAGCTGCTGACGCACAGACTCTCTCTTGATTTCCAGCAACCAATAGCAACAATTGCTTGGAAAGTTTCAGTCAGCTTCTAAGCCAGAAAGTGATTTCTTGAAGACCCCGGCGTATGCCGGGGTTTTATTTTTGTGGTATAGTCTTTTTGGAGGTGTTTGGATGATCATTGCCGGAATAATAATTGCGATAGTTCTTGTGTTGATCTTTTGGTTCATAGGCACTTACAACACGTTGGTGGGTAGAAAGAAACGCGTTGAGAATGCTTGGAGTCAGATCGATGTTCAGTTGAAAAGAAGACATGATCTAATTCCAAACCTCGTGAACGCCGTTAAGGGGTATATGAAATTTGAAAAAGAAACTCTCGAAGCGGTGATAAATGCTCGTGCGAAGGCAGTCGCTGGTGGTTCAATAGACGAGCGCATAAAGGCAGAAGGTGAACTTTCTGGCGCTCTGTCACGCTTGCTCGCAGTTTTTGAAAGGTACCCAGAACTCAAATCCAATCAACAGGTCAGCCAATTGATGGAAGAACTCACCAGCACAGAGAACAGAATCACCTATGCCAGACAGTTTTACAACGATACAACCATGAAGTACAACACCTCGATTGAGGTCTTTCCGACCAACATCGTTGCGAGAATGTTCAACTTCAAGCCGTTCCCATTCTTTGAGGCAGCAGCCGCTGAAAAAGAGACTCCAAAGGTGGATCTTTCTTTCTGAGGTGAGTTATGGACTATCTTGTGCTACAAAAGAAGAATCTCAGAAAGACATACTTTTTGATAACTATCTTCATGGTGATGATGGCCTTTTTGGGGCTCATCATCGACGGGCTTTTTGAAAGTTTTCCACTTGGAACGATCATTCTTTTGATAATCGCATCGATTCAGGTGCTTGTGGGAACTCAGTCTGGAGCTTCTTTGGTACTTAATTCAGTTGGTGCAAAGCCTATCAATGAAAAAGAATTAGAAGAGAGACAACTCAAGAACATAGTAGAAGAGATCTCGATCGCCGCTGGTTTAAAGATGGTGCCAAGGGTCTATGTGATGGAAGATGAAAACATCAACGCCTTTGCAACGGGTTTTAAGGAGTCAGACAACGCCATCTGTGTAACTCGTGGCCTTTTGAACAACCTGAACAGAGAAGAAACAGAGGGTGTTGTTGCGCACGAAGTGAGTCATATAGTCAACAAAGACACGCTTTTGATGACCACGATCAGTGCTATCCTTGGCACGATGGTTTTGGTACAACTCTTCGCATGGCGCTCACTCAGATTCATGACCTTTGGTTATTCCAGAGGTCGCTCGAGCAGAAAGAAAGGCAGCGACAGCGGTGCGTATATTATCTTTGCCTTGCTCGTCATAGCGCTTTTTGCAACGCTTTTTTCCTTTATTGGGAGAATAACGATCTTTGCAGTCTCGAGAGCTCGTGAATATCTTGCCGATGCAAAGGCAGTCGAATTGACGAGAAACCCATTGGGGCTTTCTGGTGCGCTGAGAAAGATAGCAAAAACTCAAAAGGCAAAAGCCAAGGTAAAAGGTGCAACAATTGCAACTGCGCACCTTTTCATTTCAGATCCACTCAAGAGAAATGTCAACAACAAAGAAGGCTTTCTTGCAGATCTTTTCAGCACACATCCTCCAATTCACAAGCGCATAGCGCTGCTTGAAAATGTTGCTCCAGAGGTTGTTTTGAGAGAACTTCAACAACTGTAGTTTTGCACTATTTCGAAAAAGGGGGAACGTTTCGTGAAAAAGACAGCCTTGTTGTTCTTTTTGCTTTTCTCCATTATCTGCATGGGAAAACAACTGATAGTTGCAACCACAACGAGTCTTTACAACACAGGACTTTTGGACGCCCTAAAACCACTTTTTGAAAAGCAATACGGCCATTCTTTGAGCGTAATCGCTGTGGGAACTGGTTTGGCGCTCGAGTACGGTAAAAGAGGCGATGCAGATCTTCTACTCGTACATTCACCAGAAGATGAAGCTATCTTCATGCAACAAAACCACGGCGTCTTGAGAGTGACTTTCATGTACAACGATTTTGTGATCGTTGGACCATCTGAAGGGAAGTTGCCATCTTTCAAGAATGTTCAAGAAGTCTTTGAGTATATTTATGCAAATAAGATCACCTTTGTCTCTCGTTCAGATGAATCCGGCACGCACAAGAAAGAAAAGCAGATTTGGAACAGTTTGGGTAAAATTCCTTCTGGTAGTTGGTACATTCAGACAGGTCAAGATATGGCGAAAACACTTTTGATAGCCAACGAAAAGAAGGCATTTACGTTGACAGACAGATCTACTTTCCTCGCCCTGAAGGACAAGCTGAGCATGAAGATCTTTTTCGAGAACGACCCACAACTTTTGAATCTCTACAGCGTGATTGTGGTGAATCCTCAAAAGAGTAGCAAGATCAACTACGAAGGTGCACTTGATTTCGTGAGGTTTATTCTCGATCCAACGACTTTGAGAACGATAAAAGAGTTCTCGGTGAACGGCACAAAACTTTTCAACTTGCTTTTTGAACCAAGATGAGTGAGATAATTGAGATTTCGCTAAGATCGATTTACGTCAGTTCAACGGCAACTTTCATAGCAGTTCTGATCGCATTACCTTTGGCACTCCTTGTGGACTTTTTTTCTTTCAAGTTCAAAAAGTTTGTCGTAATGCTTTTTCAAACTCTTATGGGTATTCCACCTGTCTTAGTTGGCCTTTTGGTCTATCTTCTCTTGTCTCGCAATGGGCCATTGGGTGATTTGGAGTTACTTTTCACTTGCTCAGCGATGATCTTTGCACAGATTTTGATAGCAATTCCCATAATCTTCAGCGTGTGTTATTCTCATTTTTCCACGGTGGATGAGAGATTAAGATTGGTCATGAAGACGCTCGGTGCGAACAATCTTCAGACGATGGCAGGCATTTTGAGAGAGTCTTCTTTTGGTGTTGTCAATGCTGTTCTGACAGCCTTTGGAAGGGTCATCGGTGAAGTCGGTGCCGTCATGATAGTCGGTGGAAATATCGCCGGCAGAACGAGGGTTCTGACGACTTCTATAGTTCTTTACACGAATATGGGAAAATTTGACGAAGCGATCTTCTCTGGCGTAGTGCTTTTGGTGATTGCTTTTGCTGTGAATATTTTCATAACAACGATCTCAACTGCATTGGAGAGCAAAAGATGGTATACGAAATAAAGGAACTTTCTTTCAGTTACGATTCAAAGTTCACGCTCTTCGTAGAGAACTTCAAGATGAATGAAAGAATAGTTGGTATAACTGGTCCATCTGGCGCAGGGAAGACTACCTTTCTTTTGAATCTTGCTTTTCTCTACACTGGAAAATGGCGCTTGTTCAAGTTTATGGAAAGGCACGTCACTAAACAGAGTGTTGATGAACTCAGAAAGATAGTCACATATGTTCCTCAACATCTTGTTGTTTTCAGAAAGACAGTTTTTGAGAACATCGCTTATCCTCTGAAGATCAGGGGTTTTTCGAAAGAAGAGTTGAGGAAAAGAGTTTATGAAATAGCTGAAAGACTGAAGATCGAAGATCTTCTGAACAAAAAGGCATGGCAGATTTCTGGTGGCCAGGCGAAGAGAGTTTCTCTTGCACGTGGTTTTGTTTTCCAGCCGAAGGTTGTCCTCTTAGACGAACCAACCTCCGATCTCGATGAAAAGAGCGAGAAATTGATCGAGCAGTTCATTCTGGAGTATTCTATGGCAAATCACGTAGTGATTGTGTCTCATGACAGAGAACAACTTTCCAGGTTGTGCGATAAGATTTTCTTCATCGAAGATGGCAAAGTCTGTTCTGAGTGATTTCTCAACCAAGAACGCCGATCTCTTGACAAAGTTCTGGAAAAGTTTAATCTCTTCAGACGAGCTTAATTAATATGAGAAAGCCTCTCCCGAAAGGGAGAGGTTTTTTAATTGTCCAAATGTGGTAAAGTGGAGTTTGCAAAGGGCATTATCAAGATTTTGCAATCTTTGTGCCCGTTAATGGCATCATTCACAGCTTCTTGGACTGAATCATAAGGTGTCATGAAGATCTCTCTTACAGTTTCTCTTCGCATCTTTGAACACAAAAATATCTTTGCCTTTTTGAGCACTTTGCAGAAGCCGACGGCTTTGTGGCCACCGAGGAGAAATTCTCGTTTGATCCATTCAAGTGGCTCATCTGGGCTTTTAGCCTTTTTCATCCATTCTTCAAAGGTCTTTTCTCCAAAACCTTCGTTGCATTCAGCCACCAACACGATTGTTCCACCATCTTTGACTGCGTGAAATGCGTTGTCTAAACCTTTTTGTGCTTGGTATAGATTGATGTCCTTTGGAAATCCACCTGGCGATGCAACAACTACATCGTATTTGTGGTTTATCTTTACTTTGTACATCATGTCTATGTACTTGACGCCTTCTCTGTGGGCGAGTATTGGGTCGCCCGAGACGATCTTCACAATTTCCTTTTTGCTGTTCAAAACGGCGTTGACGATGAACTTCACCTTCGCCATCTTTCCTGCCTCTTCTATATCCTCTCTGACGGGGTTGTTTTCTATCCTTCCAGCGACTGCTCCATCCAAAAGCATGTATGAGTGATTGGTTTCAATGGTTCTCTTACTGCACACACCTGGCAGAAGTGCCTTGTTTCCCCCGCTGTAGCCTGCAAACCAGTGAAGTTCCAAATTCCCTGTTGCGATGATGAAATCAGCTTCGACAACAGGCTTGAAGACCTCGACTGGTGTACCTCTTTGGGTTTTTCCAATATAGGCACATTGAGTCACGTCGTGGTTGATGCATTTGATCTTTTGAAAGAGATCTTTTCCGATGGCCTTTTCCATCTCTTGCTCTGTCATCTTTCGATGAAAGCCCAAACCGAAGATGATCTTTATCTGATCTTCCTTCAAACCAGTTGAGAGAAGTTCATCTACTATCGGTGGGACGAGTATGTGTGATGGTGATGGTCTTGTCAGATCGCTGACCAATATCACAACGCTCTTTGGTTTTTCTTTTTCGATGAATTCTTTCAACGGCAAAGTCCCTGTTGGGTTTTTAAGAGTTCGTTTGATTTCCCCTGTTGGATCTTTGAGTGCATCGAGTTCTCTGTTTGGTTGAAGCACATCAACTTGCAGTTCATCTGGCAGCTCGAATTGAACGATCCCTTGACCATACTTGAGTGTGTATTGTTCCATCTTCATCACCTTCACAAGGTTGGCTGGGTTAGATAGATGGCGAACTCGTGATGTTTGAGTATCTCAGTCTTTGTCTTTTTTCCGTTGAGTACTTCGATGAGTTCTTTGAACAGTCTTTCACCGGCTTCTTTTATACTCTCTTTCCCGTCGATCACCGTGCTCACGTCGATGTCTATGTTGTCCTGCATCTTCTGAGACGTCTTCGAGTTGGCACAAACCTTTATGACCGGTGCGATCGACGGGAAAGAGAGTATAAAAGAAGCCGGTGAAAGACTGTTCAAAGAACTCATCGA
>JBBFME010000027.1:0-20270 GCA_037478695.1 Pseudothermotoga sp.
ATAGTTATGGTCTTTCCATTTTTCTGGATGGTTCTATCATCTTTGAAGCCATTCAGAGAGATATACAGACCATATCTATTTCCCAAGAATCCCACCATAGACAACTACAAACAGATATTGAGCGCATCGCTCTTTCCAAACTGGTTTTTGAACAGCCTTTTTGTTGCTCTGTCAACCACTTTTTCTGTTTTATTCTTCGATTCACTCGTGGGATATACAATAGCGAAGTATCGTTTTCCTGGTAGGAATATCATTTTCATCTTCATTCTCAGCACATTGATGATCCCCACCGAGATGTTGATAATACCGTGGTATGTAATGTCCTCTAAATTGGGATGGATAGACACCTACTGGGGAATCATGTTCCCCGGTATGATAACTGCTTTTGGAATCTTCCTGATGAGACAATTCATGGAAACAATACCAGATGATCTTTTAGATGCGGCAAGAATCGATGGAGTATCTGAATTCGGAATCTTCTGGAGAGTAGCTCTGCCACTTGTCAAGCCCGCATTGGCTTCACTGGCGATTTTGAACTTCATAGGCAACTGGAATGCATTTCTCTGGCCGTTGATAGTCTCTTCAAAGCCCAAGATGTACACCTTACCTGTCGGATTGGCTTACTTCTCAAGTGAAAACCTAATGCACTGGGAGTTGATCATGACTGGAGCAACGATTTCAACTATCCCATTGATTGTCATCTTTTTAATCTTCCAAAAGCAGATCATCAGAGGAATAATGCTTTCAGGACTGAAAGGATGATCCCAATGAGACTGATAGACTCACATGTGCATTTTCCCATCGGTTCTGTCACAGAATCACAGCAAGATCCCTGGATTGAAAGAGAGAAAGAAAAATGGCTCAAAGCATGGAATTTTCCAAAGCCAATGCAGATAAATGATTTTGATGAACTTGCTAAGCTTTGGTACAAAGAAGCAGAAGATCATCGCATAGACAAGATCGTTTTTGTGACTGCGAACGGCAACGAGAACATGATGAAACTTGTTCTCATGCATCCGGACAGATTCATCGGCTATGCCCATCATGATCCATCTGGTAAAGATGCTGCACAGGAACTTGAAGAATTCATCAAAAGAGGTCTCAAAGGGTACAAAATTCTTGGTCCCAAAGTCAGTACACCTTTGAATGAAAGATCTCTATACCCAGTTTGGGAAGTTGCCAATGCGTATGAAATACCAGTTCTAATACACTTCGGCATAATGGGTGCCGCAGGAGGAGTTGCCTACCATGTGAACATAAATCCTTTGATAATTCACGATGTGGCAAAACAGTTCAAAAAGATAAAATTCATCGTACCACATTTTGGATGTGGATACGTCTTTGAGACACTCAATCTTTGTTGGGCGTGTCCGAATGTCTATGTGGACACGAGTGGCTCAAACCAGTGGATGAGGTGGATGCCTTATGAGCTAAATCTTGAAATGCTTTTCAGAAAATACAGAGAGACAATTGGTCCAGAGAGAATAATCTTTGGAACTGACTCAAGTTGGTTTCCACGTGGTTTTTGCAAAGCATACTTGAATGAGCAAGTGAAGGCGATGGTGAATGTTGGGTACAGCGATGATGAGATAGACTCTGTTCTGTACAAGAACATAGCAGAGTTACTGGGGTTGATCTGATGAGATTTTCTGAAATTTACAAACAAATTGTGCTCGACAGCTCTTTTGAAAACTGGAAAAAACTCGCCAAGTACTACATGCAGATCAACAAAGCACATCTGCTCATGCTGGCAAAAAGGCAAATACTTTCAAGAGAACTTTCCAGCGAAATAGCACATGCCTTGAAAAAATTGGAAAAAGAAGAGATCGATGACAAACTGCCAGAGCAGGTAGAAGACTTAGTGTTACTGATTGAAAAAAGACTGTCTGAAATGATAGGTGTCGAAAAGGCAGGTTTTCTCCACACAGCAAGGAGCAGAAATGACATCGATGCAACTGTTTTCAGAATGTGCGTTCGTGATGAACTGATAGATCTATCGCACTGTTTAACAGATTTCATCAGCACAATTGTTGAAAGGGCAAGGACTAACCTTGAGACTCTTGTGTTACTTTACACGCATGGTCAGCCAGCCCAGGTTTCAACCTTTGCACATTACTTGATGGCTTTAGCCTTCGATTTTTTGGAAGTTGCCAACGGCATTTTGAATTCACTTGAAGCAGTGAACATCTGTCCAATGGGTGCTGGTGCGATAACCACGACAGGTTTCGAGATAGATAGGAAGATCGTCAGTGATTATCTTGGTTTTTCAGAACCAGTCGAGAACTCTTATAGAGCGATTGTGACCTCTCACTGGATTGTCTTTCCTTCGTCGTCTTTGAAAACCTTGATGGCTGATCTAACAAGAGTCGTTCAAGAGTTCACCCACAAATCTTCCTGTGAGGTTGGTATCTTTCAATTTCCAGATGAACTGGTTCAAATAAGCAGCATAATGCCTCAAAAGAGAAACCCAGTGATACTCGAGCATCTCAGAATAAGGGCAAACGTCGCTCATGGAGTCTTCGAATCGATCGAAAGGGTTTTTGTGAACACACCATACCAAGATATCAATGAAAACGGAGATTTCGTTTTGTTCAAATTTCTCGATGGCATGAAGATTGCCAAAGAAGCCCTTAAGCTTGCGCAGGAGACTGTCAGCAAGGTCGGCGTAGATGAGCAAAGGGTGAAAGATCTCGCTTTGAAAACAGGTGCAACCACTACAGAACTTGCAGATGAACTGGTCAGAAGATTCAAGATCAGTTTTCGTCAAGCACACTCTGTAGTTTCAGAATACGTCAGATCAGGCATGAAATATGAAATGCTGTGTGAAAGTTTTGAGCGGCTGTGCGGTCAAAGATTGAGCTTAACAAAAGACGAGTTGACTGAAATACTTTCAGCAGAAAATTTTGTCAGGGTTAGAAAAATATCTGGAGGACCACACAGAGATAGAGTCTTAGAGATGATTCAAAGTGCAGAAAGGTCAAAAGAGTTTTTCGTTGAAAAGATTGCCCAGGCTGAAAAACAAATCGCTGTGTCTTTCAAAGTTCTTGACGATCACTTCAACACATACTTTGGAGTGTAACCTGTCGATCAAAATAGAACCCCAGCAGGCTGATGCCTGCTGGAGACTTTGGGGATTACCACCACTTGCGGAACGTGAGGTTCAAAGTCAAATTACCACTTGTACCAGTTATCTCGTTATAAACCTGTTTTACCTTGTTCGCGTCAACTGTTCCCGTAAAGCTAATCGTTACAGTTCCCACGCCAGTTTGGTCAAAATTAGTAGGAGTTAAATTAAATCCATCTGGCATCGAATTCAGATATCCTGCAGTTACAAGTGTGTTTGAAGAAGCTGGGAGTGCTCTTTCAATGTTCACATAGCTCTCAACAGCGCTCTTGATGTTTCTGAAGTTCGATGCAACCTGTGTTGCCTTGGCCTGAGCGACGGCGTTCAATGCGATAGGAGTCACAATAGCCATCAGTGCGGCTATGACTGCCAAGACTATCAACAACTCGATCAAGGTGAAACCTTTCCTCATAAAGATCCCTCCTCTGTAAAGAATATTATACACCTGTTTCTGAAAAATCAACATCTGGTTTTGTTTCATCTCAATTATTGTACAATTTTTGAACCTGTTATCAATGCCAAGTGCAATGGTAGTGGCTTGTGTTCTCTAAGCTCTGTAAACTGGTTCTTTGAGATAATAATCTTGATTTCTTGAATATACTTTTCGCGTCTCTGTGAGTAATAGAGTAGTCCTTCTTCGATTGGTTTGTTAATCTTCCCGGCTCTGATAGCCCTGAATTCTTTGTAGAAAGGTGACACATTCAGGTTATAAGCATAACTTCTTACAGAACTCAGAAGGTCAGGGAATCTACGCAGTTCGTAGATCTCACCATTTGGCCGTTCTCTTGGCACGATCCCATTTCCCGGGCTAAAGGTCCACTCGCCAAAGATGTTGTTTGCCTCGATTGCGAATCTTGAAGTTCCCCAAGCAGATTCGATCGCCGCTTGAGCTAATGCAACCTCTACAGGTATGGTATCCACCTTTTCAAGGAGCTCCTGCTTAGTCTTTGCACGGTACTTTTTCAAATAAGGCTCTAATTCTTGACTGTTGCTCGGTAGATTGATAATCTTTTCCCTCTCTTGTGCAATTTCTTCGTTCACCATTAATATTATCGGCAACATTATCTTGACGAACAGTTCTTTTTTCATCTCAACATCTTTTATCTGTGCCATGTCTTGAGGCAATCTTTTCAAGACAACTGCTGGAACAACCTTCGAGTCAAGTTCATAGCCTATCTTTTCAAAGAACTCCACGACCTCCACATAAGTACTGAACTCCATTTCAACAACCTTTGGTTCTTCTGGTTCTGAACCTGTGAAAAACTCAAGTTTTTCAAGGGTAAACTTGCACGTACTCGCAAAGAGTGCAACAAAGACAAAAACAGCTACAACCTTTTTCAAATGAACCACCTCTGTTTGCAAATTCATTTACCCTGTGCGTAGAAGACTAAGTAGTATTTGAGATATTCCTTTTCTGTGTCACGTGCGCTGACCATCAGTCTGTTGTATTTCTTCGTCACAGTCGTTGTACCAGAAACAACATTTCCATTCAGATCGCTTTTGATCAGACCTTTCTCTGACACGTACAGGGTTGCGTACCTCACCTCCTTTGGGATGAGTATCTTCGAATTTACAACTAATATATCATTTTGAAGTGAAAACGGTGTTCCTTCAACGATGAGAGGTTCTCTGGATAGAATGTATCTGACATGCTTCTCACTCGCCCAATCTTCTATCAGTGGTTCTCGTGGTATTTCAAAGGCACCATAAGCCCTATCGTACGGACCAGGGTTTTGGGTAAAGCCAAGAGCGAAGTTTTCTTCTTTCAAAACATCTATCATCTTGGGCAAATAATGGCCATATGGATATGCGTAATATCTCAGAGTAACACCAGTTTTTTCCTTGAAAAGCTGCTGTGATTTTCGAAGGTCTTGCCTGAAATATTCCAAAAGTTCTTTTTCTTCCATCTTCGAAAGGAGTTGTGGGAAATCAGAATGATTGAAAGAATGATTGGCAAACTCTACCCCGTCTTTGATCATCTCGTTTATCATTTCCCAGCTTAGGTAATCTGGATAACCAACAGCACCAACCTGTACAAAAACACAGAAAGGAACGTTGTGTTTTTTGAATACACCGTAAGCGTGATCGTAAACTGAACGGTAGCCATCGTCTACTGTGAAAACAACGGCATTTCTTGTGTTATTCTTTCTACCATAGACATAATCTTCCAAATCTTTCATAGTCCATATATCAAAACCGAGCTCTTTGACAATTTCGATATGATTCTCAAGTTCATTGGTCCACGTGTTCGTCGAAGGATACCTTGCATCGTCAAAACGGTGGTACAAAAAGACGACCACCTTTGCGTTCACAACGATGCAGAGTATCAACATCAAGAACAGAATCAATACCGCTCTTTTCATGGCATTTATTATACACCATTTATATGATCGTGTATAATCACAAAAGGATGGTGATGCGATGAGATATTCGGTGCTCTTTATCCTTATTTTATCTCTTTCTTTGTTTGCACAAACACTTTATTTTTCACCTTATGGAGATCTTGCTTTAACGATCTACGATCCTTTTGTCACAACCAAACCTTCACATCCAAATGAAATAGGATCTTTCAAGGCACTTGGGAGCAATTCCCTACTGCAGATAGTTTCAGTACAACTGAATCAATCAACTGATTTACTCGTCTTTTCCAAACTCATAGGCATGCAACTTGTCGGAATGGAAGAAGAATACAATGGTATTGCGAAGATCGACGATCTTCAAGTCTTTTTCAGAAAATTCTCTTTAAGTGTATCAGATACAAGCGTCAGAGGATTTCAAGTCATTTTTCTGAAATACCAAAAGGGCTATGTGATGACATACTACGCACAAGAAGAAGACTATCTCAAATATCTGGTCCCTGCCATTTTGTCCATGTGCAGTGTCAAAACAACCTCAAATAAGAATATGTACTTAAGTGAAAACTTTGGATATTCCCTGAACCTTGCAAAACCTTTTGAAGCATTAGAAACTGATGCCGGTGAAATAGGTTCCTTCGTTGCTATAGATGGTGATAAAGCCGGTTACGTGCAAATAGCAAAGGAAAAACTGCCTGAGAACTTGGAACCAGAACAGTATGCACAGTTTGTCGAGAAAAACTCGCTGGTGAGGCTTTCTGATTATAAAGAGTTGTCAAGGGGTATGAACATGGTTCAGGGGAATGAGTTCTTCTGGAGAATCTTTGAGTTCTCGTCACAAGGAACTTCTTACAGATCTCTGCAAGCACACATCGTTTTTGAAAAAGCCGCCTATACACTCACATATATGTCAAAGACAGAGAGTTTCGAGAAATTCATCCTCCCAGCCATCTACATGATCTTTTCTTTCAAGAAGATTTGAACCTCTCTGTGTGGCATAATAAACGATAGGGAGGTGTGCGCAGTGAAAAAAACTTTCATCCTTTTGATATTGGTGATAGTTATCTTTGCTAATGCTCAAGAAATAACAAATTATGTCGCAAGCAACAAGAATATAAACTACAAAATACTTTCCGAAAAAGTCACAGAAACAGGCATCAAGCTGACTCACGTAGTAATGCAGAGCCAAGTCTGGCAACAGATTGCGTGGGTACACGACCTTCTGATCGTTCAACCGAAGGAAATATCATTCGAAAATGCCGCGGTTTTGTTCATAACAGGAGATTTTGATCCCAACAAATCAAAAGACGTCGACGATTATCTGTGGATCGCAGAAAAGTTCGGCACTCTGTTCATTGTCTTGGGAGATGTTCCCAACCAACCGATCTATGGGTTGAAAGAAGACGATCTGATTGCCCATACCTTTGTAGAGTACACCAAGACTTCAGATCCAACACTACCTCTCTTGTTTCCAATGACTACCTCAGCTGTCGCCGCGATGGATGTTGTCGAAGAACTTTTCGGTGAGAAAAAGTTCTTGGTGACTGGCCCATCAAAACGAGGTTGGACTACATGGCTTACAGCCGTTGTAGACAAAAGAGTTTTTGCCATCGCGCCTATCGTTTTCGACAATCTGAATTTTCCAAAACAACTCGAACAACAGTTGAAGATGTATGAAAAATACAGCGAGAGCATAGGACCCTATGTGAGAAGAGGCTTACCTGAGATGGTCAACTCTGAGGCTGGGCAAAGACTTTTGAAGATGGTTGATCCCTACACTTACAAGGAGCAGTTGACGATGCCAAAATACATCATCAATGCCACAAATGACGAATATTGGACTATATATTCGAGTAACCTCTATTTCTACGACCTACCTGGGCAGAACTATCTGCTCTATGTGCCAAACAACAAACACGGCATAAAGAATATACCGTATGTCGTCGATAACGCATCAAGTTTCTTCAAACTCTCACTGATGGGCAAATTGCCGAACTTTGAGTTTTTCACAGACAACGGCAGAATAGTTGTAAAGAATAATCCTCTGATCAAAGCGGTGTACGTTCACAGAGCCGTTTCAGATACAACGGATTTCAGAGGATCGCTTTGGATAAGATTGCCTGTTCTCGCAGATAACGATCTTTACTCAGTTGAAGTCGAGCCACCAGAGTCTCGACACGTCGCTTATTATGTGGAATGCGTCTTCGAAGTCGAAGGATATACAATGAGTCTTTGCACACCTGCTGTCTACAAATGAAAGGTGGAATGAGAGGATGAAAAAGGTTGCAGGAATAATCGGTGGCATGGGTTCACTCTCCACGGTGGATTTCTTGAAAAAAGTTGTTGAACAGACCAAAGCCGAGAAAGATCAAGAGCACATCAGAATGATCGTCGATTTCAACACATCTGTTCCAGACAGGACCGCAGCTCTTTTGGAAAACAAAGAAGACCCAACGCCATATTTGATCGAGTCAGTCAAGAGGCTTGAGAAAGCCGGGGCTGATTTTGCTGTTTTCATCTGCAACACAGCGCACGCCTTTCTTGAAAGAGTTAGAGAGCAAGCAAAGATACCTGTGTTGAATTTGCCAGAACTCGCACTGATGAAACTCAAAGAAACTGGTATCACAGAAGCATGGCTCACAGGGACAAAGGGTCTGATCAAGAGCAATGTATACCAAGAAGCGGCAAGAAAGGTTGGGATGGTTCTGCACATACCAGATGCCAAAGTACAAGATTATCTAATGCAAGTGATATATTCCGTCAAGGCAGGAGAAATAGACAGAGCAGAGAAAATTTGGTTCGACGGGGTAGAGCCGTATTTGAGCGGCAACGTCTTACTCGGGTGTACAGAATTACCCGTTGCCGCGAAAAGTGATAGATTGAACTTGATAGATTTGAATTCAGTTTGGGCAAGAATTACAATAGAACTCTGTGGTGGGATCGTGAAGTAGTCGTACCAAGGAGGTGAAAAAGTGAATATCGCAAGAGAATCAGCAAGAAGACCTATCGCAGTGTTCATGTTTCTCTTCGCACTTGTTGTGGTTGGAATAATCGCACTTCAGAGATTACATGTAGATCTTTTGCCTCAGCTTGAATACCCGTACGCTGCTGTTTTCGCCACATACATGGGTGCAGGAACCGAAGAAATGGAACAACTAATCACAGAACCGCTCGAAAAGACCATTGCAACCGTACCTGGTGTTAAAAATTTCACTTCGGTTACCCAACCTGGTTTGTCTCTGATTCTCGTTGAGTACGAATGGGGCGTTGACGTTCTCAATGCATCTTCAAGGCTTGAAAGATATTTGAACATTGCAGAAGCAAACTTGCCAGAAGAAGTAAAGCCAACAGTTGTGGAATTTGATCCTTCTATAATTCCCGTATTCGTCTTCTCAACTTCTGAAGACCCAGATTTGTTCATAGATAGAATAAAACGCCTCGCCGATGTATCACAGGTAGAGAACTTGGGAAAACCACAGAAGATCGTGAACGTCACAATAGATCAGAAGAAAGCACAAGATTTTGGGTTAGATCTCTCGCTACTCGATCTCTTTTTAGCTGGTAATGTGGTTTATCCGATGGGACAGGTCTCAGATGAAAACGGGAGTGTATACGCGATCACAGTCGATGGAAGATTCAAAGACATTGATGATCTCAAAAACGCCATAGTCGGTTTTCGAGGACTTTCTTATCAGATGGCCATGGCTGGACAACTGCCAAAGTTGCTTGTACCAATAAGATTGGGACAAGTAGCACGTGTTGAGATAAAAGATCAAGAGATCAGGGGATTGGTCAGAGTTGATTCAAAACAAGTGAATGTTGTTTCGATTCGAAAAAGAGCAGGTGCAAACACTGTGAAAACAGTTAGAGAAGTGAAAAAAGTTCTCGAAGAGTTGAAAGTACCATACACAGCACTGATAGATCAGTCATTCTACACAGAAAGGGCGATCAACGATCTGTTGAAAAATCTGGTCTTTGGACTGATTGGCGCTGCAGTAGTGGTGATGATATTCGTAGTCGATCTGAAAAGTACAGCCATAGTCTCTCTGAGCATACCTATATCGTTGATGATGGCAATCGTTCTGATGTACTTTTTCAGAATAAACATTGACCTGCTCACACTTGGCGGATTGACGATGGCGGTTGGAATGCTCGTCGATAACGCAATCGTGGTCTTTGAAAACATATACAGGCACAAAACTGACGGCTTCGTTTACGATGAGGCTGCTTCAAGGGGTACGAAAGAAGTGTTCGGCGCGATCTTTGCTTCCACTGCAACAACGGTTATAGTATTCCTTCCTCTACTCTTCACAGAAAGTTTTGCAGCCACGATGTTCAAATATTTTGCAGCAACGCTTTCACTCTCCCTTGGTGCATCGCTCTTGGTAGCTGGTTTCATAGTTCCTGCTGGTTCAAGATGGATAAGATCTAAGAAAATACAAAGCTTTGAGAGGATCAGAAGATGGTATGAAAAGACTTTGAACAAAGCCCTCGATTTGAAATGGGCAATCATAGTAACAGTGGCTTTGGGCGTAATCATCTCGATCTATTACGTGCTGAACAGACCAAGGAGTTTCATACCAGAGTTCGCCACTAATACTGTCACAATAACCATCAAAGTCGCAGATCAGGCTGGATACCAAAAGACAGCAGAAATCGCTAAACAGATCGAGGATTTTCTTCTGAGCAAGAAAGACGAGTACAAGATTGAAACGATCTATTCAGATATAGGAGTGACAAGCACATTGTCACAAATTGTGGGTGGCGCGAGTGAAGATAAAGCAACTATCAACGTGTGGTTTTCCGGAAAGCGTACCGAGTATCTGCGAAGCAAAGAACGTTTACTCAGAGATCTCACAACCTTGAAGATGGAAAAAGCGGAGATTCAAGTAACTGATACCAATGTTCTTTCGGAAGTCTTTGGTTACCCATTAACAGTCGAACTTACTGGGAAAGACATCGAAAAACTGATGGACACTGCGCACAAGTTGAAGGAAAAACTTCTCAAGGAGAAAATTGGTGAAGTTGCTGTTAGAGGAGAAGCAACTGTTGAAACGATTTTGGTCGATATAGATAGATCGAGAACGATATTCTCTGGTTTATTACCAGCACAGTTGTTCATGGATCTGCAGTACTACACCGTCGGTAAACAGTTCGGCATCCTGAACACAGACCAAGGAGTGTTACCAATCTATTTGAAGACAGGAGAAGTTCAAAAAGCGGAAGACGTTCAGCAGATACTCTTTAAAACTTTAAGAGGTCAGGATCTGCCACTTGGTGTTTTTGCGCAGATTGACAAAAGAACGACACTCGGTTCAATTTCTCACAAGAACGGGAAAAGGATAGTCTATGTGGATATTGTCAGTTCAAACTATTCGATATCGCAACTGACAAAATTGGTACAGAGAGTCATTGAGGAGTTGAAAACTCAAGGAATTGACTTTGCCCTGAGTGGACAAAAAACATCGCTCGATGTTCTCATGAAGGAATTCAAAACTATATTGATCGTTGCTGCACTGCTTGTTTACATGCTTCTGAGTGCACAATTCGAATCGCTGACGATACCTCTGATAATCTTCACAACCGTTCCGGTTGCGATCATAGCTCTTGCCATCGTCATGGCGATCTTTGATTATGCTTTGAACCTACCGGTGTTAGTTGGTACTTTGACCTTGATCGGCGTTGTCGTCAACAACGCGATAGTGATGATAACATTCATCCAACAAAGACTCAAAGAACAAAAAACTTTACGAGCGACAATATTGGAAGCCGCTGGGCTCAGACTGAGGCCGATACTCATGACAACCCTGACAACGGTGATCGCCTTGTTGCCAGTCGCTCTGAGTAAAGGTGAGGGATCCGAACTCGAATCACCCATATCTTGGACTATCGTCTTCGGCTTAAGCATAACTACTCTCTTCACACTCTTCGTAGTACCTGCGTTAGCAGAGATCTTTTCCAGAGATAAAGCAAACTAACTCATAAGGGGTAAACTTTATGTTGTGGTAGATTCTCTTGCTTGTGTTTTTGAAATGATTGAAAGATATTCAAGTTATTTTGACTTATGGAGCACTCTGTGGTAATTTTTACGATAGGGAGGTGTATGGTTTATGAAAAAGTTTGTCTTGTTGCTCTTGGTCCTTTCTACTGTCTTTGTCTTCGCTCAGTCTAAATTGGTCATCTGGTGCTCAGAGAAACAAGTAGACATCTTGCAGAAGTTAGGAGACGAGTTCAAAGCAAAGTACGGTGTAACAGTAGAGGTTCAGTACGTCAACTTTTCAGACATCAAGCCCAAATTCCTGACGGCGGCTCCCGAGGGGCAGGGTGCAGATATCATCGTCGGTGCTCATGACTGGGTAGGAGAGCTTGTGGTGAACGGTTTGATCGATCCAATTGCAACCTTCCCAGAACTCGGTCAATTCTATGAAACAGGGCTAAACGCTTTCTCCTATGGTGGCAAACTTTATGGGCTCCCATATGCACTCGAGGCAATCGCTTTGATCTACAACAAAGATTATGTACCAAATCCACCAAAAACCGTTGATGAAATGATACAGATGGCAAAACAGATCGACCAGGAGTTTGGCAAAGAAGTTAGAGGATTCATCACTCCTACAGCTGAATTCTACTACGCAGTGCCGTTCATCCAGGGCGCAGGTGGATATGTCTTCAAAGAGACTCCAAAGGGATTAGATCCAAAGGACATCGGACTTGCAAACGAAGGAGCTGTCAAAGGAGTTAACTTGGTCAAGAAATTCGTCGATGAGAAGATACTCGATCCAAGCGACAACTATCAGATAATGGATTCAATGTTTAAGGAAGGCAAAGCCGCCATGATAATCAACGGTCCATGGGCTATAAAGGATTACAAAGACGCAGGTATTGACTATGCTGTGGCTGTGATTCCAAATATCGATGAGAAACTCGTTGCAAGACCATTCGTAGGAGTACAAGGGTTCATGGTGAACGCAAAATCACCCAATAAGTTACTCGCGAAAGAATTTTTGACGAACTTCATCGCCAGAACAGATACCATGTACAAGCTGTATTTGGGTGATCCCAGACTACCTGCAAGAAAGGATGTGCTCGAACTCGTGAGAGACAATCCTGATATCGTGGCATTCACACAGAGTGCTGCAAACGGTGTGCCAATGCCGAATATCCCAGAGATGGGAGCTGTTTGGGGAGCCATGAACGACGCTCTGAACCTCGTTGTCAACGGAAAGGCAACGACTGAGGATGCTCTGAAGACTGCGATTGAGAGGATTAAAGGACAACAGTAACAACCATTGCCCGGCGCAAGCCGGGCTTTCATTCCTCCAAGGAGGCGAGTAGATAACAGATGAAGTATTTGATCAAAGTCATCCTTTGGTCTTTGCTTGGGTTGATGAATGTTTTCTTCTTTTGGGGAGCAACCTTCCTGATTCGAAATGCCTACTATGAATTGGGAATAGTCTTCTTGATACTGACGTTCTTGATCGATTTTTTCATCTTCAACCCGCGGGCATACCCTTACAGGTATATCGCACCTGCTCTGGTTTTGCTCTTTGTACTCGTTTTGTATCCGATATATTTCACGGTGAGAGTAGCTTTCACCAACTATGGTACAGGTCATTACATGACAAAGCAAGAGGCTGTGGAAAGGCTTCTTTATGACCCGAATTATACCTATACAGTTGAGGAAGAGCAAGAAAGCGATTACAAGGTTTTTGTAGTCTACGATGGTGTTAATCCCACCGAAGACTTTCTCATACTCTTCAGCTTGAACGGTAGGTTGTTTTTAGGTGAGAAACCTGCACCAGTTAGGACAAAAGGTAGAGAAATACTTTTGTCTGAGTCTTTTTTGTATCCAGTGACTGGCGAATATCTTCAAGTGGAAGACCGAACTTACAACATACTTTCACCAACAGGTGAATTAGACGATGTGAAAATAATAACTCTGAAAGATAAAACTTATAGACCCTTCTATTCTCCAACAGATCAACTCTTACAGATCAACTCACCCTATTTCAAAAGCAGAATAGCCCAACTATATCTCTACAAAGCAGACTTCGTAGACCAAGACGGCAGAAGGTATGCTCTGCGGATCACATCTGAGGGTGAATGGAAGTTTGTGAGAGTTGAAAGATTGTACCGACTCGGGTACGAAGAAAGTTACGAAGATGGGAAGTTGAAAATGAGAATGGCCCTTTACAACAACAGAACTGGCGACAAAGTGATAGAAAGAGAAGGATCTTTTTACGACAGAGGCAAAGATGGAGAAGAGATCTTCTTGATGGGTTTTATAGACAACGTTGGCTCGAAAAACTTCATGAGAATCTTCAAAGATCCAAAGGTTTCAGGGCCATTCCTACAAATCTTCATCTGGACCTTTCTATGGGCACTTTTGAGTGTTTTATTGTCACTTGCCGTTGGACTACCTTTTGCTCTAATACTCAACGACAGAAATTTGAGGGGGAGAAACATCTATCGAACGCTGTTGATAATACCTTGGGCTATACCTGTTTTCATTTCGGCGCTTGTTTGGAGAAATGGACTTTTGAATGAAAGCTATGGACTGATCAACAAATTCTTACTCCCGCTGTTTGGTTTGAACCCCATAAGATGGATGAACGAAGCCTTTTGGGCAAGAGTTGGTGTTCTGTTAGTGAACATTTGGTTGACCTTCCCATACATGATGACGATCTCTTTGGGAGCATTGCAAGGTATACCACCTGAACTGTACGAAGTCGCAATGATAGACGGTGCAGGCAAGTTCAGAAGGTTCACAGCCATAACCTTTCCCTTCATAATGGCGGTAATTGCACCGCTATTGGTAAGCAGTTTTGCCTTCAGCTTCAACAATTTCACGATAATCTACTTGATCACAGCAGGAGGTCCACCAATTCCCGGTTCAACTACACCAACAGGATACACCGATATACTCATATCCTACGTTTACAAACTCGCCTTCGAGGCTGGTAGAGGGCAAGATTTTGGCTTCGCCAGTGCGATCTCGATAATGATCTTCTTCTTAGTTGGAGGCATCAGTTTCCTCAATTTCAGATTTTCTGGTGCCTTTGAAGAGGTGGGAAGATGAGAAAATTAATCGTTCATATCATTCTTATCTTTCTGATCGTTGTGATCTTGTTTCCCACCGTTTGGGTAGTGACAACTTCTCTCAGAAGAGATGAGGCTGCTTTTTCAAGTGAACTTTTTTCAAGCAGATTGACTCTGCAAAACTACATAGACCTCGTTGTGCCAGAGAAAAATTTGCCCGTTCTCGTACAAGAGTTGCACAGTCTGATCTCGCGAGCTAAACCCTTCAGTGAACTCGATCCAAAAAAAGCAGCGCAAAAAGTAGAAGATGACCTTGAGAGATTTCACAGATATCTTCAGGAAAGTTCTTCGCGATACGTTAAAGCAGAAGAGTCGTATCGAACGATCGATGACTATCTGAAAAAGAACGCACAGACTGTTAGAGATTTGACTCTGAAAAATCTCGATGGATTGAAAAAAGTTTTACTTGAAGAAACCAAAAGTTTTGAAGCAAATGCCACAGATCATTACTCAGTCGTACTGTACGAGTACCTTTCCAAAGAAAAGTTCGATTCTCAGATCTTCAAAGTCTTTAAAGAGGACCTTCAGAAAATCATTGGTTTTGAGATCAAAAGCGCTGAAGAGTTCAATGCAGCACTGGGAATCCTAAAAGAGCGATACGACAATTACATAGGAAGGCTAAAGGAGAATCTGAACGAGATTTCGGCAAAATTCGACCAATTGAAGAAAACTTCGTCGAACTTGAAAGATAAGATCTCACCAGTTCAAGATCAAGTTCTCAAAACAGACCTGATCTTGAAAAATGCGCTGCTACCGGAACTGGAGAACACAGTTGAAGCCTTGGAAAACTTGAAAAATCTCAAAGACAGCGTTAGAGTTAGTTCTACAAAAAGAATCCTGCCGTTGGACGACTCATTCTTCTTTGAAAGTCTCTTTGCGTTGTCAGAGGGAATTGAAAAGGTTCTGCAAAAACTCGATGTATTGACTGACTATACAGCATTGAAGAAATCTGTCGAAAGAATGGCTGATCTTCTGAAAGAACTATCCAACATAGATGAGGCAAATGACAGATCAAAGATGCTGTACTCAGATTTCATCAAGAGCTATCAAGAACTTCAGCCGAGAATTGAAAGAATTTTGAACGACGTTGACAGCGCACTATCTAATCTTGGAGATAGTGCGGTACTCTTGCACGATACCAACGAGCAATTGATACAGATAAGCAAAGAGATGAGTTTACTCGAACAAGAAAAAACCAAAATTGAAGAAGAGATCAAAAACCTTGAAAGTCAGCTGGAAACTCACAGAAGACTATGTCAGTTGAAGGTCTTCTTGGCTGAGTTAGATCAAAGAATATCAACTGTAAATTCCATAACTTCCTTTGGCAGAACAGATCTCGTGAGATATTCAGCCCTGATAAGTTGGTTGAGAAATTTCATGAATTCGTACTCACTCAAAGATGAGATCTACACGATATTGAGAAAGACTGTTGACGATCTGAGATGGATAGAAGAATATAGAACCTTCTCGAGCAGGTTTGAAAACGTCTCGAAGAACCTTCAAGAGGTCTTGAGCCAGACGAACAGTTTGCTGTCAGACTTTGAGAAAAGTTGGAGTTATCTTCTTGATGTTTCCTACTCCGGTGTTTTCGTGAGATCAGAACATCTGAGCAAGCTCGATGATGTGGTGAGATCGGAGTTTGTGAACAAGGTCAGATCGGATCTCGCAGTGGTGATGAGAAAAGCCGGGGTTTTGATGAAACTTACGCCCTTCTCAGATCTCAAAAATCACTTTGAAAGAATAGACAGAGAGCTGTACAGAATAGATCAAGTCTGGAAACAGAAGACAAAACACTACTTTCTCAGATGGGTTGCAAACTCGGTGATCATTTCACTCATAGTTGCCTTGATAACCACCTTTGTGTGTGCAGTTGCTGCATATCCCTTCAGTAGAATGAGGTTTGCAGGCAGAAGGTATGGCATAATGGCTTTCTTGCTCATTCAGATGTTTCCAGGTGTCATCTTCATGGTTGCGATCTACAATTTGCTCAATTTCCTCGGAAAGTATGTAACCTTCTTAGGAGTAGACACAGTAGGTGGGTTGATCTTTGCTTATCTGACGAATATATCTTACAACATGTATCTGATAAAAGGCTTCTATGATCTAATTCCAAGTTCACTTGAAGAGGCGGCAATTGTTGACGGGGCAACGAGATTTCAGAGTTTCTACAAGATCGTCCTGCCACTTGCAAGGCCCATCTTGACTGTTGTTTTCTTGCTCGTATTCATAGGAACCTTCAACGAGTACGTGGTGGCAAGGATTATTCTTCAAAACGTTCAAAACTACACCTATGCACTTGGCCTTCAATCCTTCGCCGTAGGTCCTTACGAGACCGAGTGGGGTCTTTTCACCGCCGCGGCTTTGCTTGGTATGTTACCGATGGTAATACTCTTCTTGTCCTTACAGAGATACTTGGTCAGCGGCTTGACAAGAGGAGCAGTAAAGGAATGAAAGGAGAGTTGATCGATGAGATCAATCGTTTTTCTTCTGATTTTGCTCACAATACCTTTTGTCTGCGGAGGAATTATGAGGGCTGCTGAAGATTTCATAGTAGGTGTAGACCTTTCGATGTTGTATGAGATCGAGAGGCTTGGAGGTAAGTTCTACGAGAATGGGCAGCAAAGAGATTGTCTCGAGATCTTGAAAAATAAGGGTGTGAATTGGGTAAGACTCAGAGTTTGGAATGATCCAACAGATGAAAATGGAAAGCCGTTGGGTGGAGGAAACTGCAGTCGCGAAAATATGGCACAAGTTGCAAAAAGAGCAAAAGTACTTGGCATGAAAGTTCTTCTCGATTTTCATTACAGTGACTGGTGGGCTGACCCTGGCAAACAGAACAAGCCAAAGGCGTGGAAAGATCTGCACGGCGAAGATCTGAAAAGAGCAATCTATGAATACACAAAAGATGTGCTCTCTTACATGAAAGAGCAAGATGCATCACCTGATATGGTACAGGTCGGTAATGAGGTCAACAACGGTTTTCTCTGGCCCGATGGTCTGATAGTCGGTGCAGGAGCTGGAGGCTTTGAAGGTTTTACAGAACTACTGAAAGAGGCAATAAAAGCTGTGAGAGAGTTCGATCCGAAAATAGCTGTGATGATACACCTTGCAGAGGGTGGCAACAACCAACTGTTCAGATGGTTCTTCGATGAGATGATCAAGCGCAATGTAGACTTCGATGTAATAGGCGTTTCTTTCTATCCTTACTGGCACGGTACTTTGGAAGATCTGAAAGAAAACTTGAATGACCTTGCAAAGAGATATGGCAAGAAGATCATCATTGCCGAAACTGCTTATGCTTGGACACTTCTGGACGCAGATGGACATCCAAACATATTTGGACACATCTCAATGGCTGAACAGGCTGGTTATCTACCAACGATTCAAGGACAAAGAACCTTCTTGGCAGAGCTTGCTCAGGTAATTCGACAAGTTCCTGATGACCTTGGCGTGGGCTTTTTCTACTGGGAAGGAGCATGGATACCAATCAAAGGAGCTGGCTGGAAGACCAACGAAGGCAATCCTTGGGAAAACCAAGCCCTCTTTTATTTCAACGGTGACACACTGCCGTCTTTGGATGTCTTCTCTCAGATTTTGAAAAACGAAGTTGATCTTTCTGCAGAAGTTTTGCAAGTTGATGAACCTTCTGTTGAAACTGCAGTCGGCAAAGAGCCTCAGCTTCCTGAAGAGGTCAGAGTTGTCTTTTCGAATGATGCCATTAAGATACTACCTGTTGTGTGGGACTACGCTTTACCGGAAGAGATGATCAACAAAGTCGGTGAACATTACCTAAGAGGCACGTTGAGCGATGGCACAGAGCTGAGGGCAAAGATAACCGTAAAAGGCTCAGCACCAACAGACACAGAAAACTACATTGAGAATCCAAGTTTCGAAACAAAATCACTTGAACCATGGAAGGTTGAAGGTGACACAAATGCAGTGAAAGTTGTCATAGCAAGCCCACCGGTCAATGCACACAGTGGAAAGTACGCACTCAATTACTGGCTTGACAGACCATTCAAGTTCACACTCTATCAGACAATAGAGTTGCCCAACGGTATTTACAAACTATCCTTCTGGATTCATGGTGGTGGAGGAGAAAATCACATTCGTCTGACAGTCAGCGAATATGGTGGAGAAGAAAAGACTTTACAAATAACAAACACAGGTTGGTTGAAATGGAATAATCCAACGATAGATGGAATAGAGGTCACAAATGGAAAGATCAAAATCGAGTTAGACGTGGATGCAAATAGTGGAAATTGGGCATGGATAGATGACTTTCTGCTTTTGAAGACAGAATAACTGCCAGCAAGCTTGTGTTTGAATGGCGCACATGAGTGCGCCTTTTTCATTTTCAACCTTGGAAGTTCCTCATTCGATTTTCTTTGAACATCTGCTCATGATATCGCTCAAGGAAATTACCCGCAAACAGCTGAAAATATCTTAGACATCCTTTGGAATTTCCCTGTGCAATCAAATCATCACTCAGATTGCTAAAGTTATGGTGAAGAGTCAAAACGAATGGACAAAGCATATTTGAAAGAAAGAATCTCATTTTCAGTTTGGGAAATCTCGTTTTCACTCACACGCAAGACTGTCACATAGTTATCTTCGATACACAAAATCACAGTTGAGACTATCGGAAAACCCTTAATTCCACCACAACGAAGTAAAACCAAGTAAGCAGGAGAAATGACAAGAAAACAAGAACTTTTGCCGTCTATCTCGTCAATCCTCCCCGTGATCGGTTCAGAATAGGCGAGATAGAGATTATTCCAGCTTGACAGCAATAAATAAATTCTGTAACCTAATGTAATGTGACTGTTAAATAGGGGGCGGTGTTATGAGAAGATTTACCTTCCTGATGAGTGTTGTGGCCATTTGTGTTTTAACAACGAACGGTTTGGCATTGAGCAAGGTGATAGCCACCTTTGATTTTGAAATCGACATGGCTGGCTGGCAAGCGCGTGGCGGTGGAGTGAGTATCTCTCTGTCTGAACAGATTGCACACACTAAAAGTAAATCTCTCTTTGTGGCGAACAGAACGAGTGGATGGCATGGAGCCCAAATCGATCTGAGAGACCTGCTCAAGAGTGGGAGAACTTATCAATTTGAAGGATGGGTGTATCAAAACTCTGGAACGACTAAAACGATTATTATCACGATGCAGAGAACTTATTCAGGCGAATCAAGAGGCTGGGACAGAATAGCGCAGATCCAGGTACCATCCGGTGAGTGGGTTAAGATCTCTGGTAACTACACCGTCAAAAACGCCACCTTTGATGAGATGATTTTCTATTTTGAATCAGACGACGCCAACTTGCAATTTTACATCGATGATGTGCAAATAGTAGACCTCTCGCCACAAACTGCAACACCAACAAAACAGGCTGCACTGGACTTTGAATTCATCAACGACTTCGAAAGTTCACAGCAAGAATTCTCGTTCCTTGGACAGGTACAAGTGGAACTTTCTGCAGAAAAATCTTCGGGTGGTAGACAGTCACTCAAAGTCTCGAAACGCACATCACCGTGGGACGGGGTGAGGATTGATCTGACGAAGTTCGTTGATCTTCTGAACAACGTCGACTTGGAGAACGTCTTTCACATCTACCAAGATTCCGATGAACCACAACTCTTTGTGATTATGCTTCACAGTGTGGACAAATCTGGTGAAAGATTTTCGATAG
>JBBFME010000028.1:0-20254 GCA_037478695.1 Pseudothermotoga sp.
TCGTTGGTGTTGACCTAGTCTTCGCGGCGAAACATTTTTTGCCTTATGTCTCATTGGTATCTTTCAGCATCTCAATAGCGGTGCTTTACATTGCTGGTGGCTTGAAGTACGTGAAACACGGTTTTTTACCATCACTGATGATCGGCATACTCTCTTTTTTCGGTGCACAGTTGGCGATTGTCTTGAAAGCACCAATTATCACGGGGCTGATCGTAGGATTTTTGGTGATCATTGTACTGTTGTTGTTTTATTGGTGGAGAAATGGCAGAGATTCTCTACAAAGAAACGAAGGAGAAATGACTTTGGTGAAAGCCTTTGCACCGTGGTTGATTTTGATATTGTTCATCATCTTGATAAACCTTCTTGAACCTGTGAGAACTCTCTTTTACGAGACTCTTGCCATGCCGGTTGATTTGTTCAAGGGAAAACCTGTTTACACAAGACCACTTTGGCAAGCTTACACGTGGATCTTTCTGAGTGCTTTAGTTGGTGTGTTCATGTACAAACTGAACAGGCAACAGCTTCGAGAAATCTTTCAGAAGACCAAGAAACGTGTGGGGCAACCTTTTTGGTCCGCAACGGTCTTCTTTTTGATCGCATATGTGATGATGAACTCAGGTTTTGAGAAAACGCAGAGTGGTTTTGAATTGCTCAGGGTTGAAAAGAACATGATACACGCGATGGCAGTTTCTTCTGCAAGACTTTTCAAGAATCTCTATCCGTTTTTCACACCGTACCTTGGTGTACTCGGAGGCTTTGTCACAGGCACACAAACCTCTGCGACGGCCATGTTCGCAAATTACACTATGGAGACGTCAAAACTATTGAACTTCTCCCCCATCTTCATGACGGCAGCCGCGGCATTTGGTAGTGGCTTGGCGTCGGCGATATCACCTTCAAAGTTGCAGAATGCAGCGGCCTCGATTGACAGAATAGGTGAAGAAAAGAAGGTATTTCCAAAGACAATCTTGATAGTTCTGCTCATGGCGTTCTTTACAGCCTTGGTGAGTTATTCTGTGAGACAATATACTTTGTGAGGTGAAAGATCGTGAAGAGGTTTTTCAAAATCTTGATCATTGTTCTTGCTTGTCTTTTCTCTGGATTGACGATCTTCGTCGTTATTTTCAACTGGGGTATGAACGAAGTAAGAAAGTTACAGATCAAAGATATAACTGTCTCTCAAGTCGCAGACGGTGAATACCTTGGTGAGTACAAAAATGGTAGGTGGCAGTATGTGGTGAAGGTGATCGTGAGAGACAACAGAATTGAGGATATACAAATTCTCAATCAAAAATCTGGTTTCATAGACATGAGCCTTTACAGAGAGGTAAATGAATCGATCATCTCCAAGGTGCTGGAAAACCAATCTCTTAGGGTTGATGTAGTAACTGGTGCAACCGTCACGAGCAAGGCTTTATTGAAAGCCATTGAAAATGCCTTGGAAAAATGATCGAAGAACTGGGTGTGGTATTTTGAGACAGAGATTTGCGGTTATCTTTTTCGTCATAACCGTTTTGTGGATAGGAATGGTGTTCTATTTCTCAACGAGATTTCCAAATGAGTCGGCAAGACAGGCAACTTTTGTCTACAATCTTCTCAAAAAGCTCGATCGAGTCTTCGATTTTTCCGAGACAACATTGTTTGTCAAACTCAGAACGACTTTGAACAGACTCTGGTTTGGTGCTCACAGAGCCACTGCGATTGAATTCATAAGAAAAAGTGCACATTTTGGACTCTACATGTTTCTTGGCTGTTTTTCTTTTCTCTTTGGGATCTTCTACACACAGAAGATCTTCGCTGCCGTTTTGATTGGTCTTTCTTTCCCAGCATTGATCGCTTCCTTGGACGAATACAGTCAGCAATTTTTCCAAAGAGGTGCCTCGTTGAACGACGTGATAATAGATGTCAGTGGGGCGGCTTTCGGCGTTTTGATTTCAACTATCCCCTATTTCGTGGTGACTATAATTGTAAAGTCGATTAGAAAAAGATCCAAGAGCTTTGATGAATCTCAGCCAAGATTCTGAAACTGAACCTTCAAATGCCTTATCACGAACCTGCTCCAAGTAAAAGCCACCACTGCGTTGGTCAAATTGCCTATGACAATTCCCCACCAAACACCGCTTAATCCTACTTGAAAAACATTGACCAATAGCCAGCAGAAGAAGACCTGCATGATGATCGTTCTGAAAATAGTTATAGCCAAACTCTTTCCACCGTGTCCAATACCCTGAAACATCGCAGAGGTGAACATGCCAAAAGGCGTACCAGGTAGAAAAAGGCTGAGTACCATCAAAGCTTTGACAAGATCTTCGAAAATAATCTGTCCTTTTTCTGAATAAGTGAAGATGAAGGCTATCTGCTTTGCGAATAAGAGTATGATTGTCATGATGATAAGTCCCAAGAAAAAACCAAATCTTATTGCGAAGAGATGTGCTGTTTCGAGTTTCTTTGCGTCTCTCGCTCCATAAGCAGCTCCAACGACCGACGTGACGGCCGTTGAGGCGCCTATCATTGGAATGGTTCCAAGATTGATCACACGCCATGCACTCGTGAAGACAGCTACCCCAAGTTGTCCACCTGCTCTGGTTGCAAAACTGTTGAGTATGAAGATCGCCACAGACATAGACAGTTGAGCAAAAGATGCTGGAACGCCTATACTGAGTATGTCTTTGAGCGCCGAAAAATTCAATTTCATATCACGCAAAGCGATCGAAAGATATGTGCTCTTCTTGATGAAAAACCAATAGAATATGAGAAAACATCCAACCGCTGCAGAGATGATGGTTGCATATGCAGCACCCTTCACACCGAGTTTGAAGGTGTATATGAAGACAGGATCAAGAAAGATGTTCAGGATCGATCCAATCGATATCGCGTACATGGCCCTTTTGGCATCGCCTTCACCTCTGAGAATTGCGTTACCCACGTTGCTGAACATGAAAACAATTATGAAGTAGAGTATGATGTTGGAATAATCAAGAGAAAGTTGTAATACTTCGTCCTTCGCGCCCATGAGTCTTAACGCAGGTCTTATGAGCAATAACGACGAGATCGTCAGAATCAGGCTCAAGATCACCACTAAGAAGATGGCTGTCTTTGCCGTTTCATCTGCAGACTTTTTGTCCTTCATGCCTATTTTCTGCGAGATCACCGCGTTGACACCTATGCCTATACCTGCAGCAAAGGAGAGTATTATCATGAAGATCGGGAAAAACATACCTATCGCTGCCAGTGCCTCTGGTCCCAAACCTGCAACCCATATGCCGTCTGCTAAGTTGTAGAGCGTCTGTACAAACATTGCCGTCATCATCGGAATGGCAAGTCTTATTATCGCCCGTTTGGGATCTCCGAGCAAAAGCTGTACGCCCTTCGTGTTTTGACTCATTAGATCACCTCTGCCATAGTTAGTACCAAGAACAATTTTAGCATGCAAGTGATGTGCGATAAAAAAACCCCGGCATCTGCCGGGGCAGAACGACATTATGTTGGTCATTCCATGAACATGATCATCTGTTTTGCACTTGAAATCAGCATTCTCAGATCGTCGTATGATTCATCTGGTGCGGCTGAGAGTATCATGTAAAAACCTCGATTTGGGACTTCAAAGATGAGAAATTCAACACGCACAGGTGTGTTATCTTGAACGGCAAAGGTTTCATAAGTGGTGGCTCTGTAGCCTTGAAAATCCCTTTCGTCTATTGAAAGTATCCTGAAACCAGATGCTTCCAAATTCTTTTGGATCTCCTCTGTGAGCATCTCTAACTCCAAGCCTTCGACAGGTTCTGTAAGCTTTATTATGTTCAAGAAGATATTCATGGTTTCATTTATCACAGAAAGACTTTGATCTCCTTCATCGTAGACTGCCTCAAAACCTTCCAAGGTTGCATAAATGTACTCGTTGTTCGGATCTAAGAAGTACTCTGTAGCAAGAACCAAGCAGCTCAAAAGAACTACGGCGAAAAAGAATGACTTTCTCGTAGTAATCACCTCCTGGCGATAGAAATCGACCTTGGTGTTCCACTTTGCTCTGGAGTGCCGTACACTATATCTTTAACAACCAACGAGCCTTCTGAATCGTTGAAAACTACGTACCATGGGTAGAGAGTTCCGGAGAAAGAATCGACACTGTCGGCGATTTTCAGCACGATCGTAGCCAGAGTACCACCCTTAGAAGCCACATATTTCGAAAGTTCGGGATACTGCAAATATTGGTTGATAACACTCTCACTGTGAAAGTGAAATTGCAACTCTATGTCTTTCTCTCCTATTGTGCCGTAAACGTCTATTTTTCCACCCGGTGTCTGCATACTGCCTATCACCGTTGTGAAGTCAATGTGGTTGAGCGTCATCGTGCCGTTGAATCTGCCAGCACTGTCGGTGACAGTCCAGCTGCCTGTTAGATTGATCATGGTCTGTTCAGCCAATTTTTTCGCTGTTTCGACAAGTGTGTTGATGTCATCGCTGTACAGTCTGAGTATGTCAGCGATATATTTGTTCTTGTTCGCTCTGAGTTCAAGTATAAACTCTGCGTATTTTTCCGCTCTGTAGCGTTCTTCCATAGCTCGCTTCAAAAGGTCGTGTGCTTGTTTCTCTGACAGATTCTTGTATTCTTCCGAAGAACGTATGATGGAAATACCTCCTGTCTGGGTCTGTTCATCATACGCTGTGTCCATGTCGTTTCCTAAATCGCGACTAGCTTTGTATTTCTGATAAAGCGATTCCTTGAAAGCTTTTTCGAGAATATCTGCTCTAACGGCAGAAAAGACTTCTTTCGTGTCGCTTATGAAACTGATCCATTTTGGTGTGACGATATCGAGGAGCCAATTTAGGGGATTGAGTTTGTCCTTGATGATCTCTTTGAACTTCCTGAATTCATTCACGTCGTTGAAATTGGTTGGTACAGGTGTGTTTGCCAGCTCTTCAAAATTCTTCACTTTGATGGCCATTTCGATCAGTCTCTTCAATGGTTTTGTTCCCTTCATGCTGTCTAAGGCGGCTTTGTAGGCTTGATCGGGTATTGATCTTGCGATAGCTGAGCGTTCTTTGATAATCTGGATGATCTGATCTTGGCTTACAGCTGCTCCCAAAACTGCTGTGTCCAACAACAAGAGCATTACAACGACTACTGCTAAGGTAAGAGATCGTTTCACCTTCACATGTCATCACTCCCATGGAACCTGCTGCCTGGGTAAACCACAAGGTGGGCAAGCAAGTGAGTTTGATTTATTATACTATGAAATTAAGACTAATGAACAAAGATTTCTGGGAATAGAAAGTGAGGCGTAGTTTTCACGAAATCAATCTTTTGAAAGAAGCCCGAACTTTATCATTTCCAAAAATTTGTCTCCGTCTGAAAGTATTCTTTGCAAATTCTTCAAAAGCTCATCTGGTTTGTCGCGATATTCGTTCAAATACCAGTTCCCCAAGCCTTCGAAAACTGAGATGACAAACCTCAGAGCATCTTCCTCGTTAATGCCTTCTCTGAGCTTAACGCGCTTGAGCCTTTGATGAAGCATAATACTCGAGTCGAGTAAGTTCACTCTTATCATGTCTAAAACAATTCCTTGAAGCGTGGGTGGGAGATTGGTCATAGTGAGAAGGAATTTCGAATAAATCGGATTTTCTGCGGCAAGTTTAATTTTCTGTAAGCTCCAATCTTTCAAGAAATCGAAAAAGTCTTCGTTCAAACTTTTGAGTGCGAATTCTTTGAATTCTTCCTTAGTCCAGTTCAAGACGTGCTTGTAGCATTCGATATAAAGGTTTTCTTTGTTCTTGAAATAGTGGAACAGCAAACCCTTTGCAACCTTAGCCTTTTCTGTGATCTTGTTCGTCGATGCTGCTTCAAAACCTCTTTGAGCGAACTCCTCTATTGCTGCCTCCAAGATCTTTTGGACCACCTCGCTCATCAAATCACCTTCTCACAGATACACATCCTTTTTCGAGTAGAAAAGAAAGGATGCAAAGATCAAAGCTGTGTTGATCAAAAGGTACGTCACCAAAAACACCGGTTCTAACCTTCCGTATTTTATAATTCTCACACCATCTGAATAATAGAAGGGCGTGAAATAGCCAAGAACCTTGACCTTTTCAGTTAGCTTGCTCACCATTGCCAAAATGTACAACACAAAGACTGTTCCTATTGCCAGAGAGATCGTACTGTCTTGACGTTTCATGAAAACAGTTATCGCAAAGATCAAGTTGGCAATGGTGAGGTGTAAGATGATCTGCGATAACCAAAACAACCAGAACCTGGCGTAGTCAAAAGCACTCCTTTTGTACAACTCCAAGAGCAATAGGGAGAAAAGACACACAGATGTATCAAAGATCACAAGAATAGAGGAAACAGTCAAAAGTTTCTGCCGTACAACATTGGTTCGTTTGATTGGTTTTGAAAGCAAGAATTCAGCCGTCTTTTCATTTTCTTCTTTGGCAAGCATCTTTGAAGCGAGAAGTGCTGCGAAAATGCTTCCAACCAGCGTTACGTAGATGGTGGAGATAGTCGCCAGGTAGTTCAAAATGTTGGAAAAATCAAAATCTTCCAAGCCAAAGATCCTCAGAAAAGTTTTAGGCATCACCTTCATCATTCTCGAAAGCAATTCTGTGTCCTTTGCCATGGATGGATAGATTGCCACATACATGAGCTGTATGAGAATGAGGATAACAGTCCAAACTATGAGAGTTCTGAAATTCCTTTTCATCTCCCAACGATAGACGTTCATCTTTCACCCTCCTCGTATAGAGACATAAAAAACTCTTCCAAAGACGGATCTTCAATCCAGATGTTTTCAACATGGACTTGGGAAAGATTCTTCAACAAAGTGTCAGTCCTACCAGTGTATCTGAAAGTCACCGTTGAATTGTCTTCTTTGAAATCACCGATCTTCAGAAGTTCTTTCAATTCTTCCTTCTGCTTCGACTGAACTGTGACGATCTTGTAGTTCATCTGCCCAAGTTGGTCTAATTTACCGGTCTTCACTATCTTTCCTTCTTTGATCATCGCAAAACTATCGCACAGTCTCTGAACTTCGCTCAGAACATGTGAAGAGAAGAATATCGTTGTTCCCTTTTGCTTCAATTCTTTGAAAATGTTAAAAAGCCTCGTTTGCATTATTGGATCAAGGCCGTTCGTTGGTTCATCACAGATGAGTAGCCTTGGTTTATGAAGTAGAGCTTGAACTATTGCGACTTTCTTCTTGTTTCCCATTGAGAGTTCGCGAAATTTCTTCTTCAAGTCAAGCTCAAAGATTTCGCACAACTCTTTGGCGTAGTTTTTGTCTACATGATCGTAGAAACTTGCCGAATAGTCGAGCAACTCACTCACAGAAACGTCTGAATAATAACTCACTTCACCAGGGATGTAGCCGACATCTTTTCTTATCTGATAGCCTTCTTTGACACAATCTTTTCCAAAGATCCTTGCAGTGCCTGAGGTTGGAAAGATCAAACCCAAGAGTATTCTTATTGTGGTTGTCTTTCCAGCACCATTGGGACCTATGAACCCAAAGATCTCTCCTTCGTCCACGCAGAGATTCACATCAACGATACCTCTGTGTCTGCCGTAGTATTTGGTAAGGTTCTCGATCTCTATGACGGGCATAGCAGCACCTCCTTGACCATGTGGTCAATATGAGTATAACACGGATTGACCAACTGGTCAAGTAATCGAAAAGAATCGCAGGTACGAACTGTTATGTCGATGAGTTGCCTTAGTTACAAGCCAAAGACGAGTGTGTGAGATGAGATTACGCCGGGTCTTTCTTCTATCTGCAGATTTACGACACGATATTCTATCGTCTTGGTCTGACCATTGATTGTTAATTCTTTGCTTTCGATACTCTGATTCAACGATAAAACTCTTGGATAGTTTCGGCCTTCAACTAAATAAGAACTGTTGATCGATTGAGGCGTTATTTGGGAAGAATCATTTCCTACTCGATATTCAGAGAAATAGCCATAGACAAATTTCAGCAAAGAAAGCGTCTCGATTTCTGATTCAATCCTGTTTGTATGACCGAGAGAAGCAGTCGAAGAATCAAAGATGAAGACCAGCAGAATTGAAATTATCAGCAAGCTGAAAACAGTCTCTGTTAACAAACTACCCTTCATCAATACACACTCCTCAACGTAAGTATCAGAACTTCCTCTTTTTTCACAGGAGTTCCAATAGAGCCAAAACCTTCCAAGATTTTGCTGTCATATATGTAATTCTTGTAGTAGCCTGTTTGTATACTTTCACCGCTGAACGTACCAACAGGGCCACGATAGTATTGCATCAGAGAACCAAAGATCGTGAGTTGACCTTTTGGTGAACCAGAGTTGTAATTCTCAACCTTGAAACTATCGTTGAAAGCGTAGATACTCATGGTGAGTTTGAGGTTTTGCTCTTTTTCCTTGACGATCACAGAATCCCTCGCAACGATGTTCAGAAAATCTGTACGAGTGACATCTTTCAGCTGCTGTGCCATCTGATCTGTAACCACTATACTGTCTATGCTTTGGTGTGGAAAGAAACTTCTGAAATCTTCATAGATCACATGGTCATAGAGTTCTACGTTCTGTTCAGAGTAAAATGTGTATCTTCCGTCTACATACATGGGTTTATCGTTGTTAGACTTGTTCTGCAAAGCGATGGTGAGATTTGATTTCAAAACGCCGTTGAAGTTGACATTTCTTGTTTCATCATTACCTGAGTCTTGCAGACCGAGCCATTCGCGCGCATTTTGACCGTGGATCACCATTTGATAGCCTTCTTGGTTGGGCCTTGGTTTGATCGTGAACAGCGAGTCAGTTTTTGTCTGCCAGCCTTCTTTGTACTCCACGTAGACTTTCATGAAATGATCGTTACCTTGCCCCTCAGCGCTTTTAAACTCTACAATGAGCTTCTGGGGAGTCAGGGTATTATTACCACGTCGGATCGAACTCAAGTTCAAGTTTATTCCGCTTTCCTCACTGCTGTTGACGAAATCTTGGGGATTCTTCACCAACGCGTTGAGATCTGCAGAGTAATTGGTTGCAATCTTTGTCATGTTGTAATCATCAATATCTTGCTGACTCAGAACTTTCGGAGAAAATGGATCCTCATAAACAGGATTCCCAGTTCCTCGAACCCCTCTGACCTCAACGGTAGATCTGAACCTTGGACTTCCACTGATGTTTATGTAATCGTTAGATCTCATTGGGCCATCTATGACATCACGAGTGATGAAATATATGATATCGCCACCAGGCCTTGTCTCCTTTTCAGTGAAATAAGCGTACTTGTTGAGAAAGTCAATGGAAACAATGGCAACAGAGTATGCCTCTAATTTACCGTTGATGCCTCTGCTAACCAACAACGCAGAATATGGATTGCCGTAGACTTGATACGAAGCTGAAAGTGCAAGAACTACAGAAGAACCAGAGAGTGTGAAAGTAGAAAGATCTTGGTTGAACTCATTTATGGTTGAAAAATCGAAATACTTGCTTTCATTCACACGCTGAAACAGATTTCTCCAGAAATCACCGTCTGATTGTGAAAAAAGAAAGTCTTTAAAACTATGCCACCAGGTGGCCTTCGTTGCTATGTTTTGGTTAGTCCAAGGCAGTGTTATTCCGCGAATGCCACTCATATACGGTTTCAGATAGGCAAATGAAAGCTGTAAAACACTCTGAGAGACAATGTGTGCTTGGTTTTTACTAACTTCGACCGCGCCAGTTCTTACATAAGCCGCGACATTGGTCAAGAGTGATACAGAAAGTATAGAAACTGCAGCAACTATGATCAACGTGTAAACTAAGATATATGCTTTTCTCACACCACATCACCACACATTTGATAGAATTACAGAGGAAGTGAGCTTGTACTTGTGATTTCCAACCATCTTGACTAATTCATACTGAATTATGCGATTATTATCTGTACTTGGAAGAAATTTAAACTCTGAGATTTCTCCAAGAACAACGAGCTTATTGTAAATTCCTTGAAGATCAGTTATCTGAAGATAGAGAGTACCATTAGAAAAACGAAGGTTATAAATGAGTTCGGACGAGGCACCAAAAGTTCCATACGAAGACTGTGCGAAAGGTACAACAACGGTGAAGGTTGCCGACTGGTCTTCAAGCTCAAGTCTCTTTGCTGTTGGTCCAGCCTTCAAAAGCTCGCGCTGCAGAGAAGAACTGATCCTTGAAAGCTCATCAAAGACGTTCACTCTGTTCAAAACTATTTCAGAAGTTCTCATGCTTTGATTGAGCAACAGTACACAGATGCCAGTCACGATGAACAGAAGTATCATGGAAATTGTCAGTTCCACTACTGTAAAGCCACGCATAAATGCCCCCCTTTAATCTATTATATCGAATATATCACACAGAGTTTCATTGATGTTAGAGAATTCTTAGGAAAAGCATACCTTAGCATACTCAAGCATACCGGCGCATAAATGAGCATACTGAAAAATGACAGTGTGTCTTAAGGAAAGATTAGACTACAGGACTGTTGACGCTTGGTTTTGGCAGATGACTTTGAAGAGATATGTTGGTATACTACCAGAGGAATCTTGAAAAAACTTTGGAGGTGAAGTTCATGCGCAGAAGAGTCATCATCATGGGCGCAGCAGGTAGAGATTTTCACAACTTCAACACCTATTTCAGAGACAACAATGACTATGAGGTAGTCGCATTCACTGCCACACAAATACCAGATATCGAAGGAAGAGTCTACCCACCAGAGCTCGCTGGGAAACTTTATCCAAATGGCATACCAATTGAACCTGAGTCAAAACTCGTCGAATTGATCAAAAAATTCGATGTCGATGAAGTCGTCTTGTCTTACAGCGATCTGCCCCATCAGTATGTGATGGAAAGAGCAGCGATCGTGACCTCAGCCGGTGCAGATTTCAAATTGATGGGACCAAAACACACGATGGTGAAATCTACGAAACCCGTTGTTGCAGTTTGTGCAGTCAGAACTGGCTGTGGAAAGAGCCAGACCACAAGACGCGTTCTGGACATATTGCGCTCGAAAGGTCTCAAAGTTGTCTCCATCAGACACCCAATGCCATATGGAAATCTCGTTGAGCAAAAGGTACAGAGATTTGCCAATTACGAAGATTTGGACAAATACAGATGCACGATAGAGGAAAGAGAAGAGTATGAACCACACATCGACAGAAAATCTGTGATCTATGCAGGCGTAGACTATGAAGCAATTCTCAGAAGCGCTGAATCGGAAAACCCAGATGTAATTCTTTGGGACGGAGGAAACAACGACTTTCCGTTCTACAAACCAGATCTCTTGATAGTAGTGGTCGACCCTCATAGACCAGGTCACGAAGTGACTTATTACCCTGGAATGACTAACTTGCTCATGGCAGATGTTGTGGTGATCAACAAAGAAGAAACTGCCTCACCAGAAGGTGTAGAGACTGTTCGAAGAAATGTCGAAAAATGGAATCCAAGGGCGATAGTCATAGACGCCTCCTCTCCAATATTCGTCGAAGATTATTCAAAGATCAAGGGGAAGAAGGTCTTGGTCGTCGAGGACGGTCCAACACTAACCCACGGCGAAATGAGATATGGAGCAGGTTTCGTTGCGGCGAAAAAGTTCGGAGCATCACAGATTATAGACCCAAGGCCCTTCGCCGTAGGTTCAATAATCGAAACCTACAAAAAGTACAACCACCTCGATCTGATCCTGCCCGCGATGGGCTATGGGGAGAAACAGATCAAAGAACTTGAAAAGACTATCAACTCCTCAGATGCAGAGCTTGTCATCATAGGCACACCAATTGATCTGAGAAGAGTTATGAGACTAAACAAAGATGCAGTGAGAGTAAAATACGAATTACAGGAAATTGGAAAGCCCGATCTTGAGGACGTCCTGAACAATTTTGTCAGTAAAGTCAAGCTTAATACGGCAAAGTGAATCATCTATCATTTTGCTTGAACCATTTTGAGCCGAGGGTTGTCTATAACTGTGGAAAGAAAATTAGACAAAATTCGTCGTAGTAATGTGTTAACAGAAACGTTTTTACATAGGAACCCAAACTGATAGCATTTGTAACTTGAAGTCATTACAATTTAGTTGGAAAGTGAAGAGAAACCCCCCTATCCCCCTTGAGATACACCCCCCACGGCTTTTGCGGGCTTTAGAGCCCGCGTTTTTTTTGCAACTCTCCGTATAGGGGGCCTGCTGTTATCTTAGAGATCTTGACCTGTACAGTTTCACCTAAGGAGATCTCTGAGCCTTGAAAGACGACTATCTTGTTCCTGATATCTCTGCCGTAGTATAAGTTGTCCTTTGTGGTACCCTCTACAATTACTTCGACTGATGCACCAAGGTACTTAGAGTTCAGCTCTTTGTTTATCTCCTTTTGGAGTTCAAGCAGTTCATTCAATCGCTTAGTCTTCTCGCTTCTGCTCACATCGTCCTTGAAGTACTTGCTCGCAATTGTGCCTTCTCTGGGAGAATAAATGGCAAGGTTGAGTCTTTCGAACTGCACCCTTTTGACAAGATCAACGGTCTGAAGATGATCCTCCTCAGTCTCAGTTGGAAAACCGACAATGGCATCGCTGCTGATGGAAACTCCATCGACTTTACTGCGAATTCTCTCAACGAGCTTGAGATAATAATCTCGCGTATAACGTCGGTTCATCAAACGCAAGATACGATCACTACCTGATTGAACTGGTATGTGGAATGACTTTGCTGCCTTGTGATTATTCGCGACAACTTCTATGAGTTCATCGGTGATGTCTGTCGGATAAGAGGTGAGAAACCATATTCGTTCTATTTGCTGAAATTCACTGGTCTTCTCGATGAGTTTTGCCAAGCTGGTGCCGTTTTTCAGATCTTTTCCATAAGCATCCACATTCTGTCCAAGGAAGGTTACTTCTTTTACACCTACTGAAACTAACCTTGCAATCTCTGATAGTACATCGTCCATGGGTCTACTCTTCTCGCGACCTCTTGTGTAGGGTACAACGCAGTAGGTACAAAATCTGTTACATCCGTGTATGATCGTCACCCATGCATGATGTTTTGAAGTCCTTAGCCTTGGAGTAGACGAATCAACTGAGCAAATCGTGTCTTCCAAGTATACTACCTTCTCTCCTTCGCTTGCTTTTTTCAAGACATTGGCTATTTCACTTATAGATCTTGAACCGATGACGAAATCAGCTCCACTTTCTATAAGCCTTTGTCCTTCGAGATTTGATCCGCAACCAGCTATGCCGATTAATTTCAGTTTTCCCTGCCTCTTTAGCTTCAGCAACTGCCCCAAAGTAGAATGATACTTGTCTTGTGACTTCTGTCTCACGACACAGGTGTTCAAGATAACAGCATCTGCATTTTCGAGCGAATCGACAAGCTCATAGCCATTTTGTTGCAAGATGCCAGACATTATCTCGGTGTCGTTCATGTTCATCTGGCAACCGTAGGTCTTGAAGAATACCTTCATAAGAAAAAAGGGGCTTTCCGCCCCCTTTTCATTCCTCCTCCTCAAGTTCGCCTTCTTCAAATAGATCAGATAGGTCTAAGGAGTCTTCTTCCTTCACAGCAGCTTGCTCCTCAGGTTGCTGTACAGATTGTTCTGTGGATTCTTCAGCGAAGGAAACACCTTCTTTTCCTTCAAGGTAAGCTTCAGCGATCTTTGATGTGATGAGTTTTATCGATCTGATAGCGTCATCGTTGGCGGGAATTACGTAATCTACTGGCTCTGGGTCACAGTTTGTATCAACGATACCGATCACAGGTATACCAAGGGCATTTGCCTCTTCAACAGCTATTCTTTCCTTTCTGGGATCGATGACGTAGATTATATCTACAGGTCTGTCCATGCCTTTCAGACCGCCGAGGTTCTTTCTGAGCTTTTCAAGAACCTTTCTGAGCCTGCTCTGTTCTTTCTTTGGAAGCTTGGCAAGCTCACCGCTCTGTTCCATCTGTTCGAGTTCGATGAGTCTGTCAATTCTCGGCTTGATGGTCTTGAAGTTGGTCAGAAGTCCGCCAAGCCATCTGTTGTTCACGTAGAAACAACCACATCTTTCAGCTTCTTCTTTAACGACATGTTGCGCTTGTTTTTTAGTTCCAACGAGGATCATTGTTGCACCTTCGCTGGCTTTTGTGCGCACAAACTCGCATGCTTCCTCGACTAATTTCAGAGTCTTCTGCAGGTCGATGATGTAGATACCTTTCCTTGCTCCATAGATGTAAGGAGCCATTTTCGGATTCCATCTTCTGGTTCGATGACCAAAGTGGACTCCAGCCTCGAGTAGCTGTTTCATGGTTATAACCGGCATCAAAACACCTCCTGATTTGGTTTAGTCTTCCGTTCTCGTCATCTCCTTCGCCGACCCATTTCGGGCACCGAGGCTCTGGATCGGAGAACGTGCTTTTTGCAAAGCGTATATATTATACCCTCAATTGTTAAGTTATGAGTCAAAACAGTGTAAAGATAGAAATCTGATATCATCTACTCAGGAGGTGAAGTTCTGCTCTTAATAGGCATAGGTGGTGGAACTGGTTCGGGCAAGACTACTGTGGCGCGCAGAATCATTCAAAAAGTTGGAAGTGAAAAGTGTGCACTTTTGCCAATGGACAACTACTACAAAGACATGAGCCACCTCCCTTTAGAAGAAAGAAAAAAGGTCAACTACGATCATCCCGACGTGATCGAATACAATCTTTTGAGACAGCACCTTGAGCTATTGATCAACGACAATCCTGTTGAGATTCCAACCTATGATTTCGTCAGCTATGTTCGAAAAGAGGAAACAATACATTTCCCACCGAAGGATGTGATCATCGTAGAAGGCATCTTCGCTCTCTACTATGATGAAATTTATACGTTGTATGGTTTGTCGGTATACGTGGATGCAGAGAGCGACATCAGATTCATCAGAAGATTGCGCAGAGATGTTCGAGAACGAGGAAGAACGATGGAATCTGTGATAGAGCAATACCTGCAAACTGTGAAACCAATGCACGATGCTTACGTGGAACCAACCAAAAGAAGGGCAGACATAATAGTTCCAAAAGGTGGTCACAACGACAAAGCCATAGAGGTCGTCGTGAACTACATATTCAAAAAATTGGAGTGACTTTGATGAGAAAAGTTGCCTCGAGCTTTCTGTTATTTCTTTCTGTGTTCATCATAGCTCGTGGTTTTAACTTCATGAGCACAAAGTTCGTAGAGATCGCATACGAAGATGGATTGGACAGACACGCCTTGATACTCTCTGTCCAAGCCGATGGCATATATCAAAAGATCAGCGATGAATTTGGTTTTAGATTGACGAAAAAACCAACAGTTTACTTACTCGACAAAACAGATATAGCAAATGGTTATGCCAACCCTGTCAACAACATCATAGTCATATACCCAAATGAGATCGATCCTTATATCTTCACTCCCAATTATGAAAACTGGGTGAGTTTTTGCTTTGCTCATGAACTGACACATCTTTTTCTCGCAAACGCCTTTGCACCATACTTTTCTCATCTATCGATCTTTGGTCACGCAGTTCCAGCGGCAGTTCAATCCGTTCTCACTCCCATGTATCTTCACGAAGGGGTTGCTGTTTACTACGAAACTCAGATCTCTGGAGCAGGAAGAGGGAAAGATAGGCTTTTTGAAGAATTCTTGGCAGCGGCAAAAAACAGCGATGTTGGTCTAAGGTATGCTTCTTCGCTGAACAGTAGAAGATGGCTTGCAGGGGGCACTACCTATGTCCAGGGATACTCTCTTTTGAAATACATTGAACAAAAGCACGATCATGAGAAAGTGAAAGAGCTGATAAAACAGTTCACACAAGATCCGTTGGGCGGTTTCTACCGAGCTTTGAAAAGAGCTCAACTGACAGACGATTTGAAAAACTGGCTTAGTGAAAAAGCACCTGCCAGTGAAGGAGAAAAGATCTCTCCAACACTTCTTTCCGCCAGTAAGTTAGATTTGAACGCTTGGAGGATTTACTACATCTCAAAAAAATACAACGGAGAAGAGGCGATATACTACTACGACAGCTTTACCGGGGAAAATGTCAAGTTGGTTGAAATCGACAACGTAATCACCTTTGCGGTGAGCGATCACAGACAGGTTGCACTTGCAAGGTATACAAACAGCGGCGATGGGGTGATCTCTCGCCTTTATCTGTATGATGGTACTGTGGAAGATCTTGCCATCAACAAAGTAGTTGATCTTGCCTGGAAAAACGACTATGAAATCGTTATGATAAGACAGACAGAGAACGGAGAGAGGTTCATCGATCTCTACAACGTGGCTAAGAAAGAGCAGAAGAGAGTCTTTGGGCCTGACAAAGAGATAATCCCATTGCAGATAACGGCTTCAAAGGATAAGATAGTCTTTACCGCTAAGCATGACGATCAGATAGATCTCTTCATGATTTGCGATGAATCGATACTACGACTCACAAATGACAGCGCTGTGAAACTATCACCGAAATTGCTCTCTGATGAGCTCTATTTTTGTGCTGATTATTCAGGTCAGTTCAGTACATATGTGCTGAATGTGAACTCCAAAACTATCAAGGAAGTTCATGTGAATGGTTCTATCAGTGCCGTTGCACTTCAAGACTCGATTTACATCTTTAAGGTTGTCCCGGGTGGCTTTTCGCTTTTTAAAGAAAGATCTTCAACTGCAACTCAGTCAGAGATTACTTTTTCTGAGGTCGTGCCATTAACAAGTGATATCGTAAGATTAGGTAACAAGGAAAAGCATTATGATTTGATGAAACTGAGATTCATCTTGCCATTTCCTCATGTTTCAGTTGAAAAAGAGATCAACATTGGTATGGGCGTTGTGGCGGGTTTGTGGGATGATCTGATGGACGACTATGCCGTCTTAGGGGTGGCTTGGTCTGAAGCAGGCTGGATTGCAAAAGGATTGTTTCGCTCACAGAAGAATGCGCTTCTCTCACTACAGTTTGATCAGAGAGATGAGTTCTTTACTCTTTCAACACAGATCGATATACCTTTCTATTTGAACAGAGGACTCAAAGACGAAAGAATTGACCTTTTGTCGGCTATCAACATAAACCAGAATCTGACTTTGACTCCACATGTTGGGATCATCTACAGAATTGGTTCTGTTGGTGGAAGAATCCATCAAGTCAGTTTCCCAGATTTCGCCTTGCAGTGTGATCTGATACCAACCTTTGAGTTAGGCATAGCAAAGGCATTTCTCGTAAGAGATTGCATTTTTCAAATCTTTGGTACAATAAACGGTGAAAATATCCGGTATGGTGCCAAGATCGTGGTTCCTGGACCTTCCTTGGACATCGGTGCGATAGATGGTTTCTGGGCAATCGATAGCGTGAATTTCTCTGCGGGGTTTTCGTCTATGGCTCTTGACATTGAAAAAACATTGGACATCTGGTTCAAAGCGACGTTCAACGCCCACTTGTTCTATCAAATACCACTACCTGTCTCGATAACAGTTGGTGTCAAAGAACAACGTGGATATGTAAAGGTGACCGTAGAAGATATCATCAGTACATTCTTAGGAAATTGGAACAATGGAAATTTCGACAAGTGGTATAATTTGTGAAAAAGGAGTGATGATATGAAAATAGCCATGGTTGCATATGAGGTCTATCCGTTTGCCAAAGTAGGTGGTCTTGCAGATGTCGTTGGTGCTCTCCCAAAGGTCATAGAGAAACAAGGGGCGAAAGTTACTGTCTTCATGCCTTTCCACAAAGTTGTACAGAAAAACTGTTCAAAACTCGGTTTGGCAGTTGAAGCTGTAGCAAAATCCATACCAGTGCCAAGCCTTCAGACTTCAGAAAAGTTTGACCTGTACAAGAGCTATTTACCAGGTTCCAACAGTACCGTGTACTTCGTGGCTAATGAACATTATTTCTCAGCAGAGAACGTCTACGAAGGACCAGATTTGGCTGAACAAGCGATATTCTTCTCTAACGCCTCCATAGAAGCGATGAAACATCTCTCAGAACCATTCGACTTGATTCACGCTCACGATTGGCAGACTGCGTTGGTACCAGTTTACCTAAGGACTTTGTACAGAACAGATCCATTTTTCTCCAAAACTGCAACGGTTTTCACAATACACAATCTTGGATATCAAGGTATCTTCAACCCCCAGTACATGAAGTTCGCTGGACTGCCTTCATATCTCTTTAACATAGACGGACTCGAGTTTTTTGGGCAAATGAATTTGCTCAAAGGAGGTATCCTCTTCAGCGACATCGTCACCACAGTTAGTCCCACTTACGCTCAAGAGATACAGACCGAACAGTTTGGTGAGAAACTCGATGGTGTGCTGAGACTCAAAGCTGAAGATCTCTACGGAATACTCAACGGTATAGATTATTCAGAATACGATCCAGCAACGGATAAGAGAATCTTTGCAAATTACGATATCGAACACATAGAGAACAAGAAAGTGAACAAGAGGGAATTGCAGAAACAGTTGGGCTTGCAACCCAGAGAAGAAGCAGCACTCATAGGGATGATTAACAGGCTTGTGGACCAAAAAGGGCTCGATTTGGTTGAGAAAGTTGCCGATTTGATGATGATGTTTGACGTGCAGTTCGTTGTGCTTGGGACAGGCGATAAGAAATACGAAGAGTTCTTCATGAAATTGAAAGAAAAATACCCAGACAGAGTTTCGAGCAACATAAAGTTTGACATCGACCTTGCACAGAAGATATATGCTGCAAGCGACATGTTTCTCATGCCATCGAGGTACGAGCCCTGCGGCCTTGGGCAGATGTACAGTTTAAGATATGGCACAATACCCATAGTTCGCTACACAGGTGGCCTTGCTGACAGCGTTAAGGAGTACGATCCAAAGACGAGAGAAGGTAATGGTTTTGGATTCCGTGAGTACGACACAGCGCATCTCTTGGAGGCTATAGCAAAGGCTGTGTACTTTTACAAACACGAAAAGGCTCACTGGGCGCAAGTAGTCAAGAATGCCATGAGCAGCGATGTGTCTTGGGAGAGATCGGCAAAACAGTATTTGAGAGTCTATCAAGAGGCTCTGAAAAAGAGAAAGTTCTAAGGAGGATTGAGCAATGCCTGAATTCAGAAAAGATCCTGTTTTGAAACGGTGGGTCATCATAGCCACTGAAAGGGCGAAAAGACCACACGATTTCGTGAAACCAAAAGTTGAAGAAAAGCCAGCTTTCTGCCCTTTTGATTACGGCAACGAACACACAACACCTCCGGAGATTCTTGCTTTTAGACCTGCTGACACTGCGCCAAACTCGCCAGGTTGGTGGGTAAGGGTTGTCCCAAACAAATTCGGTGCGGTTAACCCAGAACTCAAAGCAAAGAAATATGGACTTGGCATGTTCGATGCTATGGAAGGCTTTGGATACCATGAAGTCATAATCGAGACGCCAGATCACAACACACATCTCGCACTAATGGATTACAAGCAAATCGAGGAAATAATCTGGGCTTATAAGCAAAGATATGAATCGATCGCAAAGGACTCGAAAATTCAGTACGTTCTCATCTTCAAAAATCATGGCAGAGACGCCGGTGCTTCCTTACAACATCCTCATAGCCAGCTCATTGCAATCCCGATAGTCCCTAAAAGAGTTCAAGAAGAACTGAACGGTGCTCAAGAATATTACGGTTATAAAGAACGTTGTGTGTTCTGCGATATAATAGACCAGGAGATGCAGAGGCAAGAAAGAATAGTTGAAGAAAACGACAATTTCATTTCCATTGAACCTTTTGCAGCACGTTTTCCATGTGAGACTTGGGTGCTTCCAAAAAGACACGTGAGCAGCTTCTGCGACATAACAGAGAAAGAAGTGAAAGCTTTCGCGATGGTTTTGAAGAACACGCTTTACAGAATATACAAGGCACTCGATAATCCACCTTACAACTTCATGTTACACACAGCTCCAGTAACCGGTGAAGGGAAAACTTATTATCACTGGCATCTGGAAATCGTCCCTCGCCTCACCAATGTTGCGGGTTTTGAGTGGGGCTCGGGCTTCTACATAAATCCTATGCCTCCAGAAGAGGCAACTAAATATTTACGCGCAGTTGAAATGCCGTGAAATTGTGGTAAAATTACCGTGTAGAACTCTCACTCCAAGGAGGATTGGTAGGATGGAGATTTTGAAGGTCAGTTCAGGTTCGAATCCCAACAAGGTGGCGGGGGCTATTGCAGGAGCTTTGTCCAAGGCAGACAAAGTGGAGATTCAGGCAATCGGTGCCGGTGCAGTCAACCAGGCAGTGAAAGCCATTGCGGTGGCAAGAAGGTTTTTGAACGAGGGTGGG
>JBBFME010000029.1:0-19450 GCA_037478695.1 Pseudothermotoga sp.
CTGCCAGTATATCAGAAAAGCATTTTCTTTTCAAGAGTAATTTACTGCTTTTTGAAACAGTAGAGTTTATAATCAACTTGGGTGAGAGGTGTGAGCACTTTCCTTGCTGCGGCGACGAGTATAGCTTTGGTTCTTTCTGGTGGTGGCGCGAGAGGCGCATATCAGATAGGGGTTTGGAAGGCACTGAATGAGCTTGGTTTCAACATTGTAGGTGTCTACGGCACCTCAGTTGGTGCGATAAACGGTGCCATGATCGCACTCGGAGATCTTGAATTCGCAGAAAAAAGCTGGCTTGAGGTGACCTTCAAAGACGTTATGAATATTCCAGAGAGTGTACAGAAGATTCTCAGTGGTAGATTCAAAGACCTCACCATTCCGGAAGCAATAGACGCAGCAAAACAACTGATAAGCGAAGGCGGCGTTGATGTGACGCCTCTGCGTCAAAAACTGAGAGAGCTTCTGCCAGAAGATGAGATACGGGCTTCTAAGGTTCACTACGGTTTGGTTGCCTATTCTATCTCTGAATTAAAGCCTTACATGCTCTACATAGAAGATATACCGCACGGCATGTTGGCTGATTATATACTTTCAAGTGCCAACTTTCCGCTTTTCAAGAGGGAAGAAATCGGTGGCAGACTCTTCGTAGATGGCGGTGTGTACAGCAACATACCACTCAAAATGGCTGTCGAAAAAGGTTATGAGAATATATTGGTAGTTGACATAGGCACAGTTGGCATTGCCGACATACTCGAGTACATAAGAATCTTCAGCAATCAAGGCAAGATAGAGTACATAAGACCAAGAGAACATTTTGGGAGTCTTTTGAATTTCGATCCCGAGGTGCTGAAGAAGTACATGATCGAAGGTTATCTCGACACACTTGCCCATTTCGGTAAGATCTTCGGCGATTATTACTACATCAGTGACAACATCGATATCTTCCAGGAACTCTTCACCAAATTGGGGAGTGTTGAAAGAGATATAGCAGCTTCATTGCTTGGAATTCACATACCGTCTGCTCTGCCTGCGAAGGTTCAGTACGAGGAATACATCTTGCCGAGATTGAGATTAGAGACACTATCCTTTTTTGCTCAACCAGAGGCCGTCAGCAGAAAGCTGCTCGAAGATGTCGCACGTTTTCTCAAGGTGGAAAGACTCAAATTGTACAGCAGTTATGAATTACTTCAGACGATCGTTCATGCATCTTCACCGACAGGCTTTCTCGAAAACCTCAGGTACAAAACAAAATACCAGAGACTGATAGATTTTCTAATCTTTGTGTACAAGAACAGTAAGAAAAAGGACTTAGAGAAGTTGATTCAGTAGAGATTTTGCAGATTGTTTCTTTACAAAAATTGCATATTCTGAGAGTTTTTTCAAAAGCTCGAAAGAATTACTCTCGGTAGCGCTGTTTATTAAGAACTGAAGGTAAGATGATTTGATATCTTCGAAGACAACTTTTGCATTTTCACCAACGAGCTTCTTGATAATTCTTGCTTTTTTCTTCAGAAGATCTATCTCTTGCATTGTTGAAAACTGCATTCTTGTGCCACGCTTTGGCACAAGGGGGTTGAAGGAGAACTTCACCTGCTTGTATCCCATTTTCTTTATCTGTTTGGCATACTCTGCTATTTGCTTGAAGTCCTCTTCGGTTTCTTCTTCGAAACCGTATATCATGTACAACTTGATTGAATCAAAGCCTGCTTTTCTTCCCAGCAGCAAGGCGTCTTCTATCTGTTGGTTTGTGAATCTTTTTTCGAGCTTCATTCGTATCTTTTCGTTGAATGACTCAGGCGCTATTGTAAGGCTCTGCTGATTCGATCTGAGAAACTTCAGAAATCTCTCGTCGAGTCTATCAAGCCTGAGCGATGAGAAGGAAACCTTCATCTTTTTTTCTTCAAACCAAGGTATTATCTGATCAAGCCAAGGGTAATCTGTCACATTCGATGCGATTAAGCCAATAAACTGAAAGTTTTGGAGTATATCTTTCAAAAGTTGAGGATGAACAAACCTCACAGGCTTTTTTGATGCGCCCATCATGCAAAAGCTGCAGTTCCAAAGACAACCTCGTTCTATCTCGATGAGTACTCTGTCTGAAAACTCACCTTTCGTTGAAATCACCGGACTGATGGGAACCAGCATATTGATATCTTGGAAAAACGCGTTTTTCTTTGCGACTTTCTGTTTTGTTGGGACAGTCGCAAAGTCTATCTGCGAGATTTTCTCTAATATTTTTTCTCGATCTTGATGTACAAAGACTTCATCGAGATCACTTAGCATTGCTTCAAAATCACCGTGCAGAATAACATCGGCTATGGCTCTGAATATTGGCAGATCGGTGTATGTAAGAGCACCTCCAAAGATAATCAGAGGGTCGAAATCTCTCCTCTCTGTGTTTAAAAGAGGTATGCCTTTCTTATTGAACAACCAAATAACATTCATCAAGTCATTTTCAAAATGCATGGTGAAGGCCCAGATGGGAAATTCATCGAGTGGCGTGAAGCTGTCGAGTGAATAAAATTTCTGAAAATCTCTTTGAATGAAAAATCTTTCACATCTCACCCTATGCAATCTATTGAAAAGCTTCCACACCAAGTTGAAGCCAAGGGATGAAGACGCGACTTCATAAGTGTTTGGAAAAATGAGGGCAACCCTTAGGTCGCCCTCAAGATCAATCTCTTCTATTGTTTTTTCGCTTGACTTGAGTTGTTTAACGGTTTGAAGTTCATCAAAAGACCTTCTGTCACGTGGACTCCTCAACAGAGGTCCTCCTGAGATAGTTTCTCGAGATTACTGCTCTGACAAACTCCATCTCTAAAATCTTTGTTTCACCCTTCATTACAACACCGCGCAACTTGACCTTGTTGTCTATGATGTCGATTACTTTCACACCAACCGCGAGTCTTTCTGAGGTGTGCACGGGTGTAACATGCCTGACATTTGCTTCAACTACAACAGAGATTTGTGATTCATCCAGAAAGGGCTGAATGAGATCATAAGCAACGTGAAAAACCAAGGCACTCAATCCAGAAGTGCTCGCAAAAGAAAGCAATCTCATTTCTTGATCTTCATCCCAGTGGCAAGACTCATCGACAACTACATCAACTGTTCTGCTCTTTCCTCGAAGCTGCTCCAAGTTCATCATGGTTCATCATTTCCTCCCCCAGTTCACTTTTCAAAATCCTCCTGAGTTCCTCACCCTCAAGAACCTCACGTTCCAAGAGCAATTCGACCAATTTATCAAGTTGCGCATGGTACTTTGTTAGCAGCTCTTTTGCTTTATCATAACACTCGGTGACGATCTTTCTAACTTCTTCGTCTATCTCGCTTGCCACATCTTCACTGTAATTTCTCATCCTTGTCAGTTCTTTGCCGAGGAATATCTCTTGTTCTGTCTTGCCCCACGACAGCGGTCCCAATCTTTCGCTCATACCAAATTGACAAACCATCCTTCTGGCAAGTTCAGTTGCTCTCTCTATGTCTGAGGCGGCACCTGTTGTGACCTCTTGGAATATGAGTTCTTCCGCAGCTCTCCCGCCCAAAAGGCTCGTGATTTGGTCCAACAGCTCCTGCTTTGTCACCAAGTAACGATCTTCTGTTGGCAGCTGAAGTGTGTATCCAAGGGCTCTGTAACCTCTTGGAATGATCGAGATTCTGTGAACAGGATCGGCATTTGGAAGCAAGCTCGAGACAATCGCATGACCAACTTCGTGATAAGCGACTACGCGCTTTTCTTTTGGACTGATCACGCGAGACTTTCTTGCTGGCCCAGCGATAACTCTATCAATAGCCTCTTCAAAATCTGCCATCTTTATCTTCTCTCTGCCGTCTCTTGCAGCGAGGAGTGCGGCTTCGTTTACCAGATTTTCAAGGTCTGCACCGACAAACCCTGTTGTACGCTGTGCCAAGACTTTTACATCGACATCATCGCCAAGTGGTTTGTTCCTGATGTGAATCTTGAGTATGGCTTCTCTGCCCTTAACATCTGGTGTGTCCAAAACAACCTTCTTGTCAAACCTGCCAGGTCGTAACAGCGCAGGATCGAGTATATCGGGTCTGTTGGTCGCAGCCATCACGACGATACCCTGCCTGATATCAAATCCATCCATTTCGACAAGCAATTGGTTCAGAGTCTGTTCGCGTTCATCGTGACCGCCACCAAGTCCCGCACCTCTGTGTCTTCCCACGGCATCGATCTCGTCTATGAAGACAATACAGGGTGCATTTGCCTTCGCCTGGCCAAAGAGATCGCGTACTCTTGCGGCACCAACACCGACAAAAAGTTCCACGAAATCAGAACCGCTGATGTGAAAGAACGGGACATTTGCCTCACCTGCGACAGCCCGTGCCAAAAGTGTTTTACCGGTACCAGGTGGCCCAACCAAGAGAATCCCTTTAGGCATTCTCGCACCTATTTTGGCAAAGCGACCTGGATCTTTCAAAAACAAAACTGTTTCCTTCAACTCTTCTATTGCCTCGTCTACGCCAGCGACATCGTTGAAGGTAACTCGTCCTTGACCAGGTTTACTCATCTGTGCTCTGCTCTTAGTAAAAGTAAAGGCTTGGTTGTTTCTGCCAGAGACTGTACGCATCATGAAGAAGAACATGAACAGTAGGAAACCTATGAAGAGTACATTTCCTATTATGTTAATCCAGAAAGAACTGCTCACTCCTTTTTCTCCTGTGACTCTTACTCCCTTTTCACTCAAGACTTTGATCGTCTGAGAATCTTGCGAAAACCAAGGCGCGTATATCTCGTAGTACTCTCCTCGCTTGGTTGTTACTCTGAGCATACCGTCGTCTCTCACTACAACTTCGGCGATCTTCGTTGGTTCTTCGTAAGCCATCTGTATGAAATCACTGAAGCTCATCTTTGACGGAGCTGAGCTCTCAAAGTAGAAAGATCGGACCAGCCAGAAAAGCGAGAGTATTACAAGCGCCGCGAATATCAACGATATATAATTTGGACGATTTCCGTTCAAATCATTTTCCTCCTTTCACTTCTCTCTTTAAGTATACAACTGTATGGATCATTCAGCAAATTCAAAACAAGAAGATCATTTTTCTTTTCTTTGAAACTATTGTTTAGATAGACATATGGAACCCAAACAACTTCGTCGTTGACACAAACCAAAGGCATCTCGTCTCTGAGAAAGTGCGGAATCTTGGCTTCTATAAAGAGATCTTTCAACTTCTTTGTAAAGATCTTGTCCCCTTTCCTACGAGTTCTAATCGTTGCCTGATGTGCATCGATGAATACGTGATAGTCTGACTTGACATCTCTTGATAGTTCGAAAAGCCACTCGTTGAATTCGTACAAACCTTCCACAGAAAGTGTCATTTTCTGAACTGATCGATGAATCTTTTCAACGCTGAAGAATTCAAAACCCTTTTTCAATTTCACTTCCTCTGATACATATATTGTCCAAGAACTCTCTTTCAGTTTTGAAACGATCTGCTCTATTTGCCTGTAACCAAGTTGACACTGATACTCTTCAACACAAGATTTCAGCATCTCTACGATCTCCAATTCGTCCATTCCCTGTGAATTGAGAACAACTCTGTTTTCGAAATAGTAGAGTCTGTCTCTGTATCTTTCTCTTATTTGAGCTGCGTGCCTTGAAAACAGAATAGCTGAGAAATGAATTTGTTTGAGAGTGTTTTCCACATCTTCGTTTAAAACTTTTACAACAGGCATTATCTTGTGTCTTATGTAATTTCTTGCATAAGTGACGTCGAGGTTAGACTCATCTTCAACATGTGGTATTCGATTTCTCATCGCGTATGCTTCTATTTCATCTCTTTTGAAATGCAGAAAAGGTCTAATCTTATGACCATCCTTTGGCAACATGCAAACCATACCCGTCAAGCCAGTTCCTCTGATCATTCTGTATAAAATTGTTTCTGCAAGATCATTCAGGTTATGACCGAGTGCAATGTAATCACAGTCATTTTTTTGTCTTGCCCTTTCCAGAAAATCGTATCGCAAGATTCTTGCGCCTTCTTCTATACCAACCTTTTTTTGTGCACAAAAACTTGGAACATCGACTCTCTCGACGTAAATCTGTACTCCAAGAGTAGCACACTGTTCTTTGACAAATTCCTCATCTCTGAACGCATTCGAACGAATGAGATGATTCATATGAGCCGCAACGATCTCAATGTGAAGAAATCTTCGAAGTTTTAAGAGTACATGCAGGAGGCTCATTGAATCTATTCCACCGGAAAGAGCAACCAAGACCTTAGAGCTGGGAGAGATCAACCGGTGGTTTTCAATGAATTTGAGTACCTCGCTTTCAAATTCATCAAGGGGCACAGCAACACCTTCTGATAAAAAATATGGAGCCAGCGAAGGGACTCGAACCCCCAACCTACGCATTACGAATGCGCCGCTCTGCCGGTTGAGCTACGCTGGCTCGTCGAAGATCTTTAGCAATAAGATTATACAGACAAGCCTTCGAAAAATCAAGCACAGTTGATCATCTACTTGAACAGATCGAGCAACCTGTACCAGAGAATTCCGAAGATTTCATGGATCGCCGCCAAATTGGCATCAAGAGCATCTCTGTTTGGCACAAAATCGATCCATTTGAACTCTGCGTGATCGTACAAGTAATTTGAAGGACAAGGTATTACCTGCATACCAACACTTTCGAAAGAGTAAACTGCTCTTTTCATGTGAATAGCCGAGGTCACAAGAAGAACTTTCTTAAAACCATATTTTTCGATTATCTCAAACGTCCTCAAAGCATTCTCATATGTTGTTCTCGCAACAGGTTCAACGATGATATCTTTATCCTCAAATCCCAGTTTCAAGGCTGCTTGTCTCATCACTTCGGCTTCTGGGACACGGTCTGTTCCAGGTATCTTGCCACCTGTTACGATCAGCGGCAGATTCCTGAGCTTTGCCATCTCTAAACCCTTCAACAATCTCGACGCACTGTGAACGGAAAGTTCATAGCCGTATGGTGTTTTCACAACTCCTCCACCGAGTACAACCACCACATCTGCTACTTCCTGATCATAAGAGGTGCTGACCTTTTCGACGGGATTGAGCAAGCACAAAACTCCTATACCGGTGCTTAGAGCATAGAAAACAAAAGCCAAAATGAAATTGACAAGAGACAATTTCCTTTGCTTTCTCAGCAGAAAAAAGCCTGCCACCAAAAAGAGTGTCACAAAGACCCCCGGTGGTAGGATGAAACCTTCAACAATTTTTTGAAAAACAACCATCCTCATCCCTCAACATCTCAAGTGCAATTTCAACATGCATCTGAGTGCCTATCAACAGAGATTCTTCGTCTATGTCAAAATAAGGTGAATGATGAGGTTTGTCTATACCTTTACTCGGATTTGAAGCACCAACAAGGTAGAAAACACCAGGCACTTTTTGCAAGAAGAAAGACATGTCTTCTCCACCCATCGTTGATGGTACCTCTATTACATTCTCTGCTCCGACAATCTTTTGCGCAATCTTTCTTACGAAATCTGTCAATCCTTCGTTGTTGAAAAGAACAGCCGTACCCTCTTTGTGATCGATCTCATAGTCTATGTCATTTGCAGCGGCTATACCCTGTGTGATCTTCTGTAGTTGTTCTCTGATTGTCTTTCTGACCTTCTCATCCAATGATCTGCTCGTACCTTCGATGATTGCCTTTTCAGGAATGATGTTGAAGGCACTGCCTGACTCAACCTTACCAACACTGACCACAGCGTTTTTCAGTGGATCTATCTTTCTGCTCACAATGGTTTGCAAAGCCATTATCAGTTGTGCTGCTGCTATTATGGGGTCTTTGCACTGATGCGGCAGTGCACCATGGCCTCCTTTGCCTTTGAGCACGATTTTGAATTCGTCCGCAGCAGCCATGAGGGCACCAGCTCTTAAACCTATCTTTCCACACTCAAGAGGCGTCCACAGATGAATCCCAAAGGCGAAGTCCACCTTTGGGTTTTCAAGAACACCTTCTTCGATCATCGGCAAGGCTCCACCGGGAGGAAATTTCTCCTCGGAGGGTTGAAAGACGAACTTGACATTTCCGCACAGCTCATTTTGATGAGCTTTCAATATCTTGGCGGCAACGAGCAGCATGGCTGTGTGTCCGTCGTGACCACAGGCATGCATCATGCCATCTATCTTTGAACGATACGGTACATCGTTCAGCTCTTGCAAGGTCAACGCATCCATATCTGCTCTGAGCATTATCGTTTTGCCGGGCTTTGCGCCTTTCAAGAGAGCCACAACACCTGTTTTTGCCATTCTTTGAACGTGCAATCCTATGCCTTCCAAATACTCCTGAACTTTTCTCGAGGTTCTGTGCAATTCAAAACCCACCTCAGGGTACATGTGAAAATCCCTTCTCAGATAGGTGAGCTCATCCCTCAAGGAAAGAACTTCTTCACTTATCATCTCAACCCTCCCAAGAGATCTTCAGCCGGCAGAGGTTACTTTGTGTATCACCACACTTGAGCCAACTTTCACCGTTCTGTCTTCGGTGTATATTTCGCCGTCAACGACCACTACATGTTCTTCGGAATTCAGGCTGAGTTTCTTCAAGATATCTTTAACTGCCAGTGGCCTATCAAACTCATAGGTCTTTCCTTGATAGAGTACGGTTATATGATCCACACGAGATCACCGTTGTTCAAAAGTGCGGCATTTGCTTCATCGGTGTCGACATGAAATTCCAAAGCAAATTTCTCACTGACTCTTATCAAAACATCATCGAATATGAGTCTTCTACCTTCTTTCTCACAAATGACCTTCACGATGTCTTTGTCCTTGACACCGTAGTGTTCCGCGTCCTTTGGATGCATATGAATATGCCTTTTTGCGATTATGACTCCCTTGTTCTTTATGACTGTACCTTTTGGCCCAACGATGACTATCCCGGGTGTAGCCTCTATATCGCCAGAGTCTCTCACAGGTGGATTGACACCTAATTTGAAAGCATCGGTCTTTGAGATTTCAATCTGCGTTTGGCTTCTCACAGGTCCAAGTACCCTAACCTGTTCGATAGCGCCCTTTGGACCTACGATGATAACCTTTTCGTCCGCTGCGTACTGTCCTGGTTGACCGAGGTCTTTGATCGGTTTGAGTTCGTAACCTTTGCCGAACAAAAGATCGAGATCTTCTCTCGAAAGATGCACATGTCTGTTACTCACACCAACTACTATGCCTGGTTCTTTCCTATTCATCTGTCATGCCTCCTCTGTATGGATTTATGAGTGCCGTTCTCTTCTGAACGATTATTTGATCTGGCACCGCCACTTTGATTTTAACAGGACCTCTTCTCACACTGAGCCATCCCAGTCCAGCTATTGCTAACTCTTCTCCTACGTTCAGGTCGTATTCCCTTTCACACCATTTGAGAGACTCAAAAGACGGTTCTTTTGATTTGCAAGGTGGGACTAACAACCTTCCATATTGCCTTTTCCACAGATCATCGGCTTTTTCAGAATTGGTAACATGAAACTTCACACCCTCGCTTGCGAAGATTTGAAAGATCGGTGAAAGTTCTGTGGAGAAAGTAATCTGTAGTTTGCACATTCCACCAAGAAAGATAACTGTATCTCTCTGTGGCTTGAAGGTCTTTCTGCTCAGATGTTTCTCAGCGACAATCTGCTTCTGGCAATTAGGAGGTAACAAGTCGATCACGCGATGTCTTGTCAGAATTCCAGGAGAATCGTACACAACAGTTTTATTCATCTTGGCACTTATCAAGCCAAGTGTTGTCCCAGGAAATGGTGTGATGCTGATGTCTGCACCCGTCAGAGCATGCACAAGAGATGATTTTCCGACATTCGTCACACCCACAAAAAGCACTCTGTCGAAATCGCTCAACCTCGTGGCAAGTCTTCTGATACCATACTTCCTGAGCGTGCTGGTCAAATAGACTTCCTCGATTTGTTCGTCCTGAACTCTCTGCAGGCACCAGTCTTCAATCTCTCGTATAGTCACAGCTCTTGGTAGAAGATCGATCTTGTTCACGACGAGTATCTTTTTGGAATCTTTCAAGATTTCTGATAGTTCAGGGTCATGGCTACCTTCGAAATCTGTTATGTCCACTACCCAAACGATTACCTCAAAATCTTTGACGATTTTCAAAAGAGATTTCGTGAAACTCTTTGAAATTCTAATTGGTTCCAATTTTCCATAGTGTCTTGCTCTGAAACACCTTTGGCAGAGTATCTCTTCACCTTGTTCTTTTCTTCTTGTAAAGACTTCGAGAGGTATGAAACCTGGCTTCTTCTCATCTTCGTGTTGTATTTGTGCACCACAACCTTTACATTTCACAGCTATCACCTTTTTCTCAGAAAGAGGAAAAGTACTTTCTCGAAAATTCTTAGCACCTTTGTGCCGAAAAATTCCGTTTTGCTCAGTGGTTTTACCTTCACAGTGTATGCCCCGAGCAGGTTTCCCGCTAAGACATCTGTGAAGATCTGATCACCTATCAAAACAACACGCTCTGCATCAATGTCTTGACTTGCCAAAAACTGCTTTATCTTCTTTGTGAAAGGCTTTCTCACCCTCCAGATCACATGCACACCGTCTAAGGAAATCTGTCTTGGCTTGCCGTTTGATGCAATGATGATTTTCCCATTCGAGTTCAATATCTTTTTCAAAAGAGGTTGAAATCTCTCTTCTATTTTTTGGCTTCGCCAAAAACCGAGTGTGTTGTCAAAATCGAAGATAAAGACATCTCTGCCGTTGTTGAAAAATCTATCCACATCAAGTGATGAAAGATCCTCCAAAAATTCTTGTGGGAGCAGTTTTCTAAATACGCCCATCGTTTTTCTTGCAATCGATTATTTCGAAATCAACATGTCCCTTGACTGTTTCAAGAAAACTCAAGAGATCTTCTAAGAGATCACTCGGAACTAAGATTCTGAGAAGACCGTTCTCGTACTTTCTCAAATTCACCAAGTTGTCTTCTGCTTCGAGTATGTAACCCAATTTGTGCACATCTTCTTTGTTTATTCTCAGATAAAGATCATACTCCATGAGTTATACCTCCGTAATTAGTATAAGCCAGAAGATTTACGTTTAGTGCGCACTTTCAGAAAAAATCTGCGCCAGTCTTTCCAATGTTTGTAACTCACAATGGCAAAGTTCCCGGTATAGAAGACCAATATATGAAAGTTACCACCCAGAACCTTGTAGAAAACAAAAACACCCAGCACCAAGAAACCTATCAAGACTCTAAAGGAGTCTTCCTCAACGGTTGTCTTCCTCTTGAAAAGGCTGAACAAGCTGAACACTGTACCAAGGATAACTGGTCCTTGCCATTTCGTCAATACAGACCAAGCGCCAAAGGTTGTTGCCACCGCTTTACCCCCTTTGAATCTCAGCATAGGAGAAAAGGCATGCCCCATCACACCAGCCAAGGCAGCAAAGGCTATCGTGTATTCATTTTTCACCAAGCCTGATATGATGAACAAGAAGAGTGGAAAGGTTCCTTTGAAATAATCAAGGGCAAGTGCGGTAATCCCCCATTTGAAACCTTTGGCTCGCCAGAGATTTGTCGAACCGGGATTCGAATCTCTGATCTTCGACAAATCCACGCCCAAGAACTTCGCGATTATGTAAGAAAACATCACCGAGCCCGAGAGAAATTGCAAAACAACTGCCAAGAGATCAAACATCAATCTTCCTACCTTTCCACGTGACTTTCTTTAAGAAAATAGTCTTGAAAAGTGACACGAAAAACACGATCAAGAAGAAACCGTATGAAAATGGATAGAAAATCGCGTCTAACAAATTGTAGTCCCCTGTTTTCGGACTGACTACAAAAAGTTGAAAGGCAAAGAAAAGATAATAAAAAAACCTGGTCGGTTCGAAGAGGTTCACCACCGCCGAATAAAGTCCTGTAATCCAGAAAAAGAGAAGAAAGAAGTGCAAACCAGAAGACGCAGCACCAAGCGACATGTTTTTCGTAAAGCCTTCAAACATCTGTTTGATACCAAGTGGATACATTCGAAACTTCACAATCTTTCCTCCGAGAAAGTTGTTCACCTCCAAACCGTTTCCAGGAAAAGTCTGCCGAGTTTTACGTCTTCCAAAACACCATCTCTGATCGCCGAATGCCCTTTTGTTTTCTCGTAGTTTTCCCTGCTCGTCACGATCACAGGGCCATAAGCCCCTATTGGCTTGCTGTTAGATATGAAAAACGAACCCGTGGAGGCTATCACTATGAGATTGAATGGTAGAGTGAGATGCTCATAAAACCTTTCAAATTGTTGATATGGCCAGACAGATACAAGACCACCCTTCTCGATATAAGTAGAAACAAGAGCTTCGATTGCATCTCGATCTGGTTCAACGTCTGCGTCCATGAAGATCAAGATCTGTCCTTTAGATCTCTCATAGCCATTCCAACACGCCCAGGACTTACCAACCCAACCTTTTGGAGGTTCTTCACACAGATCTATCAATTCTACTCCTTGTTGTTTCAATACTACTTCCTTTGTCCTATCTATCGAGTTGTCGTTGACTACGATTATTTCCATGTTTTTATAACTCTGATCTCTCAGCCGCGCCAAGAGCTTTGGTAGATTCACTTCCTCGTTTCTTGCCGGTATGATCACTGAAACAAACGGTGAGTATTTTGGTTTTTGTTCAGTCAAGAATTTCATTCTTGCAAACAACAACCAGCCCATTAACCAAGAAGCTATGAGAAAGAGGTGTTCAAAAAGAACCCAGTTCACTTGTATCACTCCAAGTTTGTACATTTTCACAAAAATATCTTAACATAAAACGCTTTCTCTCTGAGCCAAAAAACTCATTCAAGACAATTGATGTGATAGTCTATAATGAAAATGAAAGGAGGATTGAAGATGAAGGTTGTGTTTTTGAAGGATGTGACAGGTATTGCGAAGGCGGGTGACTTGAAGGAAGTGAAAGATGGTTATGCGAGGAACTACCTTATACCAAGGGGTCTTGCTGTACCGGCAACTGAAGGAGAGATAAAGAGAATCGAAAATGAGAAAACGATGAAGGTTCAGAAAGAAGATTTGGCGAAGAAGAAGAGCGAGGAAATACTCAAGAATCTTCAAAGACAGGTTCACAGAATTCATGTGAAAGTCGGCGGTGGTGGAAAACTCTTCGGTGCATTGACTTCAGTTGGTCTTTCTGAGGTGCTCTCAAAGAACTCCTCTCTCGAAATAGACAAAAAATGGATCCATCTTGAGAAACCTATTAAGGAGGTAGGATTGTACGATGTTGAAATGCACCTACCAGGAGGAGTCAAAGGAACGATCAAGATAGAAGTCCTCGGCGAAGAGAAAGGGTGAGTGTACTGTTACTACAAATATACTCGAAGGCTTTGTACTCAACTTGGGTTTACTACGCACCTGAAAGAATTCTCTTTGACGCAGGTGAAGGTGTTTCGCTCACGATGTCTAACAGAATCTACGCAATTAGATATATCTTCTTAACTCATGGTCACATAGATCACATATCAGGCCTATGGACGATCATCAATACGCGCAACAACTCGATGGGCGATAGAGAAAAGCCATTGATGATCTACTACCCAAAGGGCAATACTGCCATAGAAGAGTGGCTTGAGTTCATAAATAAGGCGAATAACGATTTGAGATTTGAATTGATTCAGTTACCAGTTGTGGCAGGAGAGAGAGTCTTTCTGAGGCAGGCAGGTGGTTTTGCAAGGTACATAGTCCCATTCAGAGTGAAGCACACGATACAGGACTTCAGTCTCGGGTATAATGTAATTGAGACTCGAAGAAGGTTGAAAGATGAGTACAGAGATCTTCCAGAGGACGAAATAAGCAAACTCTCAAGAACCCTTGGACCAGATGAGATCACAGAAGTATATGAAAAAAAGATATTGACGATCTCTGGAGATACTTTTGGCATTGACCCGAGAGACGCACAAGACAGCGAAATTCTGATACACGAATGCACGTTTCTAAAGAGCAGTGACAGGAAGATGAATGCACATGCGTCACTCGAAGAAGTTATAGAAATAGCCCGTCAAGCCAATGTTCGCAGGTTGGTCTTGTATCACATATCTTCCAGATACAGCGGAAAAATAGAGAAGTACCTGAAAAATTTGGGAGAGTCGACTAATTTCGAGATATATTACGTTGACCCCGAAGTAGTGTTCACGCTTTGAAAGGGGTGGTCGATATGGAACCATTTGTGGTCTGGCTGATCTTAGGTGTGTTTTTTGTGGTGGCGGAAATTTTCACACCTACTTTCTTCTTGCTTTGGTTTGGCATAGGAGCTTTTGTTGCGTCGGCAGTTAGCGTTGTCTTTGGGACTTTAATTCAGGTCATCGCTTTCATAGTCGTTTCTGGTATCTTGGTGATCTTGACAAGACCTCTGACGAAGAACTTGACGAAACAAGAACCTCGGAAGATTCACATCTATGAGATAATAGGCAAGACTGCTGTCGTGGTTGAAACTGTTGACAACGAAAAGGGAACCGGATTGGTCAAGGTGAATGGTGATCTTTGGAGAGCATATTCAAGCGAAGACGCAGTTATACCAGAAGGTGAAAAAGTCAGAATAACAAAGGTTGAAGGAGCACATTTGGTTGTTGAAAAACTCAAAGGAGGTGAAGAATGATGATGATAGCCCTTGGTGTTATTGCCGTTTTGATACTCGTAGTTGCTGCGACTGGTATCAGAATAGTGAGGCCGTATCAGAGGGGATTAATAGAAAGACTGGGAAAGTTTCATCGAGAGGCTGGAGCGGGCATACACTTTATCATACCGTTCTTCGACAGAATGACACGTGTTGACCTCAGAGAGATGGTCATTGATGTTCCTCCTCAGGAAGTCATTACGAAAGACAACGTTGTGGTGACGGTTGACGCAGTGATTTACTATGAAGTCACCGATGCGTACAAGGTGGTTTACAACGTCAACAACTTTCAGTTTGCAACCTTGAAATTAGCTCAGACCAATTTGAGAAATGTGATTGGGGAATTGGAGTTGGATCAGACCTTGACATCCCGAGAAAAAATCAACACGAAGTTGAGAACCGTTCTCGATGATGCTACCGACAAGTGGGGTGTTAGAATCACGAGAGTCGAGATAAAGAAAATCGATCCACCCAAAGACATAACTGACGCAATGAGCAAACAGATGAAAGCAGAAAGAACAAAAAGGGCAGCGATACTCGAAGCAGAGGGTATAAAACAAGCCGAGATTCTCAAAGCAGAAGGCGAGAGAAACGCTGCAATTCTCAGGGCAGAAGGTGAGGCAGAGGCTATAAAGAAGGTAGCCGAGGCAAACAGATTCAAACTCATCGCAGAAGCACAAGGTCAAGCAGAAGCGATCATGAACGTCTTCAAGGCGATTCACGAAGGAGCACCCACGAGCGACCTTATAGCGATAAGATACCTTGACGCATTGAAAGAGATTGCAAACGGCAAGGCAACAAAGATATTCTTACCCATGGAGGCTTCTGCTATTTTATCAAGTTTGGCAGGCATAGCCGAAGTGTTGAAGAAAGAACCTGAGGGAGAGGAGAAAAAAGAAGGGTGAAAGAGTTTTTAAGGGATTTTGTGATGGGGTTGATCTATTCACTAACGGGAATAGGTATTGCTTTACCAATTGTGTGGGCTAATTTCTCAGGAACGGCGAATATGACGCTTGTTCCTTTTTCGTCGATAAACACTCTTGTAACACTTGGGGTGTTGCTCACCTATACATCAACATTTGGGCAATATGGTGTCAGAGACATATTTATCTGTGTTCTCATTGCTTTTTTGTTCCACATTGGCAGATTGTCTGTATATCTTGAAGGTGAAGATAAAAGATTCAGAGTCTTCTTTCTGTCTATGGGTTTTACAAAAAAAGAGTATGTGACCACATATCTTCTGAAAAAATCCACTAAGAGAAACTTGTCCTCTGTTTTGATCTGTTGGGGTTTGTTCACAGCAGTACTTGTCTTGAACAGAATTTCACCGGGTCATGAGCTGAGCAAGTTGGTTTTAGGTCTTTTGCTCACCATCTTAGGATTTACCTCTTCTTTACTGGACAGAAAAGAATAAATTCCGACTAAGATGGTAGAATATTAATGTGATGAAAATTGGGAGGTGCAACAATGGCGTTGATAAATCAGAAGGATGCAAAGTATTTGGAGAAGGTCTTTTCCGAACAACTGAAGGACCCGGTGAAGATTTTGATCTTCGTCGATGATGCAAGCGAGTGTGAGTACTGTGATGTCACAAAGCAAGTACTTGAAGAACTTGCTGCAATCGATAACAAGATTGAGATGTATTCTTACCACGTCAAAAAAGATCGAGAGATAGCACAGCAATACGCAATTGAATTGACTCCAGCGATCGTGTTGCTTGACAAGAACGGGAATGACACAAGAGTGAGGTTTTATGGAATCCCATCTGGTCACGAGTTCTCCAGCTTGATACAAGACATAATAGCGATTTCGACAGGAAAACCACCTTTCTTCAACAGTGAACAGATAGAGATTATTCGTTCGATAGAAACCCATCTGAATATAAAGGTTTTTGTGACACCAACATGCCCCTACTGTCCAAAGGCAGTACTCATGGCACACAGTGCTGCGATGATAAATCCCAAGATAGTTGCAGAGATGATAGAAGCAAATGAATTCCAAGAACTCAGTATGAACTATGGGATCTCTTCAGTTCCACACACATTTATAAACGACGAACGAAACTTTGTAGGAGCATATCCGGAAAATGCCTTTGTTCAAGAGCTCTTGAAAGCGGCTGGTGGAAACTGATATGTTGTTCGACCTTGGTAGGAAAGACGAAATAAAGGACTACTACGATGTTGTCACGGTAGGTGGAGGCCCAGCCGCCCTCGGGGCGGCGGTATACGCCAAGCGAGCAGGTCTTAGTGTACTCGTTGTTGAAAAAACGCTTGAAGGCGGTCAACTCAATCTGACCACCTATATAGACAACTATTTGGGTTTCCCGTCCATCGAAGGCCAAGAACTGGCAAGGAGAATGAAGGAACACGCTCAGTTACTCGGTGCGGAGTTCCTTGGTTCCCAAGTGCAAAAGCTGATTTTGAATGCAGAGCAAAGAATTGTGAAGACCGAGGATGGCCAGTCGATAAACGCAGGTGTGGTAATGATTGCAACAGGTGCAGAGCCAAAGAAGTTACAAGTTCCAGGAGAGGAGAAATTCACAGCCAAAGGTATATCGTATTGTGCCACGTGCGATGGATATTTCTTTAAAGATAAAGATGTTGTTGTTGTCGGTGGTGGAGATACAGCCATAAACGATGCTTTGTACCTATCAAAGATAGCAAGATCAGTTACAGTAGTGCACAGACGAGACAAACTCAGAGCAGTTAAGATACTTCAAGATAAAGCCTTCGCAAATCAGAAGATTAAATTCGAATTCAATAAGATCGTTGAGAGTTTTCAAGGCGATAACAAACTTCAGGCAGTAATCCTGAAAGACACAACAACAGGTGAGCTGAGCACACTGAAAATCGATGGTGTCTTCATCGCGATCGGCCTTACACCGAATTCCGAATTAGTCAAGGGTCAGGTACAAACCGATGAAAATGGTTACGTTATCACAAACGAGTGGATGGAAACAAGCCTTCGAAGGGTATACGCGATAGGCGATGTAAGGAAAAAGAGCGTAAGGCAGATAATAACAGCAGTCTCAGATGGGGCTATAGCGGCAATACACGCTGCTGAAAATTACTTTTCATGAGAATCTCATCTCTAAGGAATACCTGTGGACATCTATTTTCTCAAGGTAGACAGATCACTTCTCATGATCAATTCCAAATAATAAGCCGGTTCAGTTTGGCCTTGAATATAAATCCACCGTTGCATGTGTAGAACCTGAGCTTCCTTTGAGATCATGAGAAGCGATCTTTCATTTGTCTCTGCCACTCGGGGAATTATCACTTGTTCAACCTTAGAAATAGATATGTCTGTTTCACTGACAAGTATTTTCGCGATGGATTTCGATAGATCTTTTTCATCGAAGATAGCTGCTATCTGTGGGTGAAAGTAGGAATCTTCAACGGCTATGGGTATGTCATCAACATAACGTAGCCTCAAGACATAAAGACATTCTGCTGTTTCTCTGTATCGAAGTTTGTGTTTGAGTTTCTTGTCCAGATCTATATACCTTTTCTGCAAGACAACGTTTTTTGAGTGAATGTTCAAGGTTTCTAAAGCATAACTCAAGCTTATCAGTGGTTCAAAACCAATAGAAGGTCTTATTCTTCTCACAAAAGTACCCGTCCCGTGTCTTCTCACGAGAAAACCTTCCAGAACGAGACTGTCTATAGCCGATCTAACGGTGGCTCTGCTGACTTTATAGATTTTCATCAGATCAAATTCCGAGGGGATCTTCTCTCCCTCTTTCCAATAACCAGCGAGTATCTTCTCTTTTAACTCCTGTTTCAGTTGAACATAAAGCGGTATATCACTCATCTTATCTATCAATCGACCACTTCCCAGAGCTGTTAAAGATTTCTGCTTATTAATTATACTTCTATACTGAACAACTAAGAATATTCTGCAAGATTGCTAAGAAAGTATAAAGGTAGACATGGCGAGAGTTGACCAATGGTGCTCATTCTTATGCTGACAAGAGTGTATGTCGTGATAGAATCATAAGTGATACGTTGGGGGTGATCGGTGTTGGCTTTTGATTTTGTTGACTTCAAGATGACCAAAGAAGGTCTCGTATTGGTGATAAAAGATTACGATGATTTTCAAACAGTTGCCCACCAGCTTACATCTCGCATATCTCAGATGAGTGGTTTTTTTGCCAGTGGTGACAAGATCATGTTGATGATTGAGAATAACGAAAAACATTCGCAGGATATGCCGAAGATAGTTTCTATCATAAAGCAAATGGGTTTGGAAGTATCGCAAATACTAATGGGTGCAACCGCAGGTGAGAGTATAAATGTTCGTGGAAGAATGAAGATAATGCAAGAGGGCGAGACGAAATCGGGAACGAAGGTCATAAAAAAGAATCTTCGGTCCGGCCAGGCTTTGATACATCCGGGAGATGTCATAGTGATCGGCAATGTTCATTCTGGTTCCGAGATCATGGCAGGTGGCTCTATAGCGATCTTCGGTGAGGCAAAAGGCATTTTGCGAGCAGGGTTGAACGAAGGTGATCAAGCGGTTATAGCAGCTCTGTCTGTATATCCCACTCTGATTCAAATCTCTGGACACATACTCAGAGAGATGGAACCTTGCAATGAACCTGTTGTGATACACGTGAAAGAAAACAAAATTGTTGTTGAGAGGGCAAGAGATGTAAAATTCCAGTAGAGGAGTGATGAAATTGGATGCGAAAGAACTCATAAAACAACTTTCAACTCTCGATGGTCCTTCTGGTTACGAGAGAGAGGTCCTAAGGTTCATAGAAAAACAAATCGAACTTCTTGTTGACAAGGTATGGTACAACAGAGTTGGCACATTAATTGCCCAGAAAGGTGGCGCAGG
>JBBFME010000030.1:0-19068 GCA_037478695.1 Pseudothermotoga sp.
GTTAAGGCAACAATGATCAATAAAGCCGCAACCAGTAGCTTTTTCATCCATTATCCCTCCCCTTTATGAAAGTGGTTGAACATTCCACGAATTTCTTGACAACTAACCAAGGCCTTGTTATGGCAGTTCCAATGACAACAGCATGTGCACCCATCTGAAAAGCGAACTGTACCTCATCAACGGTAAAATAACCACCTTCAGCTATTACAGGTATTTCAAATCTTGCACAGAGTCTTCCTACAAGAGCGATGTTTGGTAAAACAACATCTTTTGTGTAAGTTGTATAGCCAGACAAAGTTGTTGCTATATAATCTGGCTTGAGGGAAATTACCATTTCTGCATCGTGTTCGTCCGCGATGTCCGCTATGATACCAACCGCCGGGAAAGCTGATCGTATCTGCTCGAAAAGTTGACGCAGAGGAATTGGTCTCTCTCTTCTTGTACAGTCAAGCGCTACAAAATCAGCACCAGCCTCTATCACACTTTTCGCATGCTCAAAAGTAGGAGTTATGAATGTCTCATAATTTCTGTCCTTGACTAAACCAATAATGGGAATGCGAACTGAATCCTTGAGGGCTCTCACGTGTTTTGCATCATTTGTTCTAATTGCTAATGCACCAGCAAATTCGGCAGCCCTTGCCATGTTCACAACAAATGAAACGTCTTGTACAGGATCTCCAGGTTCTAACTGACAGCTTATTATTATGCCTCTGGGTAATTCTCTCACCACATCTCCCACCTTTGGAATTTGTTTCCATACATCATTATATATTTGGAGATTATTTCTGTCAATAGTTATAACAACGTCTCGTAACAATTCTCTGTGACGTCGTAATGAGAGTAAATGCCTTTCCTATAACAATAATGTTGGCTTCATTTCTTGGTAGAGTAGACTTGATCATCTTCTCAGATCTTGATCTGACTGAATTCGTATTTGCCGCTTACAAATTCTCATCTGCAATTTTTCAGCGCCTGCAAGATCAAATACCCATCACCAAGAATCACAGAGGTTCATATGTCATAACTCTTAAGCTATCAAGTCTCGTGTAATATATGCAATAAGGAACTAGCTCCACATTCTGGCAAATACCTCCATTCGGTCAACAAATAGACGTTAAGTTGCGAAACTATGCAAAATCTTTTTGGTGACGTGCTTTTTCACGAAAAATGAAATGACCCTGTCCAACCTTTATTCATTGCACGATCTGCGATCAGATCAAACTTCATTGCTGTATACTTGAGAATGGATCAGTCATGTCGTTGACATAGGAAGAGCATTAAAAGACTCTAAAATATTCGTACGTAATTCCAAAGGAGGAGAATGAATGAAACCCGCTTATCTATTGATAGTGGATTATATAAGAAGCAAGATTTTTTCCAGGGAATTAAAGCCTGGAGATAGGGTTCCATCAGAAAATGAATTGGCAAGAATGTTCAACGTCAGCAGACTAACAGCTAGAAAGGCACTCGAAAATCTCGAATACGAGGGCGTAGTGACACGAATCCAGGGCTTGGGGACATTTGTAGCATCTGTTCATGAACAACTGAAAGGTGTAAGAGTTGGAGTGCTGATAACAAACTACCAAGACACTCGTGCTTCAATGCTGTTTGGTATTGTGAGAACTTTGCAGAAATTCTCTATTGATGTTATTCCTTTCAATTTAGATGCACTTTTCACCAGTACAATTCATGAAGAAAGGATGCTAAGGGAACTTTTGAAGCTCGAGATAAAAGGTCTGATAATAGAACCTCGCATCAGTTCTCTTTCTGATACTTTGTTACTGGGTTTGATCAATGAAAACTTCCCAATTGTATTGGTCGACAGAACAATTGAAGGTTTTCCCAAAGTACCTGTTGTCTATTCTGATAATCGGAATGGCGGTCAACTAATTGGTAAACATATGAAAAAGCACCATGTAAAAAGAGCTCTCTTTGTGACGGAGGAACCATTTGATGTTTCCAGCGTCAAAGAGAGATTTGATGGACTCAAGGATGAAGTCACAGAGATCACGTGGAAAATGATCACTGACTTTGATAAGGATTTCCAGAGTGCTGTGAAGATTGTTCAGAAAGAAGGTCTCGAGGCTGTATTTTTCTGCAATGACTATCTTGCCATCAGAGGCATTACGTACTTCAAGGAATATGGGCACAAGATCCCTGCAGATATAAATGTGTATGGTTTCGACGATCTCAGGGTCAGTCTTTATGCATATCCCAGACTGACAACTGTTCATCAAGATTTCCAGGCAATGGGTGAACTAGCTGCACTACAGTTGGTCAAAATCTTCTTAGGAGAACCACTTGAACTTGAGGAACGTGTACCTGTGAGTTTGGTGGTGAGAGAATCATGTGGTTGTAACAAGTTGTAACGGTGAGTTTTTCTTTGGACCAACTTGTATATACATGGATAATCAGGTATAACTGGCCAAATTCAAATAATACTACCTTCAATTAGGTTTGACATATCTTATAGAATAATGTAGCATCTTTCGTCGGAAACCTTACTTCTATGGAGGTGAAAGCATGAAAAAATTCCTCGTGATTCTCGTTCTCAGTTTGGCGCTCTGCGTTCTGGGGGAAGTAGTTGAAATCACATTTTGGCACAGTATGACAAATCCTGTAGAAAGAGAAAGCATAGCTGGAATCGTAGCAGAGTTCAACAAAACACATCCAGACATCAAAGTGAATATTGTCATCGTCCCAGGATCAGAAACTGAAATTACAAAACTCATGACAGCTGTTGCCGGTGGAACTGGACCTGATGTGTACTATCTTGACCGCTTTACTGTGGCACAAAGAGCCGCATATGGTGTTCTCGAGCCACTACAAGACTATCTCGTTCAACTTGGTTACGACATCGGTAAATTGAAAGAACAGTTCTTCAACTTCGCGACTGAAGAGTGCCAGTGGAATAACAAGATTTGGGCTCTGCCATGGGACACTGACAACAGAGCCTTGTTCTACAACAAGAAACTCTTTAAAGAGGCCGGATTGGATCCTAACAAGCCTCCTGTGACATTGAAAGAATTAGAGGAATACGCTGAGAAACTCACAAAGAAGACAGCAGGAAGATATACTCAGGTTGGTTTCATACCGTGGGCATTCCAAGGGTGGCATTATACATGGGGCTGGGCTTTTGGAGGAAATTTCTACAACGCTCAAAGTCAAAAATTAGTCTTTGCTGATGACCCAAGAATTGTGAAAGCTTTTGAATGGCTCGGCGAATGGGCGAAGAAATACAACATAAAAGAATTAGAAGCTTTCGTTTCCTCGTTTGGAATGAGCTTTTCTGGGGCGAGTATAGGAGGGGCAGAACCAATAAACCCATTCTTGGCTGGGAAGCTTGCAATGGTAGTAGATGGGAACTGGCTACTTGCTCAAATAATGCAATTAGCTCCAAAGGACTTCGAATTCGGTATAGCTTCCATACCTGCTCCAGAATATGGTGAGAAAAACAGCACTTGGGCGGGAGGATGGTCGCTTGTTATACCAAAGGGGGCAAAGCATCCGAAAGAAGCAGCAGAATTTATCCATTATATGGCGACAAAAGGACAGATAAAATTCGCCGTTGACACCCAGCATCTCCCCACTTTGAAAGAAGCTGTCCCAGGACTTTTGAGTGCTTCCCCATCAGAACAGAAAATTTTCGCTGATTTGTTGCCAACTGCTCACGTGAGACCTGCTCTTCCAGTTGGAGCTTTACTCTGGGACGAGCTCACAAATGCAATGCAAGCAGTTATTTATGGTGAAAAGACTGCAACTGAAGCACTTAAGAATGCACAGGAAAAAGTGCAGAAAGAACTCGACAAATGGCTGACAAAATGAAAGAGAAATGACAGTCACCCACAGCCACTCTTTTCGCAAGAGTGGCTGTTCCTTTTGTAAACTCAGGAGGGCAGATATAATGAAAAAGCGCAAACAGTTTCTCACAGTTATGTTTTTCGTTCTGCCGGGAATAATTGGCCTTGTGGTCTTCAGAATATACCCAATTTTCGCTTCATTCTTCTTCAGTTTTACTGAATATCATATAACTTTGCCACCAAAATGGGTAGGATTAGAGAATTTCAAGGAACTATTTCGTGATCCTCTTTTCTTAAAAAGTCTTCAGAATACATTCGTGTATTTCATCGGTTTGGTACCTATTGGCTTGATAGTAGGAATTCTACTTGCTCTATTGCTTGTGAAAGACTTCAAAGGTATAAGTTTTTTCAGAGCAGTAATGTACATGCCGTCTGTGGTTCCCATTTATGCCTTTGCTGTGGTTGCTCTGAATTTCTTCAATCCATACTTGGGTCTTGTGAATGGATTTCTTGCGAAATTTGGTGTCACAGGTCCTTTATGGACTGCGGACGACAAACTTGTGAAACTGACAATAATTCTCATCGCACAGTGGGGAGCAGGACAACAAGCGATGATATTAATGGCGGCAATGAAAGATATTCCTAAGGAATTCTATGAAAGTGCACTGATTGATGGAGCAAACAGATGGCAAATCTTCAGAAAAATAACGATGCCATTGATAACTCCAGCTATTTTGTACTACTTCATCACCTCCTCTATTCTCGCACTTCAATTTTTCGAACTACCTCAGATCATGTTTGGTGGAGGGCCAAACAATGCCAGCCTATCTATAGCAATATATCTCTACAGACACGCCTTTAGATATGGGAACATGGGATATGCGTCTGCAATGGCATGGTTTATCTTTCTGATTTCCCTTGGAATATGCATTCTTTATTTCAGAACGTCAAGAAAATGGGTTTTCTACAGTTGAGGAGGAAACTTCGATGAAAAAAGGAGCAGCTACGAGAACTCTATTTCATGTGATATCCCTAATTTTAGTCACAATAATCTATATGGCACCTTTCTTCTGGATGATCTCCACTTCTCTGAAACCAAACTACGAACTGTATGAATTCCCTCCAAAATTGATTCCATCAATCGCTGAATTTACCAATTATTCTAAGGCTGTTCAGAGATTCCCCTTCTTTACATATTTCAGAAACAGTTTGCTAATAGCAGGCGGTGCCGTCTTAGGTGCTCTGATTTCTTGTCCACTGGTTGCATATGGACTATCAGTCCTCAAATGGCGTGGCCGAGAGATACTCTTCTACGCGATCTTAGCAACCATTATGTTGCCAAGTGCCGTTACGTTGATACCAACCTTTTTGATCTTCAGCAAGCTGAATATGGTCAATACTTTCTGGCCTCTAATTCTTCCATCCTTTTTCGGACACCCGTTTTACATCTTTCTCATCCGTCAGTTTTTTCTCACGCTTCCACGTGATCTGTTTGAAGCTGCTAAGATAGATGGGGCTTCGGAATTCCAAACATACTTCAGGATAGCACTTCCGCTGATTAAACCAACTCTCGTAATAGTTGGGCTTTTCCAGTTCATAGCTTCCTGGAATGATTATCTTGGACCTCTCATATATCTTACAGACGAGAAGAAATATCCATTGGCTCTTGGGTTGCCTCAGTTTCTGGATAGATATGGAACACTCTGGAATCAAATGATGGCTGCCGCAACTATAGCCGTCATACCAACTCTGATTTTCTTCATTTTTGCACAGAAACATTTGTTGGAGAGTATCAAATTCACTGGGTTGAAAGGATAAAAAAATTCAAGACAGCAGGGAGGAACTTATCGTGAGTGAAAAACTTTTCTACAGACTTCTCAAGAATATCTCAGAAATTCTTCCTTACACAATTGTTGAACAAAGGCCGCTCAGTTCCTGGGATTTCACCAATGGTCCACTTGAGGAAAAACCAATTGAATACGAACGAAAGGTCGATTTCCCATTCAGGTGGGACTTCGAAAAAGCGCCGGTTTGGTTTTCAAGGAATTTAGAACCTATTTTCCTTCATGAAAAACAGAAAGCTTACCTGAAATTGTGGTTTGGTGGAGAAAGCCTTATATTGATAGATGGAAAATTATACGGTGAAATAAACGAGCATCACAAAACGATCAACATCACAGGTCTTTGTGATGGAAAGACTCATCGTGTTGAGGCACAGGTGATGCCAAGAGGTTTATTCGGCAAACCACAAGAACCACTTTTCACAGAAGCCTTGCTATTGATCGTTGACGAAGAAATCTCAGAAATACTGAAGACAGCGGAAATTGCCGTAAGAACGGCGAATATCCTTGAAGGGCACGTATCAAAAAAGCTCTTCGATATCTGCGATGAGTTTCTATCAGGTCTGTGGGTACCAAGAGATACAAAAACGTACCTGAGAACTGCTCAGCAAGACATAGGAGTCAAAGGAGAAATAGAAAGCGTCTGGAATGCACCAAAATTCGAAGACTTCACAGGAATCAAACTGCAAGAAGAACTGAAAGAAGAATTGATTAAAAGGTATAAAATCTTCAAAAGCAAGCTTGAAAGACTTAAAAAGGAACATCCACCTGTAGGAGCTGTTCACCTCATTGGACATTCACACATAGACTATGCCTGGTTGTGGCCAGTAGAAGAGACCAAAAGGAAAATCGCCAGAACGGTGGCAAACGCAGTTGCGCTGGCAAAAATGTTTCCGGAATTTGTCTTCTCTCAGTCCTCAGCTCAGATATACAGTGATTTGAAAGAGAAGTGTCCTGAACTATTCGAGAGTGTCAAGGAGCTTGTAAGACAAAACAAATGGGAACCAGCGGGTGGCATGTGGGTGGAATCAGATTGCAATATTCCGAATATTGAATCTATGATAAGACAGTTCTACTATGGTCAGAGATTTTTTGAAAGAGAATTCGGGAAGAAAAGCAGAGTTTGCTGGCTACCTGATGTTTTCGGCTTTTCCTGGGTACTGCCTCAGATTCTCAGGCAAGCTGGGATTGAGTACTTCGTCACAACAAAGCTGAACTGGAATGACACAAATGAATTCCCTTACGATCTCTGCATCTGGCGTGGAATAGATGGTTCTGAAGTTTTGTACTCCAGCTTTAACAATCCTAACGAAGGGTACAATGGCAAAATAGACCCAGATACGATATACAAAACTTGGAAGAACTTTAGACAGAAAGAGTTGACAGATAGGGTGCTTCTTTCTTTTGGCTATGGCGACGGTGGTGGTGGTCCCACTGAAGAGATGCTGCACAACTATCGTATCTTAAAGGAATTTCCGAATCTTCCAAGACTCGAAATTGAAAGTGTTGAGAAATATTTCGAGTCGTTAGAACTTCAGAAAAATCTTCCAGTCTGGGACGATGAACTTTATCTTGAGTGTCATAGAGGCACTTATACCTCTCAGTCAAATGTAAAAAAACTCCACAAAGAAGCAGAAGATACCCTTTATCTTGCAGAAATAGTTTCTGTCTTCTGTACAGATAACTATTCAAATGAATTAGATGAGTTGTGGAAAATACTCCTGAGAAACGAGTTTCACGACATTCTACCTGGTTCATCGATCAAAGAAGTGTACCAAGATGCTGAAAAAGAACTTTCATACGTAAAGAAAAGAGCCACAGAGATTTTTGAAAAGGCGATCAATCTAATTACAGAGAAAAACACGAGTACGATCTCTATCATCAATTCTTCTTCTTTTTCAAAGAAGTGTGTTTTTTCTTTAGATGAAAACCTAAAACTATCTCTTAACGGAGAACCTGTACTGTGTCAGAAAACCTTTGATGGTAGATACATTTACTTTATCGATCGTGAGATCGAACCGCTTTCAAAAATAGAATTGAAAGTTTGCGGAATAAACAGTGACTGGCCTGAGCGATCCAAAGAAGATGACTGTTATTCAATGGAAAACGAGTATCTGAAAATCTCTGTGAAAGAAGATGGGACCATACAAATATACGATAAGGAGTTGGAAAAATTAGCATTCAGCGACCGCGGGAACATTCTAAAAATGCACAAAAACATTCCCTATTATTGGGACAACTGGGATATAGCAGATGGTGTCGAAAAAACAGGTTTCGCACTAAAGGCTTCCAAAATAGTAAGAATCGAGTCAGGACCTGTAAGAGAAATTATCAGAGTAGAATACAAAGCTGAAGGAAGTAAGATTACACAGGACTATGTTCTTATGAAAAACTCAAAGAGATTGGACGTCAAAACAAAGATCGACTGGCATACGAGACGAGCACTGCTCAGAGCATACTTTCCCACCAACATTCTCACAAGAAAGGCCAGATTCGATATCTCAGGTGGATTCATTGAGAGACCTTCTCATAAGAACTCAAAATACGAACAAGCATGTTTTGAAGTCCCAGCCCATAGATGGGTTGACTTGTCGCAGACCGACTTTGGAATGGCAATCTTGAATGACGGGAAATACGGTTACACTGTTGATCGAAATGTTGTAGGATTATCACTCATAAAAGCTGGAATATTCCCTGATTTCTTTGCAGATGAGGGCTCTCACGAGTTCACATATTCTGTGTACATCCATCCCGATAATGAGATCAAGACAGTCGTCAAGGAATCAGAGGATTTGAACAAACCGCTTATTGTAACGAGAGGGAGATTGACAATACCTCAGTACCTATTGAAGATATCACCAAACAACTTCAAGTTAACAAGCCTAAGAAAAAACGAACATGGAGATATCGTGTTGAGATTGGTGGAAATACTCGGAACATCCGGCAGACTGTTGTTGCAGACTCCCTGGAATAATAGAAGAGTGCACTTAACCAATATTCTGGAAGAAGAAAGACAGAATGTCGATTTTCCATTGGAATTTCATCCATTCAAAATCTACACCTTTATTTTCGAATCATGAGTTTTTGAGAATCTATCTCGCTCATCATAACTAGCTGAATGAGCACAAGAAGAGCGGCATTAGCCGCTCATTTTGTTCTGTACAATCTATCGCCTGCGTCACCTAAACCAGGCAAGATGTACCCATGCTCATTCAGTTGCCTGTCAAGAGCTGCCGTGTATATGGGAACATCAGGACAATGAATCTCGAACTGTCGGACACCTTCTGGTGCGGCGATGAGGGAAACAAAAATTACGTTCGCTGCTCCTTTTTCTTTAAGTATTTTCACTGCGTGTACACCAGAAAATCCGGTTGCAAGCATTGGATCGAGCACGAAAACTGCTGTCGCGTCTCTCACATTTGGCAACTTGCAGTAATATTCAACAGGCCTCAAAGTCTGAGGATCTCTGTAGACACCGATATGACCAACAGAGGCATTCGGCAAAAGTTCCAAGATACTGTCTACCATGCCAAGGCCTGCACGGAGTATGGGAACGACTACAACTTTTTTGTCCTCGATCGCATATCCTGTGGTCTTTTCAAGGGGTGTTTCAATTTCAAATTGAAGTGTCTCGATCTTTCTTGTTGCTTCGTAAGCAAGAAGAAAAGTTATTTCTCTAAGAAGTTCGCGAAATTCCTTTGGACCGGTTGATTTGTTTCTCATTATTGTAAGTTTGTGCTTAATCAGTGGATGATCCACTATGTTGAGATTGTTCATCTTTATACCCCCTATTGACAAAAATAAAAGGGGAGAAAAACTATCTCCCCTGTACTGGTCCGAAATTTTTCAATGGCCATATGCGCAATATGGGTCTTCCAATGAGGTGATCTACCGGTACAAATCCAAAGTACCTGCTGTCAAAACTGTCTTTGCTGTTGTCACCCATCATGAAGTAGAAACCTTGAGGTACTTCTACTTCTATACCATTTGAGGTTTTGCGTACGTACTTGGACAAGTCTATATCTCTGTAGATTTCATCGTAGGTTTTGTCAAACGGTATTCCCAACGGTACAGGGTACATACCACCAACAACGGAGAAAACAAGATTTGCCGTGTACGAGTTCTGCCTTGCCAGGTTTTGCAAAAACGCCCTGTACTCAGTGGTCTTTTCTCTCAAGCGACTTGCCTCGATGAAAAGTTTCAAAAGGTCGGGATTCTCAAAGATCCCCTCAGGTGCATACACTCTTTTCTCAAAACCATCGGGAATCTTACCGTTCACGAAAAGATGGTAATTCCCATCCTCACCCAGCTTTATCTGTAAAACATCGCCAGCTTTTCCAACAAGTCTCTTGACATACTTTACATGTCCTTTGAACTTTGCCGGGGCGAAAAGATCCATGAATTTGTCGAACCAGCGAAGCATTGTCTGGGCGCGTTCATCGATGAAAGGTGACCAAAAAACGACAATATCGCCTATCTCAGGTTCCCGAGCAGTATAGGTGATCTTCTCAATGAACAGTCTGTCGCCAATGTTGATCGTGGGAATCATCGAACCAGTTGGTACAAGCATCGTCTCAAAAACAAACAGCCTGATGATCGTGGCTGCAACAATGGCATAGAGCAGGGCTTTTCCCCACTCTATTGCCTCTTTCTTTAAACTTCTTTTCGGAGCCATCTTACTCCTTGGACTCCTTCTCTTTGCGTTCCTTGAGTTTGATCTTGCCCTTGACATCTCTTATGTAGTACAACTTCGCACGACGCGCTAACGATTTTCTCACCACTTCGATTTTTTCAACAACTGGTGCGTGATATGGAAATGTCCTTTCGACACCTACTCCGCCGCTGGCAATCTTTCTGACGGTAAAGGTTTTGCCCAAACCAGAACCTCTGATACTGATCACTATTCCTTCGAAAACCTGTATTCTCTCTTTACCACCTTCGACGACTTTGACATGAACTCTCACAGTGTCACCTGGTCTGAACTCTGGCAACTGCTTGTACTGATCTTTTTCAACTATCCTCACGAGGTTGTCCATGCTCATAGTTTATCCCTCCTTTTCTCCAATAAGCCTGTCGATGATTATCGCTGCTGCCGCCCTAACCGAAAGATGGTTGTAATCAGATCCCGCACGAATTGGCTCCAGCGCATAGTCACAGATCTGTAGAACTTCATTGGCTAAGCCCCAGCTGGTACCAAGAAATATTAGAACAGGTCTATCAGTGGTTCTAATCAAAGACCGTGCCTCTTGATAACTCAAAGAATTTTGCCTCTTCCTAGCTGAGGTGAAAAACTTCAATGGTTCCTTACCTGTGTCCTGTTTTATGCTTTCAAGAACCTCTTCTATGTATGATCTTATTTCAACAAGTTCAAGAGCCTGGGTTCTACTGAAATTCCTCTCTCTGCCATAACTATCGATCCAATATCTGAGTACCGTTCTGACAACTTCTTGTTGCGCAGGAAGATTTGTCACCACATAATACTTTTTCAGATTGTAAGTTCGCGCTGTCCTAGCAATATCATGCACATCGAGATTTGTAACGGCACTTGAGACAATTCTACCATCTTTCCCAAGGACAGGATAATGTATCAACGCTACTCGTACATCACTCAGCATTGTCTTTCAACTCCCTAATAAGCCAAATCAGAGCTTTTTTCTCTTGCTCTGAGAATTGCCTTTTTATGAAAAGATCTGGTCTACGTAGTGCCGTTCTCTTCAGACTTTCTGCAGTCCTATACAGCTCTATTTTCTCATGATCTCCACTCAGGAGAATCTCTGGGACCTTCATACCGTTGAAATCCGCCGGACGTGTGTAATGAGGATAATCCAGTAAATCGCTGTAAAAGGAATCTCTCTTCACAGATTCCTCTTCGACCACCTTTGGTACAAACCTACTCACAACATCACAGATCACCATTGCCGCGAGCTCTCCACCGCTGAGAACATAGTCTCCTATTGATAACTCAAGATCTACGATCTTGCTTACTCGCTCATCAACGCCCTCATATCTCCCACAGAAGATCAATAAATTCTCCTTCTGTGAAAGACTTTTCGCAACGCTGTTATCAAATCTTATTCCCTGCGGTGAGGTCAAGACTGTAAAGAGACCACCGTACTTTTCACTGCAGTAATTGTAAACCCTGAAAAATGGCTCTGGTTTCATCACCATACCAGGACCTCCACCGTAAGGATAATCGTCGACGACTCTGTGCTTATCTTCTGTGAAATCTCTGAAATTCAAAATCTCTATTTGCAGTACCTCGTTCTTCACAGCTTGACCAATGACTCCGTATTCCCTGACTGAAGCTACAAACTCTGGAAAGATGGTCGCTATCAAAATTCTCATTAAATCCACTCCGGCATCTTGACAACCAAACGCCTTTGTCTCTCAAATCCTATCACGTAATCGTGTATCATCGGCAGCAAGATCTCTTGTTCGTTGTTTTTCACCACTATAACTTCATTGGAACCTGTGGTGATGATGTCACAAATCTTGCCCAAAAAATCGCCGTTTTGATCATAGACATCTAAATCGAGTAATTCGTAGTAGTAATATTCATCAGGTGAATTCAACCTTGGCAAATTCTCGACTTTCACAACCAAATCAAGTCCCACGATCTGTTTTGCAGTTCTTTCGTCGTCAATTCCAACTAATTTGGCAAGGAATGTTTTTCCACTTCTCTTGATATGCTCTAACTCAACTTTGTACACTTCATTGCGAGAACTGTCGTATATGAAAAGTTCTTTCAGCTCTTTGAAGATCTCAAGCACATTTGTCGTTGGTTTAATTCTTACATCTCCAAATAAGCCGTGCGTTTTTGCGATTGTACCAACAACAACGTAGTCTTTCACCTTATCACCCTTAGAGTGAAATCTTCGTTGTCCAAAAGTGCTGATAGCAAAACTTTGAGAGACTTAATCGTTCTGCCATCCTTGCCAATTACTTGACCTACGTCTTCTTCGTTCACCACTATCTCGATGACTTTACTGTCATTTTCATCAAACTCTACTACAACGACGTCTTCAGGGTGTTTCACTATACCCTTGAGAATGTACTCAACTAACTCCTTCATCACTTTTCTCCTTTTTCGCGTATTTGATCTCGTGAACTTTCTTCAGAACCCCAGCTTTGCTCAGAATATCTGCAACCGTGTCACTCGGCTGCGCTCCTTTTAGAATCCACTCAGTTGCTTTCTCGACGTTTAGATTGATTTGTGCAGGTTCTTTGAGAGGGTTGTAATACCCAATAGACTCGATGTACGCTCCGTCACGTTTTTTCCTTGAGTCCACCACTACGATCCTGTAGAAAGGCATGTGCCTCTTTCCCATGCGAGTTAATCTTATCCTTACCACCTTTACACCTCCTGTCATATTTTGAACGGAAGTCTGAGCTTCCCGTGTTTTAACCTCTTCATCATCTCTTTCATCTCTTCATAAGATTTGAGGAGTTTGTTCACATCTTGAACCGTTGTGCCGCTACCCTTTGCTATCCTTTGCTTTCTGCTCGCGTTCAAAACCCTGGGATTTCTTCTTTCCTCTGGCGTCATGGAATTGATTATCGCTTCGACGCGTTTTAACTGTTGTTCACTCGCTTGTAGATCCACTTTTGGTGCACCAGGCAACATCTCCATCAGCGATGAGAGAGGACCAAGCTTTTTCATCTCTTTGAGTTGCTCTTGAAAATCTTCGAGCGTGAACTCGGCTTGTAACATCTTCTTCCCCATTTTTTCCATCTTCTGCGCATCGAGTTCTTTCTCTGCTTTTTCGATCAAAGTCAGTACATCACCCATACCGAGAATTCTCGCTGCAACTCTATCTGGGTGAAACTGTTCAAATGCATCTATCTTTTCTCCAACACCAACGAATTTCACAGGTTTTCCCGTGACATGACTGATTGAAAGAATCACACCACCACGCGCATCTCCATCCATTTTGGTTACGATGAAACCAGTGAGCTCAAGTCTTCTGTTGAACTCCGCTGCAGAATTAACCGCATCTTGTCCAACCATCGCATCGACGACCATGAGAATCTCATCTGGCTGTGACAGTTCTCTAACTTGCTCCAGCTCTCTCATCATCTCATCGTCTATATGGAGTCTGCCGGCTGTGTCGAGAATGATCACGTTGTACTGTGAGTTCTTGGCATGTTGGAGAGCTTCTTTCACTATCTTCACAGGATCCTTTCTGTCTCCTACGAAAACATTCACTTGAATGGATCTGCCGAGCTTTTCAAGTTGGTCTATCGCTGCAGGTCTGTATGTATCAGCAGCAACGAGCAGGACATTCCTACCAGATCTTCTCAGATGGTTTGCAAGTTTTGCGGCTGTGGTAGTCTTTCCACTTCCCTGAAGACCCACGAGCATCACAACAGAGGGATGGTGCTTCAAATTCAAAGGCACAGCAGAGTTCCCCATTATGTTTATCAGCTCATCACGAACGATCTTGATGAACTGCTGATCAGGAGTGAAACTTTTCAGCACTTCTTCACCGAGTGCCTTTTCTTTCACGGAATCTATGAATTCTTTTACAACTTTGAAGTTCACATCAGCTTCGAGCAGAGACAGTTTAACCTGCCTGACTGCTTCGCTGATATTCTTTTCGGTCAATCTTCCCTGACCAGTTATTGATTTGAATATTTTGCCTAACTTCTCCTGAAGATTCTCAAACACAGCAAACACCTCTCTGAATGTTAAACCATAAACCAGGGAAAATCAATTAAAAACAGTGCACATAAGAAACGGCTTGTCCACTTTTATATTACACATATGTTGCAATAGTTGGGTGTGTTATCCGAATGCACAAATCAAAGCAATTCAAATGTAATATACACTTCGAAGGTCCAGAAATAAATGACTTTCCAGATAATACATCTTTCAGGCTCGATAAAGCTCTACTTCTTTGGTCTGCGGGTTTACAAAGACGACCGTTGCCTCCTTGGCAAGATAGCCACTCGCATCACCTGGGTTTATCAAGACCGTTTTTTCGGTTCTTCTCATGTCTACTCTGTGTGTATGTCCATAAAAAATAAAGTCGTAGTAATTCGATTCCAGCAACGCATCGAGGGCAGAAGGTTCGTGCATCAAAAGTATTCTGTAACCATCGATCAAGAGTTCGAGTGGTCCTTTTCTGATCCTTCCAGAGGACTTTTGATTGAGCAGAATGATCTCTCCGTCGTTGTTGCCAAAGACACCATGCAGATCGAAGCCATCGTTCATAATCTCACTCAGCGCAAATGGCGAAACGATATCCCCACAATGAAACACATGGGTGACACCTCTTCTAATTGCCTCTTCAATGAAATGTCTTATCTTTAAGAGATTGTCGTGAGTGTCAGAGATCACCATCCACATCTTAACCCCTCCTTCAACGATCAGTTAGATCGAAAACCTTACCCCTTGGTAGAATCGTCCTATCAAATGATAACACCTTTGCAGAACAAAGCTCTTCATTGTTGGATCACAGGTGGACTCTGAATCATCGAAATATACACGCAGAAAGCTATCTGGGAATCTTTTCTAAACAGAAGTTGAGTCAACGATCGTTTTCTCTCTCCAGTGAGAGAATTCTTTGTTCTACGTGCAGAAGCTCGGGATCGAACAGATCGCCGATTTCTCTGTCAAGATCAATTCGTTCGACTATCGTCGCTGGCTGACCGGCAAGGACATATATCCTTTGAGATAGACAAGCTGCTTCTCTTATGTCGTGAGTGACCAATATGTATGTCGTACCAACCTTTTTCAGTATCACTCGTAGATCGTCGATCAACTTTGACTTTGTCACAAGATCCAAGCTCTGAAACGGTTCATCGAAAAGAATCAAACCAGGATTCGTTACTATAGCCCGCGCCAAATTCAGCCTCTGCCTCATGCCACCGCTCAGCTTTCTTGGCTTGTAATCTTTGAAACTCTCAAGACCAACGAGCCTTAAGACGTCAAGTATCTTCTCATCTTCCTCACACACAAAGAACAGATTTTCATATGCCGTACACCAAGGTATCAATCGATCTTCTTGAAAAACATAACCGATTCTCTGAAATTCTCTTTTCACCTCTCCACAACTTGGACTTTCAAGAGATGCGATGATTCGCAAAAGAGTTGTCTTTCCGCAACCCGACTTACCAACTATTGCAACAGACTCTCCTTCACAGACAGTTAAAGTTATGTCTTTGAGTACCTTCAGCTTTCCAAAATCTTTGCACACGTTGGTTAACTCAAGAACTTTTTTCACCAAAATATCTCTCCCAGATTGAAGAAAATATGAGCTCAAGCACAAGTCCAAAGACAACCGCACTCAGGGTAAAGGCAAATACCTTGGGGGTATCTACATAAAACTTTGACTGAAAGATCTGTAATCCAAGTCCATTGTCTCCGATCAAATACTCAGAAACAATAGCAGCCTTCCACATTCCACCAATGCTGAGGTTGATCGTACTGAGCAAGAAAGGTAGAAGCGAACCAAGATAGATCTTCACGAAAACCTTTTTCTTTTTCACAGAATAGACCTTTGCCATCTCAAGCAATCTGATATCCACCGTTCGTACTCCTTCAGCGATGTTGAAGATGGCTAAGGGAAGAAGAGTAATGAACACGATGAAAATCACACTCTTTGAACCTATACCCCATAGGAGTATCACAGTACTCAACCACGAAACGATCGGTACAGATCTAATGACCATCAACAGTGGTCGAAAGAGCTCATAAAAACTCCTAAACACACCTATTAGAAAACCAAGCACCAAACCAATCAGCAATGCGAGAAACAATCCCAAGAAGGCTTTGTAAAAGGTTTGCCATAGATAAAGAAACAATTTTCCAGAACTTGCAAGTTCAAAGATCTGCACAAGTACAGAATGTGGAGCAGGAAAGATCAAAGAACTCCCGACAAACAATGAAGCAATATACCAAACAGCTATCAGAAAAACAGTGCCGAGTAAAAACCACTTAAAACGCGAAAAAGTCGTCATCTGGCACTCTGGGCACAGCCTCTGGTTCTATTTGATTGACAACACTCAGATAGAAGATGATCTCTTCTTTCTTTTCTTTGGCAGAGTTGTACCTATAAATCGTTCTTTCCAGCGCCTGTTCTATGACAGCAGGGTTCATGCCACCCAAATACTTTGCAGAAAGTTCAGAGACCTCTCTTTTATTTTGCATTGCGTAATCAATTGATCTTTTCAGTGCTTCAAGTGCAAATAACAGCTGTTCTGATTTCTCGAGCAGATCACCTCTAACAAAGACTCCCGTTATTGGTAGCTGGGCAGGTTTGCCGGTGAGTTTTGACCAAATCTCTTGTAGATCAAAGGCAATAGATGCAGAGGCGTTCTTCACAGCAAGGGTGACAAATGGTTCAGGAAGAACAGCTATCTTTACCTTTCCCGCACTCATGAGCGCAACTATCTCATTTTGAACCGCATACTTGATCGATGTGTTGGACAAGTTGTACCTACCTATCAAAAACCTTGTCAAAACGTCACCAGTTTGCCCTTTTCCTTGTGGAGTGTAGATCTCTTTGCCATTGAGATCTTCTAAGGAACCAAGCTGTAGATCCTTTGTAACTACGTAGAAACCACTCCAAAGCGTCACAGCAGCAAGTCTCAAATCTACGTTTTTCAAATACAACGTTGTACCTATTGACACAGGCAGAATCACTATGTCAACAGACTTTGCAGTTATCTGGGCGTTCACTTGATCGAGTGTTCTCCAAAAATCGATCTTCAAAGGCACCTCTGATGTGACTCTTCCTTCAAGCAATCCAACTACACTGACTACAGTTGGACCAGCCGGAACAAGTACATTGAAAGAAAAAACACTCACCGATACCAACAACACCAAAATCAGCAGCATCTTCATTCTATCACCTCACTTTTATTTTATATCAAACAAATCATATAAGTAGACCATATGAGTCGATAAACAAAGTCATCAGTTAGCTAAGGTAAACAGCTCTACGCATCCGTCTGCTGTAAAAATACATTATTTAGTTCCAAAAGTTGACATGTCAAAAAACGAACGTATCAGTCTGCAGACCTCTGTGAATTTTACAATTACTACAGTTTATTGCAATGCTGACGAAACTCTAATAGATTAGTATCACCAAGTAGGCTTTTTTTCTAAAATATTCCTTTGTCACACAAGTGTTCAGTAGTTATATAATCCTTTGTAAGGAGGAGGTTTTTGTGAAGAGCTTGAGAGGAAAGATGCTGGTACTGATCTTAGTGCCAGTTGTGGCAATCGTTGCTGTTGTGGCGCTGTTAACTTTTCTTCAGGTCAAGACATCCTTCAGCTCAAATGTTGAGGAAATGGCACTGGAAGTATCAGGTAAGGCATCAGACATTATCGATGAATGGCTCAATGGAATCGTTAAAGAAGTTGAATGGCTTGCTGGTACGAACGCAGTCATGAACGCACTAAAAACCGGCAACTGGGACGATCTGATGAAAAACTACCTACCACCACGTTTGAAGAACAAACCTTACATCGAGATGGCTTTCATAGCCTATCCAGATGGTTCTGCTCCAACTACCTTGGGCAATGTTGCGCAAGTTTCAGACAGAGATTACTTTATCAAAATCATGAAACAAGGACAGGACGTTGCAATAAGTGATGCATTGGTGTCCAGGGCAACGGGAAAGAACGTCTTTGTCGTTGCGGCTGCGGTAAAGGATGAAAACAACAAGACAATTGGTCTTTTTGCTGCGACTGTGTTACTTGACACTATAAGCAAGGTCGCATCAGAGATCAAGATAGGTAAAGCAGGTTACGGTTGGGTCGTCGATTCAACTGGTTTGATCCTTGCACATCCAAACAAGGAAGTTGTTATGAAGCTGAAAATCACAGAGGCTTCTAAGGAAGGCTACAAGGGATTAGAAGAGATGGCAAGAAAGATGCTTGCTGGTGAAAGTGGACTTGGTAAAGTGATCAAACCAGATGGTGAGGTAGATCTTGTCTTTTATACACCAATAAACACCGCAAAGGGTTGGTCCTTTGGTGTCAGTGTTCCTGAAGAGCAAGTACTTGCACAAGTGAACAGACTGACTATGATAGTCTTGTCGCTCTTCATTGGATTGATAGCTATAGCAGCGCTGCTCATATTCTTTGTAGCTTCCTCGATCTCCAAGCCAATAAAGGTGCTTGCAAATAAAGCAGTAGAATTTGGCAAAGGAGATTTGACTGTGAAGTTCGAAGCGAAAGGCAAGGATGAAGTAGCACAAATGGCGCAGGCACTCGAACAGATGGCTGAGTCATTGAAAGAGTCAATGAAGGCAATAACAGAAGGTTCAAACCAGATACATGCTTCTGCAGAGAACCTTGCTTCGACAGCAGAAGAAGTGAGTGCCACATCAGAAGAGTTATCCTCACAGATGGAAGAAGTGAACAAATCAGCACAGAACGCATCTGCATCGATACAAGAGGTAACAAGCGGCATACA
>JBBFME010000031.1:0-18824 GCA_037478695.1 Pseudothermotoga sp.
CATCCAACTCAAGCACTACTCGATGCAGTAACGATGTACGAAACTTTCGGAACCTTGAAACTCAACGTGGCTATAGTTGGCGATATCAACCACTCGAGAGTCGCACGGTCTTTGACAGAACTGCTCAACAAATTCGATGGAAAGGTGAGTTTCTGCGGCCCCAAAGACTTTGTTCCAAACAGTTTTGATGGGGTTGAGTTGATCACAAACGACTTACAAGAGGCTATAAAAGACGCTGATGTAGTCTATGCACTCAGAATACAAAAGGAAAGACTTGAAAAGAGTTATGACAATATCGATGAATTCTTCACAAAAATGCAGATAAACACAAACACGATGAAGATGACTCCAAGGCATGCCATACTGATGCACCCAGGTCCTTTCAACAGAAATGTCGAGGTCTCCGACGAGATAGTCTACTCCGAAAGATCAAAGATCTTAGAGCAGGTCAAGAATGGTCTCTACACCAGAATGGCAGTACTTGAACTCGCCATGGGAGTGGCAAACATTGAGAGTCTACAATCCAAACACTTCACGATGGCAAGAATTTGAAATAGAGACACCACAAAACCCACGTGGGTTGGTCGCCTGTCCAACCTTCTTCGATATGCACACCCACGTGCGACTGAACGATCAAGAAGACTATGACTCACTTCAAAGGGCAGCCATCAAAGGCGGATACGGCGGTGTTTTGATACAGCCGAATACAAAGCCGAGTATATCGACCAAAGAGGTATTGGACAAACACGTTGAACTCGCACAAGGAAAGGTAGCTGACTTCTATTGGACATGCTCGCTCTTTGGTGAATTAGAGCCAGACAACAAAAAGGTGCTCTGTTACTCAAACGATGGAATCGAATACGACACAGTTGATATTGTAGATGCATTCAGATCGAAAAAACCTCATCTCGTCTTAGACCACAGTCAACTTTACGAGATCGGCGGTATCTTTTACGAAGGAACCGCCAACAAATTCTCGAAGCGTCCACTGTGCAACGAAGCAATTTCGATTTACAGGAATGTTCTTTTGGGTCTTGAGTATGGTTTTGAAAGATTTCACATTCAACATGTGAGTACAAAACTATCACTGCAAACGATAGAAGTACTGCGAAAACACTGCAAGGTGAGCTGTGAGGTTACCCCACATCATCTTTTCTTTTCGATGAACGACATTAAGAACACTAACTTCAAGATCAATCCACCTCTTGCAAGAACAGAGGACAGAGATAGTCTGCTCGAAGCCCTGAAGACAGATATCATAGATGTGCTTGCCACCGATCACGCACCTCACGATGAAAAATCTTCAGATTTTGAAAAAGCTCCCTATGGAACGAGCAACATAGAAATAGCTTTCAGTGCCTTTTACACAGCTCTTGGCAACTTTGAGAAAACCGTCGAAAAACTCACTGTAAGTCCAAGGAGAATTCTGGGGTTATCAAGCAATTTCGATTTAGACAACCTCACGCTGATAGACCTAAAAGCAGAGTATGTAGTCGACGCAAAGAACTTCGTGAGCAAAGGAAAGAATTGTGTCTTTGATGGCATAAAACTCAAAGGAAAGATCATCGGTGTGAAATTAAAAGGAAGGTGGGTGTATTGGGATGGAGAGTTTCTCTTTGACAAGGAAGAATCTTTTGAAGATCGATACCGATAATTATTTGCTTGTCTTCAACGAGAAAATCGATTTCGAACCAACGCAGTTTATCATGATCGAAACACCATCGGTTGTGCGAAAACCTTTCGCTTTGGGCAGGTGGCAGAATGATCTTGCCATTGGTATTCAGGTCATAGGGGAAGGCACGGCCTATATAGTCGAGCAAGAAAGACTAAAGGCACACGGTCCTCTTGGAAAAGGCTTTGTCCCACCTTCTTCCAACGGTGCGATGATAGCAACCGTGGCTTGTCTGCCGATGGCGGTGAGTGTGAAAGAAAAGTATTCATGCGATGTGTTCATAGCCAGTTCAAAAGAGATAGATTTTCAAATGCCTTTCAAAACCATCATCGGCGATGAAGATTTTGTCGAGACTTTGAAGAAGATGAAAAGTTATGATTGGTACTTAGTCGTAGGCTCTGACCAGATGGAAAGAATTGCCCACGAACTTCTGCGCGGAAAAGGACAAGTCTTTCTCTCTTTGAACGAATACATGGCTTGTGGCATAGGTGCGTGCAGAGGTTGCGCTGTGAAAACCAAGGAAGGCATCAAACACGTTTGTATAGACGGTCCAGTGTTCAGAGGTGATCTATTGTGAAGTTAAATCCTCCTTTGATAATAGCCTCCGGCGTTGGTGGTATGGGCGAGTATTTGAAGTTGATAGACGCAAAATACATAGGCGCTTACACGCTTAAGACGATCACTTTGCTGCCAAAAGAGGGCAACCCACCTCCGAGGCTTTTCGCAACCAACAACTATCTCATCAACAGCATCGGACTTGAAAATATCGGCATAGAGGCTTTCACAGAGAAACTTGTTAGCGGTGATTACGAAGAGATCTTCGCAAAAACAAAGGTCATAGCAAGCCTTGGTGGTGATGATCCAGAACAGCTCACTTTGGTGGCACAGAAGATCAAACCCTACGAGAGTCTTTTTGAGGCAATCGAGTTCAACTTTTCCTGCCCAAATGTGGCAGAGGGTGGCTTGAAGTTGGTCTCTGACCAAAAGGCACTCAAAGAAGTTCTCAAATCGATCAGAAAGATATTGAACGGCTTTTTGATAGCAAAACTTTCCATCGAAGGAATCTTTGTAGAAGAGCTTTCAAAGTTGGTGAACGAGTATGAGTGGAATGGTGTGACTGTGACGAACACCATTAGAGCGCTTCAGTTGATCGATGGCAATCTCTTCAAAGGCGGAATATCAGGACCAGTACTCAAACCCATCTCCTTGAGGGCAGTTTATGAGATCAAGAACAAAGTCGCCGATCTTTACACGATAGCCTGCGGTGGAATCATGAATGAAAAAGATGCAGACGATTTTTTTAAAGTTGGTGCCGATGCCGTGAGCGTTGGTAGCGCCATCTACAAAGATCCAGAGATCGTTGAGAGAATAGCAAAACACATATGGAGGTGTGGAGAATGATACCCGTTTTGAGTTTGGATATGGAAAATCCTTTTGATTTCATCTCAAAATATGGAAGTTTTGAGTATGTGAAAATAGGTCATAGCGTTGCAGTTCATGGAAAAGATATTTTGAAAGAATTCGAAAAAAGACAACTCAAGGTCATCGTCGATCTGAAGTTCGTCGATATCCCTTCGACTATGGCTCGTTCGATCAAATCGTGGGATCATCCATCTGTAGTCGGTTTCACCGTCCACGCTGCAGCTGGAGTCGATGCGATAAAATCTGCACTCGAGAGCACAGACAAGATCATCTTCAGCGTTGTCAAATTGACTTCGATAGAAGGTGAGCTCGAAGACTACCTGCAGCAGATAAACGCACTCAGGCGTTTGGGTTCATCCTTCGTACTTCCAGGAAGCTGGGCGATAAGGCTCAGGCACCAAATACCTGGAAAGATATTGGTGCCAGGTGTGAGAATGAAAAGGCAGGCCGATGATCAAAAGGATATCGTGAGTATCGAAGAGATTAAACAGATAGCCGATTTTGCAGTGATCGGCAGAGAGGTCTACAAGAGTGAAGATCCAAAGGCTGCTATGGAAAGCATAAGGAGGCTTGCATATGCTTGAATTTCTCTCACAAATAGGCGCGATACTCGAAGGTCACTTTCTGCTCTCTTCGGGGAAGCATTCTTCAAAGTACGTACAGTGCGCGAAGATCTTTGAGAATCCAAAAAATGGTGACAAAGTTGGAGAGTTGCTTGCAGAAAAGATATCTGGTTATAAACCAGATGTTGTAATAGGACCTGCGATAGGCGGCATAATTTTGGCATACGTCGTTGCTCGCCCATTGAAGGCACGAGCTCTGTACACGGAAAGAGAAGATGGAGTGATGAAACTCAGAAGAGATTTTCATATAGGTAAGAACGAAAGTGTTGCCATTGTGGAAGATGTCACAACCACAGGTAAATCTGTCTTAGAGGTTGCGCAGGTAGTTGAACAGTTAGGTGGCAAGATCTGTTGCATCGCGAGCATTGTAGACAGATCGACGCAACCTTTGCCGTTCACAGTGCCATTCTACTCGTTGGCAAGAATAGAGCTACCCATCTATGAACCAGAAGATTGTCCTCTGTGCGCTCAAAGTATTCCACTTGTAAAACCCGGCAGTCGAAACACAGCTTTGAAAAAATAGAAGCCCAATCACTCTTTGAGGCAAACTGATTTTATCTTTCTCTTTTCAGACGCCTCGATTATCTTCAAGACCCGCGAGACCTTCTGCGGGTCTTCATCAGAAAGATCTTTTTTCTCCTCTATTTTCTGAAGAATCCTGTCCAATTCTTCATAGCTCATTCCAAAGATGAACTCATCTTTCAGACCAGGTATCAAGTCTGGTGAAGGAGGTTTTTCGATGATCTTTTTTGGTATTCCCAATTTTTTTGCCAAATCAAAAACTTCTGTTTTGTAAAGATGGACTATGGGCTCAAAATCTGCCGCATCATCGCCCCATTTCACATAAAGACCTGTCAGAAGCTCTGTTTTGTTGCTCGTTCCGGCAACTGCATAACCTCTTCTTTCTGCTTCAAAGTACAGATTGCACATTCTGACCCTGTGTTTTGCCCTGTAATACGCAAGGCCTTTGAGGAATTGTTCATTCCCTTCATCGCGCAAATCGTCTATGAAAGGATCTTCTGACAAACTCTGCCATTTTCCAAGCACATATTTTTCTTGAAACGATCTTGGAAAAAGGAAAGCAGGCGGAAAGAGTTTGTAGATACCGAGTTTTCTGAGCGTTGGAGTTATAGATTTGATCTTGTAAGATATTCCAAGTCCTTCACACAGATCAACGGCATCTGTGACAGAGTCTTTCGATGAATCTCTCTCTGGCAACAGCAAACCAAAGACCTTTTCTTTCCCTATTGCTTTCACACAGAGATAAGCGACAACGGCAGAATCAACACCACCGCTGATGCCTATGACGACACCTCTGTAATTATGTCGATCAACAAAGGAAGAGATGAAAGAACAGATCTTTTGAATTCTATCCAAACACATTCCCCTCAAAAGAGGGGCAGGATTGCCCCTCAGTTTGTGGGAATCTCTATATCGCCTAAATTGAGATCTTGGTAACCAAGATCAACTGCTCTTGTGGCATCAGGTGTTTCTTGCATTATGTGTTCATAAATATCTGTGGTGTCCCAACATTCATATCTTTCCTTCAAAAAGATCTTCAGCTCATATGTTCCTGGCTTTATCTTTGAAAGCTTGAACTCTCCTTCATCCCAATTATTAGACTGTTTGTGGGCGAAGGTGGTGGCAACCACAGTCGATTGATCCGTCAAAGCCACAAGTGCGTGAGCTACATCAGAAGCATCGCACGTCACTTTACCTGTGATGTCATAAAGCCGACCATATCTAAGATGAATCACCGGCGTCATGTGATATTCAGTAGGGCTACCTTGTTGAGTGCCGCTTCCTTGGCCCGCACTGCCAGTGACCTTTATAGACTTTGAAAGATCGAAGTCTAACACCAAGACTGTGTCTGAATTAATCTCCAATGGTTCTGCGAATGGATACTTCAAAGAACCTGACACAACTCTGAGTTCATATTCTTGATCATTCACAGTTATCGTCGCCTGGCTTACTTCTAATCGAAGTTGAGTGTAGACACCTGACATTTGCAAAGTTGGAAAACTTATCTCTGAACCAACGAGATCGAGCAAGTTGACCGTTGTGGCCTCATCGGTAACGACAACTGATGCATCCTCTGTATCACTCATCAGAAGTATTCGATCGATTGTCACGTCTATTCTCTGTACATCACTGAGTGGTAAGACCGCGTCAGTTAAATACACAGTCAAGGTTCCTTTTGATGATAGATTCAAACAACCTGCCGCCAAGAGAACCAGCAAGACTGAACCTACCAAAAGCAACTGTTTCATACTTTCACCTCCAAAAAGAGTTTTTATCACCGACCCATTAAAAAACGATTAGAAAGATAGCCCGAGCAAATCTCTTCCAGCAAGAGACCTTAGCACAAAAATTGCCCCGTAGTCGTTGTTTTTGACTTCTCGTTAGTGAGGAAAAGTTAAATATCATGACAATGATTCTTGTAGTATACTCTCGGTGGCGAACGAGTAGATCTAATAATTTTTTAACCTCGGCTGGCTAAACTGTGTTGGCTGGTGGTCAAATGAGAAAGACCATATTTTTGGTGTTGCTGTTCTTCACAACCATTGTCCTTACGCAAAATGATCCTGTATCTCTTGTGAAAAGGATAAACGAACTGAGCGATCTGTACAAGAATTTTGATTTGAATGCTTTGAAGATATCGATACTCGATGCCATAAACAACTCTAAGGAAAAAGATGTGGTAGCCGTTTATTTAGACTTCGTGAACAGCTCACCTGTTTGGGTTGTTCAAACTCCAACAAACAGGATAAGAATCGATCCATACACAGGCAAGATCATCTCTACACAGAGTTACAGTTACAGAGCAAGTACATACGCAGTCTCTCTGAAGGACGCCATCTCGCTCGCCTTCATCTCCATTGGAAAAGGTATCTATTATGCTTTCTTTTACGATGAAAACACATGGCTCATAGGTTCAAAGGAACAACTCGTCCATGTGAGCACGAAGACGCCGGTGGTACTCTCGACACAGAAGAGAGAAGGTCAGTTGAAAACGCCGGGTGGTGGGAAAAAATGAAGATACTGGTTGTCGAGGACAACGTAGATTTGCTCAGATCTGTGGTGAGATTTCTCACAAAAGAAGGCTATAGTGTAGATGAATCTACCGATGGTGATGAGGGCCTTGATTTGGCTCTCACAAACCGTTATGATTGCATAGTTTTGGACGTAATGCTCCCCGGTGTCGATGGCTTTGAATTCGTTCAAACACTCAGAGACAGTGAGATACAAACACCTGTATTGATGTTAACTGCCCTCGATGCCGTCGATGACAAAATAAAAGGTATCAGTAGTGGCGCAGACGATTACATGACAAAACCTTTTGATTTTCGAGAATTGCTCGTCAGAATCAAGAGTTTGATCAGAAGGAGCAATCTCACAAAGGGTGAGGAGATAGTCTTCAAAGATCTGAAGTTGAACAGCAAGACAAGGCAAGTCATCATCAACGGCCAGCTCGTGAAACTGAGCAAAAGAGAGTTCGATCTACTCGAACTCTTTTTGAGAAACCCAGAGGTCATCTTTTCGAGAGACGAACTCATAGAAAGAGTTTGGGAGAATGAAAAAGAGATAAAGAGCAACGTGGTGGACGTCTATGTGCTCTATTTGAGAAACAAGTTGAAGTCTTATGGCTATGAGAAATACATAGAAACGGTCTCGGGACTCGGCTACAGATTCCGCAAGGGCTGAGAAAGATGAGATCGCTCAGAAAGACCATTGAAAGGTATTACCTTTCGATCTTCGTTCTCTCGATGTGTTCCATGGCAGTTGTTTTCCTGATCACCGTTGAGAAACTCACGATGAAACAGATAGATCAAGAGCTTTTGGCTTTCACGAGTGATCTTGTGCATTTTTTGGAAAATCCAACCGGAGAGTTGGTTGCACTCTTTGGTAAAAAGGACTACTCCTTCCAAGTTTCTGAGAAAGACAAAACCTATGCGAGCTTCAACATGTCTGAAGAAATCTTGGTAGAACACACAGGTTTTACCACGATCAATTACAAGAGAATCTACGCGACGAATGCCGGCAGTTACAGAGTAATCGTCGCCAAAGACATAAGAGATCACTACATGGTTGTAGCGATACTTTCAGCAGTACTTGCCGCAGTGATAGTCGCCTTGACTTTCTTCATGCACAGATTCGGTTTGAAGTTGACAGGCAAGATGATTCAGCCCATTGAGGAAATTGGAAAACAAATGGACGATATATCCAAGGGACTCGCGAAACAAATAGAGATCAAACCGACCAGTCAAGAAGCTTATAATTTACAGATCCAGATAAACGACGCCCTAAGAAGACTTCACAACACTATGGAGGAACTCAGAGAGTTCGCCTCAAGCTTATCGCATCAGTTGAGAAACCCCTTGGCGAGTGCAAAAGCACAGATCGAAGTGATGCTCAAAGAGACTAACAACAGTGAAATGAAAGACGAGCTTGCATCAATCATGAAAAACATCAACACGATGGTACAGATCACCTCAGGATTGCTCTTGATAGCCAGAGCTCAACACCAGCGCGAAGAGAGTTTGCAAGAAGAAGATATCTCCGTGATAGTCTTAGAAAGCCTTGAACAGGTCATGCAACGATTTCCAAAGATCGATTTTCAACTGGATGTACCCGATCAGATAAAGGCAAGGTGCGTGCCTTCTCTTCTTTCACATGCCTTCATTAACTTGATAGAAAATGCTTGCAAATACTCTGACGAAAGCAAACCTGTGAAGGTGAAGCTCTCGAAAAACGAAAACTTCGTGGTATTCAGTGTCTCAAACTGTGGAGAGCCGATTCTCGAAGAAGACAGAGAAAAGATCTTCGAAAGATTCTACAGGGCAAAAAATGCAAAAGGCGACGGTCTTGGCCTTGGTCTTGCTGTGGTCAAAGCGATTGCAGAACTTCACCGTGCGAAGGTTGAATACTCCTACGATCGAGAAAATATCTTTTCGATGTACTTGCCAGTTTGATTTCATCACTCAGTTACTCTCAAAAAACAAAGGCGGGCAGAGCCCGCCTTTCAGTAAACTTGGTGAGATTATCTCATGAGCTGCAGCACTGTTTGTGGTTGGGTGTTCGCCTGAGCCAACATCGCCATGCTCGACTGGATCAGTATCTGCTGTCTTGTGAACTGCATCATCTCTTTTGCCATATCTGCGTCTCTGATTCGGGACTCTGCTGCCGTCAAGTTCTCGGCCGCTACACCAAGGTTGCTTATGGTGTGTTCGAGCCTGTTCTGTACAGCACCGAGTTTGGCCCTTGCACTGCTCACCTTGTGAATGGCTGCGTCTACAACCATGATCGTTCTTTCAGCAACATTCTGGTCTGTAACCTTCAAAGATTCTGTCGTCAAGCCAAGTGCAGCTGCTCTCATATCGTCAAGACCCGCTACCATGTTGTGGCCTTCGTTAGCACCAATCTGGAAGATGAGCGAAGTATCTAGATACCATCTTTCCTCTGCTCTTACAACACCGCTGTCGACTATTTCTTCATCTGGCAAAGCACCGCCGAAGGAGTTGATGTTGTAGACAGCTGTAGACCAGGTAAACACAATACCTTTTTCACCTGCTGTAATATCGAAGACAAAAGCCGAGCTTGTAGTATCAAAAGTAATGGCTCCAGTAATTGTTCCATATAAAGCCTTACCGACATTAAAATCAGTAATAGGTGCACTTGCAAGACCTGTTTCGTTGAAGTAATTAACCCTCACATCAAGTGCACTGGTACCAGTTCCAGCAAACTGACCAACTTCGACAACGTACGAACCTTCGTTTACATCACCAAAAGTTAACTTTACCGACGTTGCGAGTGAGATCTTGAACGAGTTCACTAAGGCTGCTATCGAGGTACCTCCTATTGCTGCACTGGCATCTGAAACAACGAATTCAAACCTTAGACCACCGGCAACAGTCATGTATGTTGACAAGTTAACCTGATCACTTACGGTGAACTCGGTTACAGTTGCTCCTCCAGCAAGTACAGCCACGGTGGCGCCTGATACACTCAGCGACAGAGTACCCAGCGTCCTACCTGCGATGGTAAGATTAACTGACGCATTAGCAGTGACGTTACTACCCGCCGCAAGTTGCAAGCCTTTTATGTCCTCAGATTGTGATGCTTTCAAATCGAAGTTCCCACCTGTGACTACCTTCAGGTCAGCCTGTGGTCTAAAGCTCTCTATCTTTCCATCGAGCAGTTTCATCGTGTTGAACTCAGTTGTTCTTGCAATTCTGTCGATCTCTTCGCGCAACTGATCGAGTTCTGCTTGAATCTGGTTTCTATCGACATTTGTGTTGGTGTCAGATGCTGCTTGTACTGCAAGTTCTCTCATTCTCTGCAGGATCGAGTGAACCTCTGTGAGAGCGCCTTCTGCTGTCTGTATCAAGGATATTGCGTCCTGAGCGTTCTTGACGGCCATGTCAAGGCCTTTGATCTGGCCGCGCATCTTTTCACTGATTGCCAAACCTGCTGCGTCGTCTCCTGCTCTGTTGATTCTCAAGCCAGATGAAAGTTTCTCCAACGTCTTGCCCATCGTATACTGTGTTTCACTCATGCTTCTCCAGGCGTTCAACGCACTGATGTTGTGATTAATCCTCATTAAGCCACACCTCCTTGTTTTCTTCACTGCCTTCCTGGCAGTTACCTTCACCCACAGGGCCCTATGGGAATCCAATATCTATATCGTCACAGCCTGTGAAGACTTTAGAGATATGGTTGATCAACTGGAAGGAATCTCAAGTCAGCTGATATAATTGAAAGGTTATAGATCGAATCTTCATCGAGGAGTTTTGTAATGATAACGATAAAAGATCTTTCGATATCCTTTGCCGAAAAAACATTGTTTTCACAGTTCAGCGTCTTTGTAGCCAAAGGCGACCGAATAGGTCTGATTGGTAAGAATGGCAGTGGCAAGACAACGCTCTTGAAGGCGATAGCTGGCTTGTTCGACGACTACGCAGGAGAGATATCTGTCAAGGGCGCGGTCGTTTATCTTGATCAGTACAGATCTTTTGACGCTGTGACACCTTTTGAATACTACTCTCAAGTTGCAGATACACCTGAGAAACAAAAAAACGTACGCGGTATCTTGAAGGGCTTTGGTTTTGACGAAAAAGATTGGCACAGAGATATTTCTACCTTCAGTGGTGGGGAAAGAACAAAACTGCAACTTGGAAGACTTTTCATCCAGCAACCAGATTTTCTTCTGCTCGACGAGCCTACGAACTTTCTGGACATAGAAGGTATTGAACTTTTGAAAAATCTTCTGAAGAAATTCAGAGGTGGTTACATAGTAGTATCACATGACAGAGATTTCTTGCGCAATGTGTGCAACAAATTCTGGGAGATAAACAATGAACGTGTATGGGTCTTCGATACAGATTTCGATGGCTATCGCTCCCAGAGAGAGTTGATCATCCAAACACAAGAAAGACAACTTGCGAATGCACAGAGAGAGATCGAAAGATTGAAAAAGATCATAGATCAATACAGGAAGTGGGGCAGAGACAAGGCAGTCAAGCAGGCGAAAAGCAGACAGAAGATGCTCGATAGAATGCTCGAAGAACTCGAAAAGATGCCAAATCAATACTTGGAAGAACAAGAAAGACACATAAAGATTCCAGAACCAGAGAGCAGTGGATATATTGCACTCCAGCTCAAAGATCTTTCCTTCAATTCGTTGATAAGCGATGCGACTTTTACTATGTATTCGAAAGACAAGATCGCTTTGATTGGTCCAAACGGCTCTGGAAAAAGCACTCTCTTGAAGATCATCGCTGGCTTGTTGAGTTTCGAAGGAACTGTGAAGATTGGGCACAACGTCAAAATGGTCTATTTAGACCAATTTGTGGAGCAACTCGATCAGGACAGCAGCGCCTTTGATGAAATCTTCGAAGAGATGCCAGAAGAACCAGATTATGTGATAAGGGCTTATCTGGGAAGGTTTGGCTTCAAAGGAGAAGATGCCTTCAAGTTTGTTTCGCAGATGAGTGGTGGCGAAAGACAGATTCTTGCACTCGCAATGGTGCTCTTGAGAAGGCCAAATCTCCTGCTCTTAGATGAACCGACAAACCACATGGATTTGTTGACAGTCGAAGCCCTTGAGAGCGCTTTGAAAGAGTATCAAGGCAGTTTGCTCATAGTCTCACACGATATAGAACTGATAAAGAACATCTGCAATAGATTTCTCACCATCAAAGACGGTAAAGTGATCGAAGTGGATGAACCCTTGTTCTTCAAAACCGAGAAGAACCAACCGACTGAAAAGAAAGAAAACACGAGTTTTGACGAAAAAAAGAGGTTGAAAAACCAGATAAAGAGTTTGAAGAGAAGACTTGAAGAGCTGAAAGATTTCGAAAAATCTGCGACTGAAAAAATCGAGTGGTTGGGAAATCAACTGCTTGCAACCAACGACTATCAGAAGATCATGAGATTGAGCCAAGAAAAAGAAGATTTGGAACACAAGGTACTCGCAGCGCTCGAAGAAATGGAAGAGATAGAACAAAAGATAATGCAGTTGGAAGAGAAGATGATCCAGGACCTATAGTTTGAAGAGATTTATGTTTTCGAGGAATACTTGGCAAATCTGTGGATCGAAATGCCCTTCATCTTCTTCGATGATCTGTAAAGCCTTCTCAAAATCATACGCATCTCGATACGATCTGTTCGACGTGAGTGCTTGAAAAACATCGGTTATAGCCACGATTCGAGCGGCAACTGGTATCTGGTCGCCTGCCAAACCACACGGATAACCCTTACCATCGTATCTTTCGTGGTGATACTTTGTCACATGATATAGCGTTGTGAAAGTTCTGTTTTTGGAGTTCGTTCGCAGAATCTTTTCAAAAAGACTTGCACCTAAGGTAGTGTGTTGCTTCATGAACTCGAATTCACTTTTGGTGAGACTTGATGGCTTGTGCAAGATGTTTTCAGGTATGAATAACTTGCCAAGATCGTGAAAAAAGGAAGCGAATACTGTGTCTTCAAGAGTTTCAGAGTCTATCAAATTCTCTTCGAAACACAATCTTGCCAACAGCGTGGTGAATATCTTGACTCCTTTCATGTGATCGAAAAGGGCTTTGTCTTTTGTTCTGATGATGTCTATTAGAAATTCCATATAGGCTATAGGCGATATCTCAGAGAGTGATGGGTAAACTTCAAGCTCATGGAATTTCACACTGTCATGTAGAATCTGATCAACACCGAAATGAATCAAATCTTTTTCTGCAAATGCACAGTGAGTCACCACGATCTTTGGAAATACTGGAGATATCTTTTCTCTGACAAACAAAAGAAGTCACAGAGATCTTGCTCAGAAAACCCACGACAGTCTATGACAATCGAAGTGTAGAAGGTGCTGTTCCTGAGTAACAATCTCTGTGCAACAGTTGTATCAAGTGCAATGTCTACGCCGTTGTATTCTTGACCGTCAACAGAATCTTTCTCAGTAGATATGAGTGTCTTTCCGCTGAGAAACAACACTCTATGCATCATGACCATACTCCATATGAATATAAGTTTTTCCTTTGCAGACTGGATATTTTCTCATTCCTATTAGATAGGTTTTCTATTACGATATGTTTAATTACACTTTCCAAAAAAGGGTATAAGTTTAGTTATTGTTTAATTTGAAAAAAATATACTTAGCTGATACATCATAACTTTCACACTGAAAGAGGCAACACCAAACAATCCCGCAGATCCTTCTATGAAAGAGCGAGAATGCGAAAGAGTGGCAGGTTGTCTAAAGGACTATTGTGATAATTCTGAAAGAACGTCTCTCACATCTGATCGATCAACCTTGTGATGATCTTTGCCACATGCCAGTTTGCTAAGACATCATGCACTCTGATTATGTCGACTTTTTTCGAAACACAGTGCGCCGTGACTGCCAATGTGCCATACAACCTTTCTTGTGGTGGTATGCCATCCAAAATGGCACCAATGAAAGATTTTCTCGAGGCACCAATCAGAATTGGCACTTTGAAAGATTTGAACTCATCTATTCTCCTCAAGATCTCAAGATTGTCTTCAAGTCTTTTTCCAAAACCAATGCCTGGGTCGATGATCACCCTGTCGGCAAGATTTAGTTTTTTCATCAATTCAAGTCTTTCTTTGAAAAAGAACATGAGTTCTTTTATCACATCATCGTAATGTGGATTCTCCTGCATCGTCTTTGGCTCTCCTTTCATGTGCATTAAGACGACTGCAGGTTTGTATTCAAGTAAGACTTCTGTCATTCTTTCATCGAATCTGAGCGCGCTGATATCGTTGATGATATCGACACCGATCTTCAGTGCCTCTTGAGCAACACGAGCTCTGTAAGTATCGACGGAGATGATCACATCGAAATTTTTCTTTATCAACTCAACGGCTGGTATCACTCTGTTGAGCTCTTCTTCTTCTGTGATTCTTTCAGAGCCAGGCCTTGTCGATTCACCACCAACATCGATTATGTCTACACCTTCTTTGACCATCTTGGCAACAAAATCTACAACTTTTTCTCCATCAACTCTGCTGCCTTCGTAAAAAGAATCCGGTGTGAGGTTGACAATGCCCATGATCAGAGTTCTGTCAAAAACCAACTTCTTACCCGAGGGTAATTCGATCTGCTTTATTCCCTGCTGAAAAAGACATCTTTCGATCTGCTTTCCAATTTCATTGAGCTGCCAATAATGCATCTTTGAAAGCTTATCGATAACTTTCTGATGCTGGCCAATCGTTCCCATGGTCAGTACGTTGGTCTTTTCAACTTTATGAGTGATAGCATGCTTGTGAACAGCGGCATCCCCGCCGGCGGCAAGCATCTCTTGTTTGATCACATTGGCTGCTATCACAGGCACATCGTAGATCATAAGGTTTACAAACTCACCTTTTCTTTGAAAGATTGGAATCGATGCCGGATCAACTCCTACACTTTGAAGAAGACTTAAAGGATTTTCCACCTTCGAAACAACAAAATCACTCATTCTTCCACCTCTTTCAGCATCTCTTCTATCTGAGAAAGCGATTGATTTATGATCCTTGCCGTTGCACCCCAGACAACGAGATCTCCCAAAGGGTAACGGCAAGTCACATTTCCATTCGGCATGACGATCTCAACACATTTGGTGCTTTTGAACCTCTCAAGCGCAACAAAGTATATCTCTTCTACCTCATCTTTGTTCAAGTAGAACTCCTTGCATCTTAGAAGAACGAGAAAGGGAGTTATATTGACCTTCGAACCTATAGTCACTGTACCAGATAGTTGACCAAGTATTTCAAAACAGCCGTCCTTTATCCCGATTTCTTCTCGCATTTCTCTTATTGCAGCTTGTAAAGGACTTTCATCTTTCTCGATCAAGCCACCGGGAAAACTTATCTGCCCTGGATGACGCCTTAGTTTCCGAGATCTTCTTATCAATACCAGGTGGGGCTCGTGTTCTATATAGAAAATTGGTACGCACACAGCAGATTCTTCTATGACTCTCACCTCTGTATGAATTATACCTGCCGACAATCCAGCCGAATTCAGACGAAGGTATTGTAAAAAAGTATAACTGAGTTATATTAATGAAAACAGCTTATCTGTCAATTGAATTTTAGTTTGACATGAAAGAAAGATGGTGGTAAAATCTTAGAAAAGCAATCGAGATTCTTCGGAAAAATCGAGCGAAAATGAAAAATGTATTGGAGGTGTTTTTGCATGAAAATTTGCGTAATTGGTGCTGGAAATGGTGGGCAAGCCCTTGCTGCATTTCTTGCTCTGAGGGGCTTTGATGTCTGTCTGTACAACCGCAGCGAATGGAGAATAGCACCTATAATCAAGACACGCAAAATCAAGGTAGAAGGAGAAATCAACGCAACGACAGAGATCTCCTTTGCAACGACCGATCTACAGAGAGCAATGGAAGGCAGGCAACTTCTGATGGTCGTCCTACCGGCATTTGCACACAGAGAGATTGCCAAGAAGATGGCGCCATTCTTAGAAGATGGGCAGGTTATCGTCTTGAATCCTGGTAGAACGGCAGGAGCACTCGAGTTTTACAACGCACTCAAAGAAGAAGGCGCTAAGAAAGATGTGGTTGTAGCCGAGGCACAGACCTTCATCTTTGCATCTCGCGCTTCAAACCCCGGTGTCGTGAAAATATTTCGCATAAAAAACGCAGTTCCAGTTGCTGCACTACCATCGAGGAAGAATTCTGAACTCGAAAAAACCCTCTTGAAGGTCTTGCCTGAGTTTGAAATTGCGCCGAGCACACTCTACACAAGTTTTAACAACATAGGTGCAGTTTTCCACCCAGCTACAATCATTTTGAACACCGGTTGGGTAGAGACGACCTTTGGAAAATTCGAGTTCTACTTTGAAGGAATCAGTCAATCGGTTGCAAAGGTACTCGAAGCGACAGACGCAGAAAGATGTGAGGTTGCACGCAAATTTGGTATTGAACCCATGACGGCAGTTCAGTGGCTTGCGTACGCTTATGATGTGAGAGGTTCAAATCTCTACGATGCAATTCACAACAACGAAGGTTACAGAGGCATACAGGCTCCAACGAGTTTGGAGAACAGATACATCTTAGAAGACGTCCCCACAAGTCTTGTGCCGATCTCTGCCTTTGGAAGACTCGTCGATGTCGAAACTCCTATCATCGACTCCATCATTCGCATTGCTTCTTTGATGATCGGCGTCAACTTTTTCGAAGAAGGCAGGAATTTCAAAAGGCTTCACTTGGAAGGAAAGACAGTTCAGCAGGTGAAGAAAATAATGGAGGTGGGAGAATGATGAAAATCTTAGGTGCCTCCATAGGTAGCTGTGTACACAATGTTGGATTACTCAATTTTCTGAAGATCGCTGAGGAAAATGGATACGAATCAATCTACATTGGAACGGCTGTACCAATAGACAAACTGGTTGAGCAAATCAAAAAGAACGACCCACAAATTGTGGCTATGAGCTATAGATTAGGCGCTGAATCTTTGAAAAATCTTTTAGCAGAGCTCGAAGAATTACTTGGAAAAGAAGGTCTTTTGAACAAAACCTATATCTTCGGTGGAACCTTTGAAACAGCAGAAGTAGCGAGAAAATTCGCTTTCATCAGGAAGGTTTTTGACGGTAGCGAAGAGATAGACGAAATAGTTCTGTTTTTGCGTGGAAAGGCGAGAGAGAAAGAAAATGTGCAGATCTTTCCGCAAATGCTCAGAGAAAGAATCAATTTCAAAGCACCTTTTCCATTAGTGAGACACCACATAGGCTTGCAGACACTCGAAGAAACAGTAGATGAAATAAGAAAACTCGCGCAATCAGAGTTGTTGGATATCATATCGATTGCACCTGATCAGAACTGTCAACAGTATTTCTTCGAACCGGAAAAGATGGATCACTCACAAGATGGTGCAGGAGGAGCACCGATAAGATCTCGCGAAGATTTTGTCAAACTCTACGAAGCAACAAGGTGTGGTAATTACCCTCTGGTGAGATGTTATGCCGGCACGAACCACATGGTTGAATTCTCAAAACTCTTGAAAGAGACGATCAACAACGCCTGGGCTGCGATACCATTGATGTGGTACAGCGATTTGGATAGAAGATCTGAAAGACCGCTGAAGGAAGCAATAAGAGAAAATATCATAGCTATCGAATGGAACGCACAGAACAATGTTCCAGTCGAGGTAACAGATTCACATCAGTGGGCTCTGAGATTGTGTCACGATGCCGTTGAAGTTGCCACTGCTTACCTTGCAGCCTTTGCCGCAAAGAAGTTGGGTGTGAAAGATTATGTTCAACAAATCATGCTCGAGACACCGTCAGGTTTGTCGGTTCGTGGAGACCTCGCAAAGATGCTCGCAAAGGTTGAACTCGTAGAGTCTTTGAAAGATGAGAACTTCGCAGTTTATAGAATGATACGCACAGGCCTGATGTCTGTGCCAGCAGATCCCCATGCCGCAATGGGGCAACTGAGTGTGTCTATGTTCTATGGCTGGGCGTTGAAACCACACATAATTCACGTTGTTGCGTATTGTGAATCTATGAGAAGAGCCACTTCGAAAGAGATAATAGAAAGCGTGAAGATGGCAAGAAGGGCTGTCAACCTTGCGATGAGAGGAATGCCAGATCCCGCCAAAGATGACTGGATCATAAAAGAGAAAGAAAGAATAAAAGAAGAAGCACTCATGATCATCGAAAGAATTAAGAGTTTGAAGAGCGGCAAAGATGAAGATTTGCTCGATCCTGAGATTCTGTACAGAGCCGTCGAATCAGGCATATTGGATGCGCCTGCCTTGAAAGGTTTTTCGGTGGCAAAGGGGAGTGTGAAGACACAGATCGTCGACGGACTCTGTAGAGCAGTTGATGAAAATGGAAAGGTCATTTCGGAAAGAGACAGGCTGAAAAAGATCTTGGGAGGTTGAGAAAGTTGAAGATCGCCGTAGTGTATGACAAATCGAATTTTGACAAATCAAGAGAGGTAATGGTTTTTTCTGTCTACGAAGCTCTCTCGAAAAAACACGATGTGGAACTACTCGCATTCGAAGATAGGTTTTTCGAGAGAATCAATAGATTTGATTTTGTTTTCAATCTGTCCACTGCCTCAAGGCAATTGCATATCCCAGCAGTGCTCGAACTTCTGAAAATACCTTATACAGGCTCTGATCCATTGACACACGCGATTTGCATAGACAAGGTGAAAACCAAGATAGTTCTCTCTCATTACAACATACCGACTGCGCCATTTGTCACTGTAGAACCAAATGAGTCAGTGCCACAGATCGATTTTTATCCAGCCATAGTGAAGCCTTCACGTGAAGGCAGTGCAAAGGGTTTGAGTAAAGATTCAGTCGTTCACGATTACGATTCTCTTTGTAAAAAGGTTCAAGAGATTCACCAGCAGTTCAAAGAAACAGCACTTGTCGAACAATTCATCGATGGAAGAGAGTTCAGTGTTGGAATATTAGAAGACGAGGTTCTCCCGATTTTAGAAATAGATTTTTCCGCTTTGCCACCGGAACTGGAAAGATTCTATTCGCATAGAGTGAAACACGAATACGGCGAGCAAACCAGGTACATCTGCCCTGCACAGATAGACAGAGAGCTTGAAAGACAGATCAAAGGCCACGCGTTAAAGGCA
>JBBFME010000032.1:0-18465 GCA_037478695.1 Pseudothermotoga sp.
TGTTATCTCATCGTCGATCGCCAAAAGATCGATCTGTGCAAACTCTACTAAGTCCTTGAGTTTTTCTAACTTACCATAGCCGAGATAATAACGCTGATCTGGCACATCTCTTTTCTGGTAGATGGTCTCTACAACTTTTATTCCAAGTGTTTCAAGAAGTTGTCTAAGTTCTTCGACAGTTGTATAATCATCTCTCGTGCTAACAACGATTGCATTCTTGGAAGAAATCACTGTATTCTGAAACACCTTCGTTTTAACCCTCTTGCTCTTCTTTTTGCTCTTCCTTTTGTTCTTCTTTTTGCTCCGCTTTCATGAGCACAACAAAACTCGATGGCATGATCGTGCTTATCGCGTGTTTGTAGATCAAATTCTGTTGGTTTTCATTTTCAAGCAAGATCGTGTAGCTGTCAAAAGAACGAATGATACCTTTGGTCTGAAAACCATTAACGAGGTACACCTTTACTTCGATCTTGTTCAACCTCAGTGCGTTCAAGAATCTGTCTTGAAGATTGAATTTTTCAACCATTCTATAACCCCCCATCAGAATACAAACCGTGCTCTATTTCTTCAAGCACGATTTGAGATATTTTTTCCAGTATTTTCTCGCTTTCGGAAAGATTGAAGATCAAAGCTTCTCTGTACCTCCTAAACCAGATCATCTGCCTTCTCGCGAAATGTCTTGTATTCCTCTTTATTGCTTCGACCATCTCTCCGTAATCTAAACTGCCCTCTAAGTACTGTATCGCCTCTTGATAACCAATCGTCTTCATCGAGTTCAGTTCCTTCGTGTACCCTCTCTGCAAGAGCAACTTTACTTCTTCGATTAGTCCTTTCTCGATCATTTTGTCAACTCTTGAGTTTATTCTATCATAAAGTTGAGTTCTATCTCGCACCAGGATCACTAAGGTGTATTTGCCAGCAGGCCTAATCTGTTTTTGCATTTCTGAGAATTTTCTGCCACTTTTTATACAAACTTCGAGAGCCCTGATGGTTCTTTTCAAATCATTCCGATGAATCTTGAGCGCTGCTTGTGGGTCGTACTTTTGTAGCATCTCTCGTAAAGAACCGGGATTCTCTTGCTCGATCTTCTGAAGCTCTGAGCGAAGCTTTTCATCTCTCGGGACACCTTCGAAGATCCCTTTGAGCAGAGTATCTATGTATAGTCCTGTGCCTCCGACAAAGATTGGGATCTTCCCCCGCTCTATAATTGTCTTCACGGCCTGATAAGCATCGTTTCTGAATTGATAGGCGCTGTAGTATTCATCGGGGTCTACTATGTCAATGAGATGGTGCTTTACAAGTTTCCTTTCTTCGATGGATGGTTTTGCTGTTCCGATGTCCATATATCTGTAAATCTGCCTTGAATCGACTGATATGATCTCACCCTGAACTTTCTGGCACAGCTGTATTGCCAGATCTGTCTTACCCACTGCAGTTGGACCAGCGATGATTATCATTTCTTATCTATCACTCCGTAGAAGACATGGCTCTTTCTACTGCCAAAAATCTTGTCGACGTGTATACGTTTGAAAAGGCTGTCCTTTGCATGGGCTTTCAGTACAACTTTTCTCTTTGCCACCTTCAGCATGAGATCGACGTCGTTTGCATCGATCGTATCATAGACTGCAAAAGGCCTCAATGGGTTCATTGAGGAGGATTCAAAAACGGGGTTTTCGAACATAGGATCACAGTATACTATGTCGTAAGACTCTGCCTTTGAAGAACTGAGAAACTCTCTGAAATCAGCTCGAAAGAGTTCTATCTTTTTCATTGCATCGTTTATCCATCTCTCCTTTGCGCGGTAATTTCTCAATCCATCTCTCACAACGACAAAGATTTCAGCTGAGGCTTCTACTCCCACAACCTTTCCTGAACTGAGGAACGCAGCCATCAAGATGGCCTCGGTACCAAGACCAAAGGTGGTGTCGAGAATGACCTCAGTGCCGGTCAGCTCAAGACAGTCTATCAGATGGTCCTTGAAACCCTTTTGTATGTTCTTCATCCTCACCTTTGCCATCGATGGATGGAAGAAAAACTCTCCTTTATCGTACTTGACAACGATTCTTTCCTTCTCTACAACATAGCAGTGTTCTCCACAAGTCGCTAAGGAAAGATTCGGGTGATCCTTCCTCGGTAGGTACGGTAAGTTCAATTCCTTGGCAAGCTCTAAGGCTCTCTGTATCTGTTTTTCATCTGGATCGTGAGAGGTGGTTACGAATATCACTGTTGGCCATTCGCTCCTTTTGGAGAGATTTTGCTGTTAATGTACTCGAGTTCCTTCACCTTTTCCACCAGCTGTTCATAGGTGGATTTCAACTCACGGTTTTTCACCAGGCACTGCCTGTATCGTATGAGGGTGATCAAGAATGTGAGACACACGAAAGAGAGAACAAGAAAAACAAAAAACCAGATAAATTGGCGTTCTGATCTTCGTTGAACTCTCAACGATCTAATCGTTGCACCACGCATCAAACTTTCACCCCAAATTATTTTAAACCAGTACGAGCCACTCCGCGTATAAAATATTTCTGAGTGAACAAAAAGAGTATTACGATCGGCAAAATTGAAAAGGTCGCCGCTGCCATCAGTTGATTGTAGACTGTTCCCACGTCGGTGCTGAAAGTCTGAAGTCCGACCGGCAGGGTTCTGTATTTGTCTTTGTTCGTGACTATCAAAACCCAGAGAAAGGCATTCCAACTGCCAACGAACTTCAGCAATGCACTTGTGATTATAACAGGTTTCGAGAGTGGTGCAACAATGGTCCAAAGGAATCTAAAGTGTGAACAACCGTCTATCCAGGCTGCATCTTTCAATTCCAGCGGAAGCGTTAAGAAATGCTGGCGCATCAAGAAAATCGCAAAAACGCTGACTATCCAAGGTATGATCAGTGCGTAGTATGTGTCTATCCATCCGAGCTTAGATATGGTTATGAAGTTCGGCACAAGCAGCACTTCGCCCGGAATCATCATCGTTGCGAGAAACAAACCGAAGATGAAATTCTTCCCTGGAAAATTCATCATCGCGAAGGCATAAGCTGCCATTGCGGCAAGAATGACTTCTAAGATCGTCGTCACCATAGAGACAAAGGCTGTGTTCAAGTAGTAAATGCCAAACGGCGCACTCTTCCATGACATGACATAGTTCTGAAAGACATTCGCGAACACCTGACTTGTAGAATATTCAACACGAACGGAGTACTTCTCGTCTTCTAAATAAACTGGGTGAACATCTTTCAGTTCTATCTCTATATTCTGATTTCTGTTCAACCTGATATTTTTGACGAAGGTTGGAGCTTCTATGATTCTCATCGCAGATTGAACTTGATTGTATACCTTTCTCAACTGAGTGACGACTTCGATGTTCTCGTAGATCTGAACCAACATCTGCCAAAAGAGTTCTTCATTTTCGACTACCTTTGAAAGACTTTCAAGCTTTTCCAGATTGATTTGGAGTGCCTGGTTTACAGTGCCAGATTCAGTTAGCTTCTGAACCATTTCGTTAAAGGACACAAACTCTGAGATAGTTCTTGCCCCTATGTTTTTGATTGATGGTGCGAGGGCTGAAAGCGGTTGTTTCAACTGTTGAAGATAAGTCCTCAGGTTTTCCACGTTCAGAGCTTGAAAATCATTGTAGAGTTGTTCATCCAATCTCTTGTCAACCTCTTCTGGCAAGGATTTAGTAGAATGCCTTATTTCTTCTTCAACGATTTTCGCAACCCTCTCAGGCAGATTCATCTGTGAGAGTTGCTCTGAAAACTCTTTGTTCTTCTCGGTTTCAGATAAGAAAGTGAAGACAATCTTGTTGATGTCGGCGTTTTTGAACTGAACAGATTTGAAGTAGTCCTTGACAAAGGTGTAAGTCTCAAGCACATTAGCCACGTTCTTCAGAGGTTCTACGACCCTCGCCTGATAGAGTTTGATAACAGCGTTGTCTCTCAGTTCTTCGAACAGAGAATTTGAAGAAATCTCTTCGATACACGCCTTGATCGTCTGCTTTACTTTCTCGATTTCATCCTCTTGCAGCAGGGGACTGAGTCCTTTCTTGAAGACTGTCACAGTAGACAGTGTTTCGTTCAGTGTTTTTTTCGCATTTGATACCATCGAAAGGTATTTCTCTCTGTAGTTTTCATCGATTCTGCTGTTGTATCTTTCGAAGACGTCCAATTGGTTCAAAAGATTTGTCGTTGTCTGTTCAAAGGTGGCAACGTAGTTTCTTCTGTCTAATAGCGCATTCGATCCGTGTTCGTAAAGTACAAAGAAGTTTGAGAAAAACTCTTCTGCACTCTTTGACGAATCTAATAGACCAATGACCTCCTTGTTCTGAGAAATGGCCTTCAATTGGTTTGCAAAACTCTCAAATCTCTCAGCCTCAAGAGTTTCCGGTAGATAACCAAACTCTTGTGGCAAGAAAATCGTTATCGTACCTCTGTATATGGGATCATCGTCTATCTGGATCGAAAGCACGTTGGTTAACTGCTCGCTTTCTCTCAAAATCAAGGCTTCTCTCAAAGTCAAACCTCTCCAGTCAATTCCACCTGCTGAACTTCGAGAAACCTTCACTTTCACATTCCAGGACTTTGAGAAATTCTTTGAACCCCATTGAGGTGGCCATTTTTCGACTTCACTCCTCGCCTTGAAGGAAGTCGAGACCATCCAAGCAAAGGGAAGGAGCATGAGCACTGCGCCAATTGTGACAAGAATGTATATTATCATTGAGGAGAAGACTCTTTTCATAATCTCACCTCAAGAGGTGTACTCGACAGTCTTGCGGCCAACCCAGAACTGCAAGGCTGTGAAGATCAGAATGATTGCAAAGAGCACATAAGCAGCCGCGCACGCTATACCCATTCTCTGTTGAACGTAGAATCTGTCAAAGACATAGTAAACCATGGTCATGCCACTGTTGTTGTAAGGGCCAGGAAGACCGCTGTACAAAACGTATATCTCGGTGAAAACTTTGAAAGAACTTATCAGTGAAACCACCAACAAGAAAAAGGTGGTAGGCGTGAGCAATGGCCAGGTTATGTAGATGAATTTGTGCCAGCTTGTAGCACCATCGACTTCTGCTGCTTCATAATAAGATTTGTCTATATTCTGAAGTCCCGCGAGCAAGATAACTGCATCGTAGCCAACTGTCTTCCAGATAGAAACAATGGCTATCGTTGGGATCGTCCAACGTTCGTCTTTTAGCCACAGTATCTTCCCAATCTTCAAAAAAGAAAGCAGATAGTTCAGCAGACCATAAGCATCGTCAAAGATCCAACGCCACACAAGAGATATTGCCACCGCTGAGGTGACAAACGGAATGAAATACGCTGTTCGAAAGAAGGCTCTAAGCTTTATATTCGTATTCAAGAGCAAGGCTATTGCCAAGGCGAGTGCGACGGTCGTTGGCACACTCAAAAGAACGTAATAAAGAGTGTTGTAAATCGCCTTGATGAAAAGGTTTTTATCACGACTTTCAAGGAAGAAATTCACTATCGTGTACAATCTCTTGTCGAAGAAAATCCAAAAGACTGAAAAAAGAGCTGTTGTGAGAATTGTTCGGAACGGTTTAAAAGAACTCTGCAATCTTCTGATAAGCAGAGAAGTCATGATAACCAACACAGATGCTATGACTATAGAAAGCAAAAAGTTTTCTACGAAAAGTGCGCAGATCGCTGAATTCAGAATGAGTAGAAAAGAGAGTTTGGGCTTCTTTGTCACGCCGTAGATCGACAGAGCTATTGCAAAACTCACTGCTACAACCACCGTTGTTTGAAATAGAGAACTCAGAAAAGAATGAGTTGGTAGACTGTGAAACCGAAAGATCTCAGCGTAGTTTTCAAAGCCTGCGAAGATGGGGTTTTTCATGTTTTTGAAATCCCATCTGAAAAAACTCAAGACGAAAGAAAAGCCAACAGGCCAGAAGACAAAGGTGCCGAGGATGAAAAAGGAAGGCAACAAGAAAAGATATGCCAAAAGGGCTTCTCTCACCTTCCTGTTCATCTGTCAACACCTCTCACAGTATGTACGAACTCACATCTTCATCAGCAACTATTGCGCTGAGCTTCTCTCTAACGTACTTTGCGTCTATTATGACCTTGTTCTCGGGAAGTCCTGGTGCCTCGTAAGAAATATCTTCCAAAACCTTCTCTACCACTGTGTACAACCTTCGGGCACCTATATTCTCGAGTTTTTGATTCAAATCATACGCAATCCTTGCGATCTCTTCAACACCCTCGCGTGAAAAAATCAGTTCAACTCCTTCGGTCGATAGGAGTGCTTGATATTGTTTTGTTATGGCGTTCTCTGGCTCGGTCAATATTCTGATGAAGTCTTCACGGGTCAGCGAAGAAAGTTCCACTCTTATTGGAAAACGCCCTTGCAACTCTGGTATCAAGTCAGACGGTTTGCTCATGTGGAAGGCTCCAGAACCGATGAAGAGAATGTAATCGGTTTTCACTGGACCGTACTTGGTCATTATCGTTGTACCTTCCACAATGGGGAGCAAATCTCTTTGAACACCTTGTCTGGAGACATCTGGACCAGCACCTGAAGATTTCATCGCAATTTTGTCCAGTTCGTCTATGAAGATGATTCCACGGTTCTGTGCCCTCTCTATTGCTTCTTGGGTGGTTTTGTCCATGTCTATGAGCTTTTCTGCCTCGATAGGCAGCAAAACCTTTCGAGCCTCTGCGACTGTCATTCGCTTCTTCTGACGCGACTTAGGCATCAGGCTACCAAGCATACTGCTCAGATCGATTCCGAGATCTTCCAACTCTCCTTGACCGAGAACTCCCATAAACGGTGAGACCTCTTTCTCTATTTCGATTTCGATGATTTCTTCTTCTAACTCACCATTTCTGAGCCTTTGTCGCATCTCTTCCCTTTTTTGTCTCAAAGTTCTTCTTTCATCCGGTGATGGTTGCTGTTGCTGTGCTCCACCGAAGATGCCCATTATACCTATGCCTTGGGGTTTTCTCGTCTCAGGTACGAGTGCATCGAGTATTCTCTCCTCTACCATCTGTTCTGCCTTTTCTTTTACTTGCTCGATCCTCTCCTTTTTGACCATGTTGACGCTGATCTCAACGAGATCTCTTATCATCGAATCAACGTTCTTACCAACATAACCGACCTCTGTGAACCTTGTTGCTTCCACTTTGAGAAAAGGAGAACCAGACAGTTGAGCGAGCCTTCTTGCGATCTCTGTTTTACCGACTCCTGTTGGTCCTATCATCAGTATGTTCCTTGGAAGAACCTCTTTTTGCCAATTTTCAGGCAATTTTTGCCTGCGAATCCTATTTCTGATGGCTATTGCAACAGCTCTTTTCGCTTGATGCTGCCCGATTATATATCTGTCCAGTTCTTTGACAATCTCTTTCGGTGTCAGTTCATCGAAGTTCATACCTCTTCACTCCCTTAGATTTCCTCAATCGTTATGTTCTTGTTGGTGTAAATGCATATTTCACTGGCTATTTCCATAGACTTTTCAACGATTGCTCTTGCGTCAAGGTTTGTGTTTCTCACTAATGCACGGGCAGCCGCGATAGCATAAGGTGCACCAGAGCCAATTGCTGCGACGTTGTCGTCGGGCTGAATGACCTCGCCTGTTCCCGATATGATGAGCACGTTGTTTTTGTCTGCTACGAGTAGCAACGCTTCGAGTCTTCTGAGGACACGATCGGTTCTCCAATCCTTTGCAAGCTCGACAGCCGCCTTTGCCAGATTACCACCCCATTCTCTGAGTTTCGATTCAAATCTATCAAAAAGAGCCATCGCATCGGCAACAGAGCCTGCAAAGCCTGCTAAGACTTGTCCATCTGCTATCTTTCTGATCTTCCTCGCACCGTGTTTCATCACGGTGTTGCCGTATGTAACCTGTCCATCTCCCGCCATTACCGTTTTGCCATCTTTGGAAACAACGAGTACCGTTGTGCTTCGCCAAACCATTCTTTCACCTCCTACTTACCCATGGCGAAATCTTTTTGCTTTGACGAAAGCAGTTGATAGAAGGCCAAAAAGCGACTTTCTCTTTCCCAGAGAAGAAGTTCACTGGGCAAATTGACTATCGCAGAGGAAACTTTGTCAAAGGCTTGCGAAGCCTTAGTCTGATCTTTGATCACAAGAGTGATGAGATTGAGTACCTCGTTTTTCAACGCATTTGGTATGCTGTTAGTCAAAGTAAATTTCTGATTGTACTTCTTGTCATAAACAATAGAATTGAGTTCAGCTCTCACTATAGCCTCCCAGTCGATGTTTCTCAGATATCTCTGAATCTGCGGGATAAATTCTCCAATAGTTCCTTTTACAGCTTCGACTCTGTCTACAGAAACTCCACTTTGAAGTAGAGCATTCGACAGCGCTTCAGCTATATCGCCGAGATATTTCTCCACAATCTTTTCTACGTCAAACCTCTTTATATCTTCGCCGATTCTACTGTATGCCGGTTGGTAAAGCTGCATCATTTTTCTGTAAAGATCTTTAGCCCTTTCTGAGTCAGATTTCTCGAATTGTGCGGCAGCCGCCCACAGATATTCAGCCACACCATCCGGCACAGCCCATACACCTTTGGACGCCATGCCTTCACAAGCCCAACTTTCTTTCTGTGCCAAGTACTCGATCAAACTGAAAATCTTCTCATCAGTGACAGAATTGATCGACACTGCTAAGGTTGCCATCAACCTGTAAATGTCTTCGCCTGAAATTGCCCTGTAGAGATTTAGGTTCTTCCAATCGGGAAATCTGTTCCATCCGCCTGGCAATTTGTCAACAGTAGCCTTTGCATATCTTATGAACTCTTCAAGATATCTTTCTCTTAGTTTCTTGAACTCGTCGATTGCTTGTTGAACCACAGGATCGTCCTTAGAAGTTTCAAGTTGATTAACCAGCTGATCAATGGCATCGCAGAGAGAATGATATCTCGTGGCCAAGCCTTTGTAAGTGTTACGTTCGTTGAAAGACAACAACGAAGTTTTAAAAAGTCCACAGGAATCAACTATCGCTTGCATGGTGGCAATCACCTGAGTCAGCTCGGGCTTTTTCTCGAGCAGTTCAGTTGTAAACAACAGATCTGTATCTCGATATTGTGCAGCAATGTATTCTTGGTAGAGATCAAATTCTTGCCTAAGGACAGAATAGTCCTTCTTGGTAAGTGCATTTGTCAGCTTTTCGATTCTCAATGGTCTTAGAGAGAGTGAGGCAAGATAGAAGTATGATTTTCCATAGATGCGGTTTAATTTCAGTGCTTTGAACAAGGCTTCCTCTGCTTTTTGTGTGTAGCTTTTCTCGAACTCTTCAGCCTTTTTCAAGTTATTCCGAATGGTCGAAAGATTCTTCTCGAGTTCGGCTCTGATTGTGGCAATTTGTTTTATTCTCTGCTTTTCCAACTCAACACCTGAGAGATTTGAATACTTGTAGTTCTCTGGCCTCAAGTAGGTGAACTCACCTGTAAGTGTGTTGAGTTCTTCGAGTTTCTGTGCATACGTTTTTTCATACTGCTGGAACAGATTTTTATCGTTCGATATGCTGATCAAACCGTTGTAATAGTTGTTGCCGTTTTTGAAATGGACCTCACTTATGAAATAATTCCATTTCAGATAAGCTGAAGCGGATGTTATCACCATCACCAGAATGAGAGATAAGGCAAGACCAAACCTCTTGAGCTTTATCTCCCAAGCCATGATCTTTCTTTCATTGAAATATCTGCCAGTTGCCGTTGCCGCGACAAACAATGCTAACAGTGAATTTGGCAGTAGATGTCCTGGGAAACTGAAAAAACTTTGAATCATGAAACCAATGAAGGCACAGGCGAAAATCAAGAACAACAACAGGTCGTCTCTGTTGGTGACAGAACCGAGATATCTGAAAGCATAGACTATTAGAACAATTGCAAGTAGTACAATGCTTGCAAAACCCAAAACCCCAGTTTCACCGAGAACCTGCAGATAATCGTTGTGTGTTCGCTTGAAGTTGTTCCAGCCGTACAAGAGGTCTGGATGATCTTTCATCGCCTCTTCGAGTGTGTCGATGGCTTTCACCTGGTAGGTCCCAATCCCATCTCCCAGAATCTTGTTGTCTTTCCACTGGTATATGGAAGCAAGCCATGCCAAGAAGCGTTCATCTCTGCTCGACACACTTGCCATCGCTGAAAACCTGCTCGTTATTGATAGTTGTCCCTTGCCAGTCAAAGGATTATCGGTGCTGTAAGCAATTAAAATAGCCAATACACCCACACACAAAATCACCAGCAACAATCTATTGAGCTTGTGTAATCTCGGATGATCTTTTTCGACCTGCTCGTTGTCAATTTTCACCTGTGTTTTCTTCGAGTAGATGAGGTAGAAAGAAATCAAAATGCTTGTCGAAAGTATCAAGGAAATGTATTCTGACCTCGTTTGGCTCACAATTATGGTGATCAGAGCCAAAAATGCAGTTACAAGAGAAAAAACCTTTATCAAGAACGTGTTCTTGTAACTGTACTTCTTCCAACCGAAATCAAAACTGAAGATGAAGTACAGAGAGATAATCAAGAGCATTGTCATATAATTCGCCACAAAGATCGTGTTTCCGATGGTACTCTTGATCGATGCTCTTGAAAAAGGTTCGCCAACTGTTCCAAGGAAAATACTCTTGCCGGTATAGAAATTCAGAAGGGCATCGATCGCCACGATAGTTCCTGTACCAACAAATGTTAAGAGTATTCTCGTTATGTGCTCTTTGGTTCTGAATTTGTTTGACACATACAGACCTATGAGTGCTGTCAGGAGAACAAAGATGGCTATGTCTATGGAGTATTTGAAATACAGACGATTTTCTCTATAGACTGTGATCGTGGACAAAAGTGAGGCAATGGAAAAGAGAAACCAACTGAGGTTTGCCATTGAAAAATACAGTTTCAGTTCTCTTTCTTTATAGGCACGATAGACCAAGACCGCTGCGAGAATGAGTGCAAATGCAGTTAATATTGCGTACTTTGGTACGCTGAATTCATAAGTCACAAATTTGTTTGCAAAGAGAGCAACCACTATAACAGTTATGTGAATGAAAATCTCTTCCACCTTACTCATCTACTTTCCTCCTTCGTCATACCAGAACATCCTCAAGAATAAGAGTACCACAACAGACATGATTATTGCTATGAAGACACCATACTTGAGATATCTCAACGAACCAAAGCATACTGCGAGAACATTAACGAGCAATAGAGTTTTACGATCTTTCGCCACCTTTGATCCTGCAACTCTGCGGGGAATTTTATCGTATATGTGATCTCTGTCGCCATAGAAGGGCGATCTGCGAGCGAGCAATCTTCTGATCACACTACCGAAGATATCGAGAAAGAAAACCCAAAAGGGTAGAAAAGGTGATAGATGAAAAGATCCTTTTAGGTTTGAGAAAGTCACATAACTTATGAGAAACCCTATTGTATAACTACCAGCATCACCCATGAAGATCTTTGCTGGTGGGAAATTGAAAACGAGAAAGCCTCCAGCCGAACCGAAGATTGCCCATCGAATGGTTGGCTCTGCTGAAAAAATCATCCCGACCATTGTTAATGTCGCACATACTCCATCCATTCCATCGATCATATTCACCGCATTTACAATCAAGACAAATAGGAAAGTGAAAAAAGAGATTTGAATGATTCCACTTGCAAACCTCATGGAAAGAAAAACCCCAACTACGAACTCCACAATCAATCTGAGATACCATGGGAGTTGTTTTGTGTCATCGAGAAGACCGAGGAGGAACATGACACTCAACAGCATCAACATTCTAATGTCTCTTACAATGAAAGGTAGTACACCCGCGTAGATCGCCAATCCTCCGAGATATGGAGTTATCTTCTGATGCGTTTTCAGTTTACCATCTGGCTTGTCGACAATTCCCAGCTTCTTGCCAAGGTAAATGGCAAGTGGTGTCATTAACAGGGAAATGGCAAAAGAAGAAATGACCTGTGTAATCATTTGGATATCATCCTTGCCACGAGATCAACAACCGGAGTGAAGAAAAGCGCCGGTAAGAAATTCCCAACCCTAATATCTTTGATTTCAAGCAATCTTATGCCTATCGCTATTACGATCAGGCCACCAGCACCGGTGAAGTTGGCTAAGTAGGCTTTGTCGGTCAAAAAGACAAGCTGTGAAGAGAAAAGAACTAAGAACCCTTGAACTAATAACACCACAATTGATGTCACCAAAACACTTAAACCATAGAGAGAAGCAAGGATTATCGAAGAGATGAAATCGAGCACTGACTTTATGTAGATGAGTGTACCGTCTTTGACCAAGCCCGCCCTCACAGAACCAACTATCGTCATAGGTCCAACGAGGAAAAGGGTTACGGCGGTCACTAAGCCTTTTGCAAATCTGCTCGAATCTTTCGAGATCTTCCCAACGGCGGCTATTCTGTCTTCTATTCTCAGAAGCTCCCCAACCACCACTCCCATGGCGAGTGAAAGCAAAACCACGATGAAATCTGATGTCTCGAGGGTCATCTTTATACCTATTCCGATAGTGGTAAGGCCCACAGCTTGAAACAAGACCTTCCTCAAAGTATCTGGTATCGACTTTCCAAGAATTAAACCCAAAGCTGCGCCGGCAAGAACTGCCAGACTGTTTACGATAACCGAAGGGTGTATTTTGAACACCTCCTTTTAGGTTATATTATATATTCGGAGGTGAATCTGTGCTCTTACTTTTCGACGTCGGAAATACACATACCGTCGCTGGTATAACAAGGGACGGAAAGAATTTTTTGAAATGGAGGCTGTCGACTCACAGATTCGAAACGGAAGACGAGCTGTTCGTAATACTCAGAACCTTGCTCGACAATGCAGCGATAAAGTCGTCTGAAATCGATTCAGTAGTCATTGCCTCGGTTGTCCCATCGGTGAACTACATCTTCCATAGATTCTGCGACAAGTACCTCGGTGTTGGGAGCTTCTGGGTTGAAGCTTGCGATGGACTTGACATAAAGTGGAATGTGAAAAGCCCATCTGAGATCGGCGCCGACAGGGTTGCCAATGTCATCGGAGCTGCCGATATCTGTGAAGACGCAATAATTCTCGATTCAGGTACAGCCATAACGGTAGACGTTTTGATGTCGAATTCCTATGAAGGTGGCGCAATATTGCCTGGTTTGATGACCGCCGCATATTCATTATTTGAAAAAACTGCGAAACTCCCGCAAGTAGACTTGCATACGCCAGGCAATTGTGTGGGTAAGGACACCGCTGAGAATATAAGAATAGGTATTGTAAAGGGAACTGCTCATGCACTCAACGGGATCGTCGAGGAAGTGAAAAGATGTTTTTCCAATGAACCGAAGATCTTTCTCACAGGAGGGCAGAGCAAGATCTTAGAGAAACTCGTTCGGCATGACGTCAAAGATCCAGATTTGACTCTGAAGGGGATGTATAGGTACTGGCGGAAAAAATGTACATCTTGCTCGTAAATCCGTGGATTTATGATTTTGCCGCGTACGATTTCTGGCTCAAGCCGTTGGGCATATTGTATGTAGGTGCATTTCTCAAAAAGGTTGGCTTTGAGGTCAGATTGATTGACCTTTTGAATCGCCATGATCCCAAATTGGCAAACTTTACCAAGGTAAAGCCGGACAAAAAGTTTGGAACGGGCAAATTCGCTGAGCAAGAGGTTGAAAAGCCTCCTTTCTTGAAGAATATCCCGCGCAGGTACAAACGTTATGGTGCACCTGTAGAGTATTTCCTGAGCCAGTTGAAGGACGCAGGTAAACCAGATGCGGTATTTGTGACTTCTTCTTTGACATACTGGTGGCCGGGCGTTGCTGAAACGATAAGGATTATCAAAGAAGTTATGCCGGCTGTACCGATTGTGCTCGGAGGTTTGTACGCAAGACTGTATCCAAAGCACGCCGAGAAGAACACAAAGGCAGATTTCGTTTTCAGCGGAGAATTGTCGCAGATAAACCGATTGATGAGTACTTTTCTCAAGGAGGATTTGAACTTCGATTTTGAAAATTGGTTTGAGATCTTAGACCCGGCCTACGAACTGTATGAAAAGGTTGGTTATTTAGTCTTTTTGACATCACTTGGCTGTCCATACCGTTGCACCTATTGTATCTCACCGAAGCTGTGGAACAGATTCATCCAAAGAGAACCTCATAGAGTTGTCAACAGCATCGAGAAATACCTTGATCTTTTCAAGGTGAAAGACGTGGTATTTTTCGATGACGCCATACTGATCAACAGAGAGTATCACTTCAAACCCTTGCTCAGATTACTCATCGAAAAAAATCTTGGTGTGAATTACCACCTGCCAAATGGGATACATGCCAGACTTGTCGATGAGGAACTTGCGGCTCTTTTGAAAGAGGCTGGTTTCAAGACGATAAAACTCGGTTATGAAACTTCAGGCCATCTGCAAAGAGTCACTGGTGGAAAGGTTTACGATGAGGACTTGATAAATGCTGCAAGAATTCTGCATAAATCAGGTTTCACTGAAGAGGAAGTACAGGCATATGTAATGGTGAACATGCCTTTTCAGAAAGCCGAGGATGTCCTGAAAGCAGTGGAAGTTTGCAGAAACGAGGGCATTTCTGTATCGATAAACGAGTACACCCCAATCTACGGATCTGATGATTGGCAGATGCTTGTCGAAAAAGGAATGCTGGATGCAGAAACAGATCCAGCACTCCTCAACAACACTGTGTTACCTTACTGGTTCAAAGCTGGCATGAGCTTCGAGACCGTTCAATCGCTCAAGACTTCGGCTCGACGATGAGAGTTTATTCTTTTTTTGTGACCTTTGAAGCGATCATGCCAACACCAGGTTCGTAACCTTTCGCAACCGCTAAATCATTTGCAACCCTTTGAAAGATAACCATAACAGGTATAGACGACAAAGGCTCTTCAAGTCCTTCTTTTATGACGAGAGATCTTTCGATAGGTTTATTGTAATCGGTTATGCACCAGATATTCTCGTACGAAGAAAGATCTCCAAGAAGATCTAAGGTCAATCCAAGCGTCTTACCACGAAGCGCGGTGACAACAACCGTTGGATCGGTGACCATCAATTCCATGGGCCCATGCCTAAAGCCTGCTCCGCTGTACACAACAGAGTTGATCTTTGCTATCTCTGCGAGCGTGAGCTGAGCCATTCTCATAATTGGTATTGCAAAGCCTCTTGCAACTAAAATAGGAGTTTCTTTCCTGAGTAAATCCTGTGTGAAGAGTTCGATATCCATGCTCAAAGTGTTCTCGACGTACTCAATCAATCTTTCGTAATTGAGCTCTTCACCGGTCCAAGCCGAGGCAACAATGAGTAGAGTGACTATGGTGTTCAGAAAGGTTTTCGACGAACCCATAGCTCTTTCCAAACCCGCAAAGACTGGAAAAACTCTCGATTCGGTGAAAGCTTTCGCGTTAGAGGATCGGGGATTGTTTGTGACGAGGACGCAGTTATCAATCTTTCCTGCGAACAAGTCTACAAAGCGTGTTAATTCTGCTGTTTCACCAGATTGACTGACCAAAAAGATCGTTTCATATTTTTCAAGCAACTTTTCACTGTCGTACCATATGAACTCAGAAAGTTCTCTGCACTGCGCATCTATTCCATGAGAGCGCAGGTAAATAGTAGCGTAAAGAGAGGCGTAGTACGACGCCCCCATTCCAAGAAAAAGTACACTGTCATGGCGAAGTGCCTTTGACATTCTCACCAAGGTGTCTTTCTGCTTCAAAAGATCTTTGAGAGCCTTTGGTTGCTCGAGAACATCTTGCAAGAAGATCGATGTCATCTGATATAACCTCCTCACCGCATACTCGATTAAGTTTATAACATAAGATTTTAAAAACTCTTCAGACAAAAGGCAAACAAATCGTGTAAAATACACAAAGGGTACTTGAAAGGGAGTGTGAAACATGCCAAGACTCAGAGTGTACGAACTCGCCAAGAAGTTGAACATGTCAGCAAAAGAGCTCCTTCAAGAACTTGAGGAGCTTGGTTTGGACGTGAAGAATCATATGAGCTATATAGATGAAGAGACTGTGAGCCTCATCCTTGAGATTTTCGAAGAAGAGGAGACAGCCGTAAAGGCGAAGGTATCAAAGCCCAAAAAAGAAAAAGAAGAGGAAGAAGAGGTTGCTCAGGAAGTCCTCCTCAAGCCTGAAGAAATGCAGTTGAACACCTTTGCCGTGAAGATAGGCGTTGCTCTGAACAAGATCATACAGGACATGTTCGCTAAGGGAATTGTTCTAAAACCAATGCAACAACTCGATGAGAAACTTGCCAAAGAAATAGCTCGAATGTATGGGTACCGCTTGAAATTCCAACAGAGTTCCGAAAAGGTAGAACAAGAAGAGATCGTTGAAAATGAACTGGAGAAACTCGAGAGATATTTCGAGACACTCTATACAGTCCACAGAAATGAATTGACAACCCGCCCACCTGTGGTGACGGTGATGGGTCATGTCGATCACGGTAAAACGACTCTCTTAGACAGAATCAGAAAGACAAGAGTAGCAGAACAAGAGATAGGTGGCATCACACAGTCCATAGGAGCCTATCAGGTAGTTCATAATGGTAAGAAGATCACCTTCATCGACACCCCAGGGCATGAGCTTTTCACTGAGATGCGTGCTAAAGGAGTTCAAGCCACAGATATTGTTGTGCTTGTCGTGGCTGCCGACGACGGCGTTATGCCTCAGACAATCGAGGCGTACAATCATGCGAAAACAGCTGGTGTACCAGTTATTGTGGCAATAAACAAAATAGACAAACCAAATGCAAATGTCGAATTAACCAAGCGCCAATTGGTAGATAGCTTGAACTTGGTTCCAGAAGATTGGGGTGGAGATGCCATAGTTGTGCCGATCTCAGCAAGAACTGGCGTTGGCATAGACGAGTTGCTCGAAATGATCTTGTTAGTCGCAGAGATGAAGGAGATAAAATGTTTCCCCAAGGGACCAGCAAGGTGTGTGATCATAGAATCCAAATTGGACAGAGCACTTGGGCCAGTCGCAAATGTGATAGTGAAAGATGGCGTATTAAGTGTGGGAGATTACTTGGTCTCTGGACCTGTATACTGCAAGGTCAGAACGCTCATAGACGACAAGGGTAGATCGATAAAAACTGCTGAACCATCGCAACCGGTCATGATAGTTGGGTTTGAAGAGGTACCAGATATCAGATACATGGTCTATGCCGTAGCAGACCTTCAAACTGCAAGGATTGTAACAGAACAACTCAAGGAGAGATTCGACAAAGAGAGAGCCACTAAGAGAAAGATCAAACTGGAAGAACTCCTCAAGATGATGGAAGAAAGTGAAAAGAAAGAACTGAACATAGTGCTCAAAGCCGATACATTTGGCTCACTGAGTGCTGTACAGAATGCTATAAACTCGATCAAGAGTGAGGAAATAAAAGTAAATGTAGTGCATTCATCGATTGGGGCGATAAACAACAGCGATGTAATGCTTGCCTCTGCGAGCAATGGAATCATAATCGGTTTCAGAGTGAAGGTCGACTCACAAGCGAGAAAAACAGCAGAGAGTGAAGGTGTGCAGATCAAAACCTATGAAATCATATACGACCTGCTCGACAACTTGAAGCTTGCCCTTGAAGGTATGCTGAAACCTGAAATAGTCGAGGAATTGGTGGGACGTGGCGAGATCAGAAAGGTTTTCGACATAAAGAAGGTCGGCACAATCGCAGGCGTTCAACTCTTAGAAGGTTATGTGACAAAGAGTTGTACTGTGAAGATCTTCAGAAATGGAACATTTGTGCTTGCTGATGAAATAGAGACTTTGAAACATTACAAGCAAGATGTTGATAGAGTAGATGCACCGCAAGAGTGCGGGATTAAGCTCAAAGGAAGTTCAGATATCAAAGAGGGCGATGAATTGGAATTCTACCAGAAAAAGGAGATTCGAAAGAAACTTTAGCCTTTGCGCTGAAGATATTCACTGCACTGCGTGCACACCCCATAGACAATCAATTCAGTCCTTTCAACTGTGCCGGGCACATTTACGGTGGCTCTGTAATTTATATCGTAGACGTTTCCACAGATTCTGCAGACAAAGTGGCCATGGCTCGATGTGTCTACATCGTATATCGTTGTAGTTTCGTTGATCGATATCTTCTTCACATAACCCATCTGCTCGAGGGTATGGAGTGTGTTATAGACTGTGGTGAAAGAAACACTACCTACCTTGGAGAGAACGTGCTCATAGATCTGCTGTGCTGTTGGGTGTATTCTGTTGTTCTGCAGAAACCTCAATATTTCAACTCTCTGTGGCGTGATCTTTAGCCCGTGATTCTTCAACAATTCCATGATTTGGCTGACCGACATCTCTCGACCTCCAGTTTGATTCCAAATAATTATACCACTGTTGTCAATGAAGTTGATTTATAATCTTTGTGGGAGGAGATGAAGGTCTCACTTTTGGAGGATCTGAACAAGATAAGAGATGAGGCAAGAGAACTCGTGGAAAAGAGGTTTCAAGAGT
>JBBFME010000033.1:0-18399 GCA_037478695.1 Pseudothermotoga sp.
GGTTTCTATTGATCCAGAAACTCTCCTTGCAGGTGCTAAAGGGATTTTGGAAAAATTGAAAAAGGAGATTGAAAAAGCAGGACTTTCAGATGAGATTATGGTTGCAGAAACAGGTAATCTTGGAATATCTGGAAAAGGTGTTGTTCTTGTTGTTTATCCAGAAGGTGTTTACTATGTCAATGTTAAAAGCGAAGATGTTCCAAGAATCGTTAACGAGCATCTTTTAAAAGGAAGAATAGTCAAGGATCTCGTTTTTTCAGGTGAACTTGTAAAAGGTGAAACCGTTACACTTGAAAGACCAAAAGAGGAAAGAATTGTTTTAAAAGGATCGGGTGAAATCGATCCAGAAAATATAGAGGAATATATCGGAATAGGTGGATTTGAAGCGTTGGGAAAATCGTTGTTTGAGATGAAACCCGAGGATGTTGTTAAAGAGGTTAAAGAATCCGGATTAAGAGGAAGAGGTGGAGCAGGTTTCCCAACAGGTTTGAAGTGGGAGTTCACAGCCAAAGTTCAAGCTGACCAGAAGTACGTTATCTGCAACGCCGACGAAGGGGAACCGGGCACCTTCAAAGATAGGCTCATCATGGAGGGTGACCCACACTCTGTAGTTGAATCTATGATCATCTGCGGTTATGCAGTTGGTGCTACGAAAGGTTATATATACATACGCGGTGAGTATTACGGTTCGGTGGAGAACATACAGAAGGCTATAAAGGATGCTTATGAATACGGCTTACTTGGAAAGAACATAATGGGTAGTGGCTTTAGCTTTGATCTCACAGTCAGACTTGGTGCAGGAGCTTACATATGCGGTGAGGAAACAGCTTTGCTCGAGTCGATAGAAGGGAAAGCCGGCAGGCCCAGGCTGAAACCACCGTATCCACCGACAAACGGTCTTTTCAACAAACCAACCGTTATCAACAACGTGGAAACCTTTGTAAACGTTCCGCCGATAATTCTAAATGGTCCAGAGTGGTTCAAATCCTTTGGCACTGCTGGATCACCTGGAACAAAGGTCTTCTCGTTGGTCGGTAATGTCGTCAGACGTGGCATAGTCGAGGTTCCAATGGGTACAACGGTTCGTGACTTGATATACAGATTCGGTGGAGGCCTTGTTGGAGGCAAAGAACTGTACATGGTTCAAACCGGTGGAACGGCAGGCTCTTTCATCGGTGTAGATAAACTCGATGTTCCATTAGACTATGATTCTTTCAAGAATCACGGTGTCTCGATAGGCTCTGGAGTTATCTTGGCAATGTCAGAAGGTACCTGTCCAGTCGATGTTGCGCTCAACACAATGCAGTTCTTTGAGCATGAATCTTGTGGTAAGTGTACACCTTGCAGAGAGGGCACAAGGCTTGCGGTTCAGATACTCGAGAAAATCTCTAAAGGTCAAGGAAAATTTGAAGACCTCGAAACGCTGAAACAGATTGCCTACGTCACACAAGAAGCATCTCTCTGTGGTCTGGGACAGAGCATCAATGTTCCACTGCTTTCAATCCTCGAAAACTTCAAGGAGGACTTCATAAAACACATTGGTTCAATTTCTTGCCCACATGGTGTTTGCAAGTTTGTCAAGGCTCAGAAGCCGAAGATGAAGGTTTAGTACCTTCTGGGTGCTCGACTAACTGTTCGAGCACCCCTTCTACCATCAAGAAATTCTTGAAATTTTCACTCAACTGATAGATGTAGGTATTAGACTGCCTTTTTCTGGTCAACACTCCTGATTTGTGTAAAGACCTCACTATCGCCGAAGAATCCTTTCCTCTCAGATAGTTGAGCGCTTGTAGGGTAGAAGGACCATTCAGCAATATTGCCGCCACTATCTCCATTTGACTTGGAGAGAGTTTTGAGTAGAAGGTTTTCACAACTTTTCCAACAACCTGTGCATATTCAGACTTTGTGTAGAAACGGTACACATCACCGACCTTTTTCAATTCCACTCCATGATCCTCATCAGAGTACTCTTTGATGAGTTCTTCAACAACTTTTGCAACTGTGTCTAAATCAGTCTCGGTTATCTTTGAGAGTCTTTCTAAGGTCATACCGCGAGCAGCAAATATCAAAGCTTCTACCGAAGCTTTAAGGTTCAAGGTCATTCCTCCTCAATACGAAATCGTCTTTCGTTTCAAGTAAGAGGATCTTCTTGAAAAAGATCAGCTCCAGTACCGCAAGAAGATAGACTATAATCTGATAACGGCTCTCGCCTGTGCTGAGCAGACTGTATAGGGTGAGTTCGCCGTTGCTTGTCAATAGATCGAGAATTTTGTTCATAGCCTCTTCAACGGTCATCGCCTGTCTGTGAATTCTGTAGACCGCCTTACGAATATCGAGGTCTTGAAGGGCTGCCTGCAAAATCTTTTTTATCTTCTCCTGTTCGATCTGTGGCAGCGAGGGCAATTTGATGAGCTGCCTTGAACCAAGATCTTTAACTCTTTGTGAAATCTCAGAACTCAGTTGTTTTATCTTTTCATACATTTCGATTCTTCTATAAAGATCTTCTTCTTGCTGAGTCAATTGTTTTGCTTCTTTTTCAGTCAATGAGGGCAACATGTACTTCGATTTGATTTCCATCAATTGGGTTGCCATTGCAATGAAATCAGAGGTGATGTTCAGGTCTAATTTCTTCATCTGCTCGATGTAAGAAATGAATTCGTCGGCGAGTTGTGAAAGCGAGACAGAGCGTACACTTATTTTACGCCTTTTGACCAGGTACAACAACAAGTCCAGCGGACCTTCGAACTGCTCAAGGCGAAATACAATCTCCAAAAGATCACCTCAGAACATCAAATGCATTTTTTCTCTAACTCGGCGCATAGTCTCTTGGGCAAAGGTTCTCGCCTTCATGTTGCCCATTTCAATAACGTCATCCACATAGTGTGGATCAGAATCTATTTTGGCATATCTCTCCCATATCGGCTCAAGTTCGTTCAACATGTTTTTCAGAAGAAGCCTCTTGCAATCAATACACCCTATCTTTGCCTTAGTACATCCTTCGATAACCCACTGACTTTCTTCTTCATTTATCCCGAAGGCGTTGTGATAGCTCCACACCGGGCACTTTTCGGGGTCACCTGGGTCTGTCCTTCTTTTTCTGGCAGGATCTGTCATCATTGGAAGAATTGCTTTTTCAAGGTCGGCGCGTGTGTTTTCGAGTACAATTATGTTGCCATAACTCTTGCTCATCTTTCGACCGTCTGTACCTGGAAGTTTTGGTACTATGGAAAGCAGAGACTGTGGCTCAGGAAAAACTTCACCGTACAAGAAGTTGAATCTCCTTGCAATCTCTCTCGTGAGTTCAACGTGGTAAACTTGGTCCTCACCGACGGGCACTCCCTCTGCAAGATAGATGAGTATGTCGGCCGCCTGCAACACTGGGTACAACAGAAATCCGGCATTCGAGAGATCTTTGTCCGAAAGTTGTTGCTTCATCTCCTTGTAAGTTGGAACCCTTTCAAGCCACGAAATAGGAACTATCATCGAAAAAAGAAGGGCAAGTTCCGAGTGTTCTTTTATGGCTGACTGAACAAAAAGAGTAGATCTCTCTGGATCAAGTCCGCAAGCCAAGAAAGATCTCATAACTTCTCTCGTGTGGAAGCTGAGTTGTGTTGTTTCATCGTAGGCAGTGGTCAAGGCATGCCAATCTGCTACAAAATAGAAACAGTTATGCCCTTCGTCCTGAAGTCTTTTCCAGTTCTTCAACGCACCGACGTAGTTTCCAATGTGAGGTTTTCCGGTCGGTCTTACACCACTCAATATCCTCAACTTTTCTCACCTCTCAGAGCACTCTTCACAACTCGGTTCATCAAGATCGAAGTCGTTACCACACCTACTCCACCGGGAACAGGGGTTACACGTACCTTTTCTTCAAGGCGTCTATCAACATCACCGACCACCTTGCCATCGATCACATTTATCCCTACATCGATGACAATGCAGTCGTCTTTCACCATCTCTGGGGTTAAAAAACCCGCCTTACCCACTGCAACAACCACGGCATCTGCATCTTTGGTTATTTCACCGAGATTCTTGGTCTTACTGTGACAGACTGTCACTGTTGCACTTCTGTCGCGCCTTAGAAGCATGATTGAAACGGGCAAGCCAACAGTAATACTCCTTCCAACAACTGCAACCTTCTTGCCTACCAAATCTGTTGTTGCAGTCAATATCTTAACTGCTGCGGCTGCGGTGCACGGTGAAAACTCTTCATAGCCGTATACGAGATAGCCCATGTTCAAAGGGTTTCTACCCTCTACATCTTTTCGTGGATCTATGAGCGCAGCGATCTCGGTTTCATCGATTTCCGGTGGTAGAGGATGTGACACAAATATGCCGTGAATAGATCCATTCTCTGAAGCTTCTACCAGTTTGTGCTTGAGTTCAGCAGCATTCTGCAGAAAAATCGTCTCGTATTCGATCCCAAGTGAATCAGCTTTTTTCTTTTGGCTCTTCAGATAAGATATAGTACCATCATCGGGTCTAACTGAGAGACTCAGTAATCTGGGCTTCACAGAAACCTTGTTCAGCAACGATACAGTTTCACCATCTATCGACTGTGCGATGGATTTGCAGTCAATCAACACAGGATCATCCCCTAAAAGAGGCCGGTGATGTTCCCGTCTTCATCGATGTCTATATTCACTGCGTTTGGTTTCTTGCCAAGTCCAGGCATCAGCATAATCTCGCCGCATATCGCAACGACAAATCCAGCGCCAGCAGACAACTTCAAATCTCTCACTGTGAAAGAATAGCCACTTGGAGCGCCGAGTTTCGAAGGATCATCAGAGAGTGAGTACTGTGTCTTGGCGACGATTATCGGCAAGTTTGAATAACCGTCCTTTGTGAGCTTTTTCAACGAATCAACTGCATCCTTGGAGTAGACGACTTCTTTGGCGCGGTAGATTTCTTTGGCGATTAATTCTATCTTCTTTTCAATGGGAAGATCCCAACTGTAAAGAGATCTGAATTTCGATTCGTCTGCAATCTCAACGACCTTTCTCGCAAGATCGATTGCACCTTCGCTTCCCTTTGCAAAGGCTTCGTTGAGTGATGCCTTGGCTCCGAGTTTTTCGATGTAGTTCAGAGTGAAATCGATCTCTTGCTGAGTATCTGAAGCAAATCTATTCAGAGCTACTACCACAGGCAATCCGAATTTTCTCACATTTTCTATGTGAACTCTTAGATTTTCGATTCCTTTTGCAAGTGCATCGAAGTTTTCACTGCTGAGATCCTTCAAAGACATTCCACCGTGGTATTTCATGGCTTTGATAGTTGCGACAATCACCACAGCAGCGGGTCTCAAATCTGCAAGTGGTGCGACAAAATCAAAGAACTTTTCGGCGCCAAGATCTGAACCGAAACCTGTTTCCGTTACCACATAATCTGCTAAACCAAGTGCCATTCTCGTGGCGATTATTGAATTTGTACCGTGCGCAATGTTTGCAAAGGGACCTCCGTGCACGAGAGCCGGCGTGTTCTCGATCGTTTGAACAAGATTTGGATCAATGGCGTCTTTGAGTATCACCGCTGCGGCACCTTCGGCATTCAGCTCGTGTACCTTGATTGGTTTGCCAGTTCTTGACCAGCCTATGACTACTTCTCCTATGCGCCTTTTGAGATGTGACAGATCCTTCGACAGGCAAAGAATGGCCATTATCTCTGAAGCAGCTGTGATCACGAATTGATCTTGCCTTGGATAACCGTTCGCATGGCCGCCAAGCCCAACCACGATTTCTCTCAGTGCCCTGTCGTTCATATCGATGGTTCTTGGCCAAGTTATCCGAGTCAGATCGATATCTAACTCATTTCCAAATTTTATGTGTGCATCGATCATCGCAGAAATCAGGTTGTGTGCCGCGGAGACCGCGTGTATATCTCCGGTGAAATGAAGGTTTATCTCCTCCATGGGGAGGACTTGAGAGTAACCTCCGCCAGCCGCACCACCCTTCACACCGAAAACTGGGCCTAACGAGGGTTCTCTCAGAGTTACGAAAGATCTGTGTCCAAGTTTGTTTAAAGCCATAGATAAGCCGATACTCGTTGTGGTCTTTCCTTCGCCAGCAGGTGTAGGTGTCATTGCCGTTACTATCACCAGTTTGCCTTTCTTTGAACTCAAAGTCTTCAAAAATTTGTGTGAGATCTTTGCGATGTAGTTGCCATAATTTCTCGTATACTCTTTCGGAATCGATAGGTCATCTGCTATGTACGATATTGGTTTCAACTGAGCAGACCGTGCGATCTGCAAATCGTTCAACATGACCTCCGCCTCCCCATTGATTCAAATATAGCGCTTACTTTCAGGTGCAAAGGACTTGGCAATCCTGTCTAATACACCATTCACAAACCTGCCACTGTTTTCTGTTCCGTACTTTTTTGCGAGTTCAACTGCTTCATCCAAAGTGACCTCTATCGGTACATCCATCTCGTATAACAGCTCGTAAGTACCAAGACGCAAGACTGACCTATCCACCGAGGACAATCTGTCGAAATCCCAGTTTTCGAGGCAAGTCGAAATTCTTTCATCTATTAGTGCCAAGTTTTCGTAGATACCCTTGACATATCTCACAACATCGTCTTTAATTGAATCATGTCTTTGCAAACTGGATGAAAGCTCATCTAATAAGGTATCTACTGATTCATTACGGAAATCGTTCTGAAAGATAGCTCTGAAGACTATGTCTCTCATCTTACTGCGACGTGCCACGAGTTGAGTTCACTCCTTCTCTTCAACTTTCTGCTCTTCACCCTCTTCAATGTCCTCTATCGTCACGTTTACCAATGAAACCTGAAGTTCAGTCATTCTTTCGATATCCATTTTCACCCTTTCCATTATTTTTTGTGACATTTCGACGAGAGGTTTTCCAAAAGGTACGCTTATCTTCAGATTGATCGTTATGTTGTCTTCAGGGGAACGATCGATCTCAAGAGATTTTCTGATCTTTTTCTGTTTCTTTTCATCGGCAATTTCGAGTGCAGAGAATACACTCCTGAGTGCTATTTCCTTTATTGCATTATCAGAAATGTCAATACTTCCCATACCTTTCGTTTCCATTTTCTCACCTCCTACGCACGTTCAACGTACTCACCTGTCCTCGTGTCGACCTTCACCATTTCTCCATTCTCCACAAAGAAGGGTACCGTTATCTTCAAACCGGTTTCCAGTACTGCAGGTTTTCCACCACCAGAGACAGTATCACCCTTGAAGGTCGGTTCTGTTTCAACTATTTTCAAAACGACGACATTCGGTAGTTGAATACCAATCGGTTTGTCTTCCAAAAAGACGATGCTGACCTGAAGGTTTTCGATCAAGTACCACTTGGCATCTTGAATCTCTTCCTCTGTAAGTGCATACTGCTCGTAGTCATCCATAGTCATAAAGTGATAGTGATCGCCATCACTGTAGAGAAACTGGGCTTCCTTAAAGGTAAGATTAGCTTCATCGACGCGTTCCCCACTGCTGAAGTTGACTTCTTTGACCAAACCAGTTCTGACACTTTTGAGCTTTGTCCTAATGATACCGCGTCCCATCGCCATGTGATGCTTGTTCACATCCACCACTCTGTACGGTTCACCATCGACCATTATGACCATACCTTTTTTCAGATCACCAACCTCTATCACACTTTCACCTCCAACAATTCTCTGGGTAGGCTTGTCAATTTTTCCAAAGAATTCTCTGCGACCACTACATCTTCTTCTATTCTAACGCCATACTTGCCCTCTATATAGATCCCCGGTTCGATCGTTACCACAGCGTTTTGTGGTAGCAATTCTTCATTTGATTGGTTTACTCGAGGAGATTCGTGGACTTCAATTCCCAAACCATGGCCTAAACCATGTCCGAAATAACGCCCGTAGCCCTTGCCTTCGATGTGATTCCTCGCAACAGCATCGAGCATCTTGCCACTCATCTTCGCGCTGCCTTTCTCTAAAGCTAATGTCTGTGCTTCGTAGACTGTCTGGTAAATCCTTTTGAATTCATCGTCTGCCTTACCGAAGAAGATCGTTCTCGTTATGTCAGCGCAGTACCCGTTTACCACAGCACCAAAATCAAAGGTGATTGGTTCGTTGCGCTTGATCTTCTTGTTAGAAGGTCTACCGTGTGGCATAGATGTTCGTGGACCACTTATCACGATTGTTTCGAAAGCCATACCCTGTGCGCCGAACTTCTTCATATTGTACTCAAACTCGGCGGCCAATTCCATCTCAGTCATATCTTCTCTTATGCATTCGAGTGTTTTCAAATAGGCTTTTTCACTCACCATTATGGCTTTTTTTATGTTTTCGATCTCTTCTTGAGACTTCACCATTCTCATTGTATCGATCACAGGGTCAATCGACACGAAATTCGCTTTAATCTTCTCGCTCAATTTCAGAAATGCGTTGTGACTGATTCTCTGAAATTCCAAACCGATTGTCTTTGGTTTCAAATTGTCTACAACAGCTCTCATCGATTCAAAAATGTCATTGCCTTTGTACTCAACAACCTCAAAGTTCGTCTGTTGTTTCACCTGCTCTAAATACCTTGAATCCGTTATGATGAACTGTTTTTCCCGACTGATTACCAGGACGCTAAAAGAACCTGTAAATCCAGAAAGATAATAAGTTGAAGGCTTCGAAGAATATTCTAAGTTGTAGATGATGGCTGCCTCAACACCTATCTTTTCAATCATTTCTACAAATCGTTCCACTCTACTCAAGCTTGGCACCTCCTTCAATCATTGTACAATAACATCAGGAGGTATACCAAACGAAGAAGGAAACGATCGAAAAGATTGCTCGGGAAATTGTGAGACTTTTTCCTCGCAACAGTTTCACAGAAGATCCTTTCAAAATACTGATCTCGACAATTCTCAGCCAGAGGACAAGGGATGAAAACACCGAGTTAGCAACTGCAAGGCTGTTCGAAAGATTTCCAGATCTTGTCTCACTTGCCACTGCAAGGCCAGAAGATCTCTATGAATTGATTAAACCATCAGGAATGTACAAACAAAAAGCTCTTAGGATAATCCAAGTTTCTCAAAAGCTCTTGCACGAATACAATGCAAGAGTACCGGCTGATCTTGAAGAACTCTTGAAATTGCCAGGTGTTGGTAGAAAGACTGCAAATATAGTCTTGTACCATGGATTTGGGAAATCTGCACTTGCCGTTGATACGCACGTTCACAGGATATCGAATAGACTCGGGTTTGTCAAAACTTCTCGCCCTGAGCAAACCGAGGAAGAACTTTCCAAACTTGTTCCAAAGGAACTTTGGGGTCCTCTAAACGGTTCTATGGTAGAGTTCGGCAGAACCATCTGTCAACCTCGACGACCAAAGTGTCATCTGTGCAATTTCAAGAATGAGTGCAAATACTTCGCCGATCAGAAGCTCAAATCTGGTGATAGAACAGATCCTTAGGCGAGCCACTTCAGAAGTTTTCCTCGGAATTCAGAAGTTTCCTCAAATTTGAAAAATTGGTCTTAGCTATCTTTCGTAGTTCCTCCATTCCAAAGTCAGCCAAGAAATGCTTGGCGAATTCGACAGTGTTTTGACCGGCACCGAGCGGTATCTTCCTACTATATTTCTGTGAAGTCATTTCCACCCAATTCAGAAACTCGGCTCTTGCCACGATCGATGCGGCAGCAACAGCAGGATTTCTTTCGCCTTTTCTGAAGCCAAAGGCTCTAACTCCCGGATAAGCTCTCAGTTCTTCTTCGATATTCCTTGCTCCAAAATCATCGTAAACAACCACCAACGATTTTGTTCTCTCGAGCAAGATTTTAATGCAACGTAGATGCAATCCCTCCAAGAGATCGTTCAGGTTTCTCGATTCTATTTCAAAAGGTTCAACCTTTGCAATAAAGTGATCGCAGCGAGATCTTATTCTGTCACTCATATACGTTATCTTTTTCTTACTCAACGACTTACTATCCTTCAATTCTGCACCGATTTCTTGGTACTGATCTAAGGTCAAGTAGACTGCCGCCACAACCAAAGGTCCGAATAAGTCGCCTTTACCAGACTCATCTGATCCTATTGCCGGCAGATACATCTTTGGATCGGCCGGAAGTTTTTCCAAGAGCTTTCTCTGAGCTTCGAGATCGTTTTGGAAGGAACCTGTCAACTTCACATCTTCCACTTGAGCGAACAGATCGGCAAGAGCTGGAAAGCAGTTTGATCGTATCTGCGAAAAGTCGATAGTCCTGTCGTTGTTCTTTCGCCAGTAGATCCTCAGACAGCCGCAACCTTTTATGCGCAGCTGCACACCATTTTGTATAAGTCTTTCTGATTCAATTTCGAATCCATTTTTCAAGAGTTTTTCCTTTATTTGCTCTAAATCTTTCATGGTTGCTCGAGGATTTTCTTCCCAAATTCGAATCCCAATCTTTCTGCTCGTTGCAGATCTTCCTGTGTTGGCCCTCCATTCACATCGAAGACCTCAGTCACCTGCCAGTTCAATGGCTCAACCATTTCTCTAATTCTCTTCGATGCACCACCACTCCAGCCATAGCTTCCAAAGATCGCCGCAGTTTTGTTCTGAACACGTTTTACAGTTGCCATCTGGAGAACATCTCCCATTGGAGGGAAAAGCGAACCTTCATAAGTCGGTGCGCCTATTATTACACCTCTATTTTTCCACAGAGAGGCGAGTATGTAGCTGACATGGGTCTGAGTGACGTTGAAAACTTCTGTCGGCACACCTGATGCCGAAAGACCTTTCAAGACCGAGCTCATGAGTTTCTCTGTATTGCCATACATTGACCCATACAGGAGCGTTACACCTTTTTCTGCAGGACTGTCCATATACTGTGCCCATTTCTTGTAAAGACTTACCACCTTCAATGGGTCCTTGCGCCAGATCAATCCGTGTGAAGGAGCGATGATTTCAACTGGAATTGATGAAAGTTTTTCAATGGCTTTCAAAACTGGCTTACTGAAAGTTGCAACTATGTTGGCGTAATATCTGAGCATCTCTGATTCGTAGAAGTCCAGCTCTTTACAGTCATCGTCAAAGAGAGCTCCTCTAAGAGCTCCATAACCACCAAAGCCATCACAAGAGAAGAGTATCTTGTTCGTCAACTCGTAGGTCATCATCGTCTCAGGCCAGTGTACGAATGGTGTGTAATGGAATTTCAGTTTCTTTTCGCCAATATTCAATTCCTCATTGTCCTTTACCACCTTTATGTTCTCGGCGACGTGATAAAAGGCCTGTAGTAGCTTCTGCCCTTTTTCGCTCACCAATATCGTTATCTTTGGTGCTATCTTTCTCAAAACTCCGAGAATTCCCGTGTGATCTGGTTCCATGTGGTTTAACACGACGTAGTCTATCTTCGATATTGGAATCAACTGATCTATCTGACTCAAGAATTCATCTGTTTCAATGGACTTTGCAAGATCGATTAGAACACTTTTTTCATCGATCAACAAGTAAGAGTTGTAAGAGACACCCTCTTCACCAATGGGCCAAAGTCCTTCAAAGAGCTGAGTGAAACGATCATTCACACCAACCCAATAGATCTTTGGTCTTATCTCAACTGGCCTCACAAAGAACACCTCCTCTTACCAATCCTTAAACCTTCTTTGGATGACACACTCTTTTCGTTCTTAGAGTAATCCACTGATCATCCCATAGCTATTCTCTTGGGAACTATCGGTTGTTGAAATTGATCATGGTGGTGCTACCCAATCTTTGATGCAGAACCTTTCTGTTTGCCTCCTCCAAAATTTATTCTATCACTCAAGCTCTGTTCGAAAATAAATGCGTTCCATTTTTTCATACAAGAGCTTTCTTTTTCTTTCCTCTTGTTGTTTTATAATACGCTTTGTGCACAACACAGGAGGTGAAAAAATGTTCAGCGAATTGTTCTCGGGGATACTCGCGCTATCGTGGGGAAATTTGATCATGATAGCCGTTGGTACGTTGTTGATTTATCTCGCAATAGTCAAAAAGTATGAACCTGCTTTGCTCTTGCCTATAGGTTTCGGCACTATCTTAGTGAACATTCCGCTTTCATCTGCAATCGATCAAATGGTCGGTGCGCTTCAGCACAGAGGAGCCTTGAGCATCTTTTTCGACGTTGGTATTGCAACCGAGATCTTTCCGTTGCTCATCTTCATTGCAGTTGGTGCAATGATAGATTTTACACCACTGCTGGAAAATCCGGTTATGTTTCTCTTTGGAGCCGCCGCACAGTTTGGCATCTTTGGAACGATGATGGTTGCAACACTGCTGGGCTTTGATTTGAGAGAATCTGCTTCGATTGGAATCATTGGAGCTGCTGACGGACCTACATCAATCTACGTTGCGTCACGATTTGCACGACACATGCTTGGACCTATCTCTGTTGCAGCTTACTCTTACATGTCATTGGTACCGATCATCCAACCTCCTGTTATAAAGACTCTGACGAGCAAAAAGGAGCGCATGATCAAAATGCAACCCAAGGCACGTAAGATACCAAGGATTGTAAGGATCATCTTTCCGATTTCTATCACTATAATGGCAAGTCTCTTAGCACCCACTTCAGCTGCACTGATAGGCTTTCTGATGTTTGGAAACCTTCTCAGGGAATGTGGTGTCCTCGAGAGTTTGTCAAAGACCGCTCAAAATGAACTTGCAAATCTCGTGACCATCCTGCTCGGTTTGACGATAGCATCGACGATGACGGCCGACAAATTCTTGAAACCTCAAACTCTGATGATACTCGGTTTGGGTCTGGTTGCATTTGTATTCGATACCGCTGCAGGTGTCTTGTTTGCAAAATTTTTGAATCTCTTTTTGAAAAACAAACTCAATCCAATGCTCGGGGCAGCCGGTATCTCTGCTTTTCCAATGTCCGCAAGAGTAATACACAAGATGGGTTTGCAGGAAGACCCGACAAACTTTCTTCTCATGTATGCCGCAGGTGCTAACACTGCTGGGCAAATTGGATCAGTTCTCGCAGGAGGTATACTGATATCTTTGATAGGGGGCATTCAAATATGATCAAGACATTTTTGATGGCTGCCAAACTCGGAATCACTGGTTATCTCTTCCTCGTCGGTTTACTCGTGGCGTTTTTTCTATTTGTTAAGCTCCTTTTGAAATTATTCATGAGAAACAAATGATTTGGTGTAGAATCATTTTCGGAGAGACTTCTACACCCAAAATCAAAGTTGAGAGGGGGAATTCTGCATGAAAAGGCTTCTGGTCCTGCTACTGGTAATTGTCTGCATTTTGAGCTATGCAGCAAAACTCACTATTCTCCACATCAACGATACTCATGGACATGCTTGGCCATTCAGCGAAACGAATAACCCAAATATCGGTGGCTTTGCGGCAATCGCTTCGATCGTAGAAGAAGTGAGACAAGAGGTAGAATCTCAGGGTGGACATGTTATTTTCTTGCACGCTGGCGATATCAACACAGGTGTACCGGAATCAGATCAACTTGACGCAGCACCTGATATCATCGCTTTGAACCTCATGAAACTCGATGCTGCAACCTTTGGCAATCACGAATTCGACAAGCCAAAAAGTGTTCTCGCCAAGCAGATGAAACTCGCAACCTTTCCATTTATCTGTGCGAACTTCACCGATCCGGAAGGTATTGTAAAACCACAAGCTTACGTGATCAAGGAGTTCAAAGACTTGAAGGTCGCAGTCTTTGGCTTGATCACTGAAGAAACGGCTATACTTGAACCCATTCATCTCAATGGGGCGACCTTCAAAAATGCCGTGCAAACCAGCAAAGAGTTGGTACCCGAGTTGAGGTCAAAAGCCGATGTCGTGATCGCACTCACGCACCTTGGTTGGGAACCAGAAACAGAAGGTAAGACAACCAGCAAGCAGTTGGCTCAGCTCGTGGATGGGATTGACGTCATCATAGACGGCCATAGTCACACCAAGTTTGAGAACGCCCAGTTGGTGAAAAACACAGTGGTAGCTCAAGCCTGGGAATGGGGAAAATATGTGGGCAGACTTGACTTGGAAATTGAAAATGGAAAGATCACCTCGTGGAAATGGCAAGCAATTCCGGTGAATCTGAAGGCCTACAAAGGCAAAGATGCGGAAGGAAAAGACGTCTATGAATTCTTAGGTAAAGCTTATGAGGAAAACTTCTATGTAAAAACAGTCTTGGCGTATTTCAAGATGCTGGGTGCGGAAAAGTTGGACACCGTAATAGGTGAAACAAAGATATTGCTCGATGGCGAACGTACCAATGTGAGGTCAAAAACGACCAACTTGGCTAATATGATATGCGATTCCATGATTTGGAAGGTTAACGCCGATGTCGCTTTGACAAATGGTGGGGGTATCAGGGCATCGATCAAGCCAGGTAAGATCACGATCAGAGATGTTCTCACGGTACTCCCGTTCGGGAACACACTCTACGTGATCAGAATGACAGGAGAACAGTTGATGAAAACCCTTGAGTATGCGGCGACTATAAAAGAAGGGCAAGGGGCATTTTTGCAAGTTGGTAATCTCTTCTACAAGAGTGTTGGTGGAAAAATCGTCGAAGCGAAGGTGAAGGACCAACCCATAGATCCAAACAAAGTGTATGTAGTTGTGACGAACAACTACATGGCTGGTGGTGGCGATGGTTATACGATGCTCAAAGATCTTCCTGGATACGATACTGGTTTCACAATGGATAGCGTCTTGGTCGAATACATTCAGAAAGTAATGAACGGTCTCGTTGAAAGCTACGATTCATCACCAAGATGTGTTAGAGAGTAAAAAGAGTACTGAAAACTCTTTGGCCGGGGCAGTGACCCCGGCTTTTTTCATTTCATTTTGTATACAACAAGAAACAATGATAAAATCAAGAATGTGGAGGGGGTCGTAGGTGGCACTCTTTCAAAAACAACCGTTGATGAGACGTGTACTTTACTCTTTAGTACCTATCTACCTTTTCGCTTTTTATCTCTATGGTTTGAGACTGTTGTGGCTCAGTTTATTCGTCTTCACAACAGGTATCTTGACGGAATACGTGATGGAAAGGCAAAAGGGAAAAGCCGTCACTGAATCTGTCTTGGTCACGTGTTCGCTGTTAACGCTTTCTCTACCTCCTTTGACACCCTGGTGGGTTGCAATCATCGCATCGTTTTTCGCTGTGTTTTTCGCCAAAGAAGTTTACGGTGGTTTTGGCAGAAACATCTTCAATCCAGCGATCGCTGGGAGACTATTTGTCTACATTGCCTTCCCCGTCACGATGACGACCAATTGGTTGTTGCCAAGAACAGACACAATAACCAGCGCAACTCCTTTGGGTTTGCTCAGAGCCGGCAGTACAGTTGATCTGAAAGATTTGTTTTTCGGCATAAGACCTGGTGCTATGGGTGAAGGTTCTATACCGTTGATAATTGCCGCAGCAGTTTATTTGATTCTGACAAAGACTGCAAGTCTTAGAATAATTTTCTCAACATTTTCTTCGGCTGCTGCGTTAAGCTTCTTGCTTGAGAAACTTGCAAATGCTCCCTCAACAATTCCAATGCTATTTTCTGGTAGCTTACTTTTTGTGACCGTCTTCATGGCCACTGATCCGGTCTCGGCACCCAAGAAGGCAAGCTCACAGTGGTTATACGGTGTGATCATCGGTGTTTGCACAGTGTTGATACGAACGTATTCACTTTTTTCAGAAGGAACGAGCTTTGGTGTTTTGATGGGTAATACCTTCGCATCTCTGCTTGATGAAGTGTTGTCTAAAAAGAAGGTGAAAGCGTGAAAAAAGATTCTAAGAGTTACACTGTCTTCTTCGCTTTCCTTATAACCTTCGTGTTCATATTCGTTCTATCAATTCTCAACGCCTCCACTGCAAAGCAAGTGAACGACAACGAGCGTTTGTTCAAAATCAAAGCTATCTTGAATGCCTTTGGCATAGATTTTAAAGATGACAGTGAAGCTTTAAGACTCTTCTCAGAGAAAGTGGAAATCAAAACTGTAGACGATTTAGAACTCTACACAGTTTCTGCAGATGACCAAAAATTCTACGGCATAATCTTTCAAGGTAATGGACTTTGGAGTACGATCACAGGATTTCTCGCCGTCGATGAAAAAGTTGAAAGGATAATTGGGCTTGAGTTCATCTCTCAAGCAGAAACACCTGGCTTGGGCGGAAGGATTGAAGAAAAATGGTTCAAAGATCAGTTTCGCTCTGAAAAAATAATCGACGGTGTCATAAAGATAAAGAGTGGATCTGGTGATTTCGATCACGAAAATGGGAAAGTCGATGCCATAACCGGCGCAACACAGACGTCAAAGTCGGTGGAAAAGATAATCAACGAGCGCCTAGACCTTTTGCGTAATGTTCTGGGGGTGAAGTAATGAAAGATCTTTCAAATATCGCCAAGAAGAATATTCTCACAGAAAATCAAATCTTAATCCAAGTACTCGGTATTTGTTCTACCTTGGCAGTCACCAACAATTTGAGAAACACGCTTATCATGGGAATTGGTGTCACTTTGGTCACGGCACTTTCAAGTATGACCGTTTCAGTCATAAAGGATTATATTCCACGCACGATCAGAATGATGGTTGAAACACTCATCATTGCTTTCTATGTGATCATAGTTGATATCATCTTGAGGGCTTATCTTCCAGAGGTTAGCAAGGCTTTAGGCCCTTATGTTGGTTTGATCATAACGAACTGCATAATTATGGGACGAGCAGAGGCTTTTGCGCAGGCAAACAAGCCCATTCTTTCTTTCTGGGATGGTTTTACAGCCGGACTTGGTTACACGTTAGTTTTGTTGGTAGTTGCCTTCATACGTGAATTACTCGGTTTTGGGACGGTGTTCAACGTGCGCATCATGCCAAGCTGGTTCACGCCGTGGACCATTATGGTGATGGCGCCGAGTGCATTTTTCGTGGTAGCGATTTTGATATGGATTGTGAAATCGAAGGTGATCAAAGGGAGTGATAAGAAATGAAGATTGACCCTATAACGCTTCTCTTTGCTTCCATCTTCACCAGCAACATATTATTGACAAATTTCTTGGGCATGTGCTCCTACATCTCAATATCGAAAGATCTCAAGTCTTCTAATGGCCTTGGAATGGCGGTGACATTTGTGATGACGATAACGACTGTTGCGAACTGGCTTGTCTATCACTATATCATAGTACCATTGAAAATCGAGTACCTCAGGTACATAATTTTCATCGTTGTCATCGCTGCGGTTGTACAGGTTCTTGAAATGATCATCGACAGAATCTCACCATCGCTCTACATAACCTTAGGCATCTTTTTGCCACTCATCACTGTAAACTGTGCCATACTCGGTGTTACACTCTTCATGCAACTCAGAGACTACTCACTTCTTCAGTCGCTTTTCTACGGATTTGGTTCAGGACTCGGATGGTGGCTTGCGATAGTTCTCTTGGCTGCTATCAGGAAAAAGATCGACAACACTCCTGCACCCGCTGGTTTGAAAGGTACAGGACTTACCTTCATAACTATTGGCATCATGGCAATGGCTTTCATTGGTTTCTCTGGGATGATAAGAGTGCAGTGAGGTGAAAAGATGAGAGTTCTGGTAGAACCATTAATTGTTTCGTTGATAAGTTTTGTACTCGCTTTAGTTATAGTGATCGTTGATGCTGTGGTGAACAACTATGGAGAGGTCAAAATAACTATCAACAAGAAAAAAACAATGACGGTCAAAGGTGGAACTCCTTTGCTCTTCACCCTTGCCTCGCAGGGCGTCTTCATTCCATCAGCCTGTGGTGGTCGCGGTAGTTGTGGTGTATGCAAGGTTAAAGTACTCAGCGATGTGGGACCATATCTTCCCACAGAGACAGCCTACATATCAAAAGAACAAATGAAGGAAAATATACGTCTGTCTTGTCAGATCAAGGTTAAAAAGGACATCGAGATAGAGATTCCCGAAGAATTGCTATATGCGAAGAGGTATCAAGCCTTGGTTGAAAAGATACAGAACGTCACTTATGACATAAAAGAACTCACCCTCAAGTTACTCGAACCAAAGACGATCGATTTCAAAGCCGGTCAGTACATTCAACTTTCAATACCACCTTATGGAAAGATCAACGAAGTGACTCAAAGAGCATATTCTATCTCCTCGCCACCAAGTGAAAAAGGAATGATACAACTTCTGATAAGACTTGTTCCTGGTGGTGCTGCTACGACCTACGTGCACAACTATATGAAAGAAGGTGAGAAAATAGAGTTCACTGGACCATTTGGTGAATTCTATGTCCGTGAGACTAATGCGATCATGATCTGCGTCGCAGGAGGTTCCGGTATGGCACCTCTTCGTTCGATAATCATAGATCTGTATCAGAAAAATTTAGAAAGGGAGATATGGTATTTCTTCGGAGCAAGAGCTATGAAAGATCTGTTTTACGTCGATTTCTTCACGGATTTGGAGAAAAAATGGAAAAACTTCCATTTCATTCCTGCCCTGTCA